>JAFLUG010000006.1 GCA_022508885.1 Oscillospiraceae bacterium | reverse complement strand
CAAATGAGAAGACATTGTCTATACCCATATCGACATAACCGTCACCGTCAGCGTAGAACATATTCAGATCCAGACCGTGTACAAGCGACCATTGCTCATCGGACAGCTCCAATATATATTTTCCGTCTGTCTTTTTCCAGACAAGCTGTGACGCGTCAAGATAGTTTTCCGCAAGATATTGTACAGCGCTGTCCAAATCCTGACCCTGCATAAAGCCAGTATTTGAACTGTCAAGCCCGTCTATTGATTTGTCAGAAGAACTGAGAAACGCTCCGATAAGGCTTGTGATTATATCGGCGCTTCCGGAAGAGCCTGTGGGACTGCTCAGTCCGAACAGCGAGGAAAACGGCGCAGAGCTTCCGCCCGCTGCGATCTGTCCGCTTGTTTCAAGCTGAGCGAATTTCTTTATGCAGTTTGCGTATTCATCGTCCATTCCGATAAGCTCGTAGGTATCGCAGGCTTTATCGACATAAGAGGTTTTGTTATATGGAAAATAAATTGAGACTCCGTAAGCGTTGGTCATATTCGAAGATGTGCGGTTATATTTTACCGCTCCCTTTATTACCGAGCTTAAAGCTCGTCCCTCTGCGGTATTCATGTTATCCGCGAGGTTTACAAGATCGACTTGATCGATCTTAGAGCTTACAGCAAACTCTCTTGTATTATAGCGCGCGTCAGAAACATCTTTATACTGGTTCTGGGAGATCTTGTTGCTTACTGATTTTGAGAAATCTATCAGCTTGTCCGGAACCGTATGAGCGAACTCAGCGAGGTCAATGACCGAAAGGGTCGTTTTCTGCCCTCGGCACTCGCTTGCGCACTTAGTGATAAAATCATCTACGATATTTTTTCCGATATCAAGAGTTGACTGTGATGTGTTCTTTGCGAAGGCGTTTAGCCAATTTGTATAGTACCAGCCTATTCCCGGCTCGGTTTCTTCGGAGGCGATGAGATAATCAGCGTATTTATCGAGCATAAGCGCGTTTTCCGCGGTAGCCATAAGACACGCGTCAAAGCCGATAAAATCAAACGAAACACCGCCCGCTTTAAGCGCGCTGTCGATTCCCGCAAGGCTCATAGAACCCTTTGAAGAATATTTTTCATCATATCCGTAGCCGCTGACCGAGCCGCCGCCATGATCCCAGAGGATAAGCTCGTTTCGGTTCGCGGGATAATTTGACGCACAGTATTTAATAAACCCGGAGAGTGTATTCGGGTCAGTCATAGACTTGCTTCCGTCGCTCTTTAAAAGCGTTCGCTTTCCGTTTTTAATGGAGTATATCTGATTTACGGAGGTGCTTATATCACTGCTTTTCCAGCTCTTGCAGCCGCCCGTATAGACGATGACGTTGAAATTATCGCCGAAGTTGTTGCTTGAAGCAAGCATTTCCTGCATATCCGCGGTAGCCATTCCGTATTTGCTCTCAAGGTCCGTTCCGCACATATAAACCATAAGCGTAACGACATCGCGGCTTCCGCCTAATATCTGCGTTCTTTTTTCGCGCGAGCCCGCCGCGACGTTATTGTTTATATCTCCGCCCGAACTTATACCGACGCTGTCATAAGGCTCGCTCGGAATGCTGCCGAGAAGATTACCGCAAGAACCATTGTTAGTCAAAAGCACAAGCACTATTATGATGATTGCCAGAACTCCGCCCGCGCCTCCGCCGACTGCCGCTCTTTTAACACTGCCTCCGCCTGAAGGCAATGTGGTCCTTCCCGAATTGCCGTAGCTGCCCGAAGAAGAGCCGTAGTCCTTCGAGCCTGCTCTCCCGGTGCCGAGTCCGCTTCCTCGGCGGTTTACTCCTTTGCCTTCCCCGCTGACATTTTTATCTCGGGAATGAGGTCTGTTTTTGTTGTCCATAATTACCTCCCAACTGCTGTTATAATCCGATTTGTTTCATTATACAAGTTTTTGCGGTATTTGTCAAGTAATGATGCTTATTATTGAAAAATGTTTTGTTAAAAATACTTGACAAAATATTAAAATGAATGTATAATATTATTGCATTTAATTAGTGCAGACTAACTGCAAGGAGAAAATATATGACATTAAAAGAGCTTGGTGTCGGAAAAAGCGCCGTTATTACAAAAACAGGCGGCGAAGGTTCTTTAAGACAACATTTTCTGGACATGGGAGTGATACCCGGAACGGAAATTACATTGGTAAAATTCGCGCCTATGGGAGACCCCGCTGAGTTTCGTATACACGACTACGAGCTTACTCTCAGACTTTCGGACGCGGAAAAGATTCTTATAGAGCCGCTTGAAACAGAAAAAAAAACTCCTATCGTTTCAAATGAGGCAAAGCGCAAAAAAGCTCACCCCGGCTTGGGAGAGGGCGGAAAATATCATGTCAAGGCAGACGAAAACCCGCTTCCGAAAGGCACGACGCTTACCTTCGCTCTGGCGGGAAATCAGAACTGCGGAAAAACCACGCTGTTTAACCAGCTTACGGGTTCTAACCGTCACGTCGGGAATTTCCCCGGAGTTACTGTTGACAGAAAGGACGGCGTGATAAAAAAACACCCCGACACGCTTGTGACCGACCTTCCGGGAATATACTCGATGTCTCCGTATACGAGCGAGGAGATCGTAACTCGCGAATTTATCATAAACGATAAGCCCAAGGGCATCATAAATATTGTCGACGCGACAAATATCGAGCGCAATCTTTATCTTACTATGCAGCTTATGGAGCTTGATGTGCCGATGGTTCTGGCACTCAATATGATGGATGAGATGCGGGAAAACGGCGGCGCGGTACTGATAAACGAGCTTGAGGATATGCTGGGCATACCCGTTGTTCCGATATCCGCGTCAAAGAACGAAGGCATAGGAGAACTTGTAAACCACGCGCTTCACGTCGCGAGATATCAGGAGCGCCCCGGAAGGATCGACTTTTGCGACAAGAACGACAACGGCGGCGCGGTCCACCGCTGTCTGCACGGAATAATGGAGCTTATCGAGGATCACGCGATAGCGGCTGGTATTCCTCTGAGATTTGCCGCAAACAAAATCGTAGAGGGCGACAAGCTGATCGAAAACGCGCTTGATCTTAGTCAGAACGAAAAAGAAATGATCGAGCATATTGTTTGTCAGATGGAGGAAGAAAGAGGACTTGACCGAAGCGCGGCAATTGCGGATATGCGGTTTACCTTCATTAAAAGACTTGTAAAAGCTTCGGTTGTAAAACCGCGCGAAAGCCGAGAGCGCGAGCGAAGCAAGAAAATTGACAAGATACTTACGGGCAAATACACGGCTATTCCTTCGTTCATACTTATCATGTCGGCGATCTTCTTCCTTACCTTCAACGTAATCGGCGCGTTTTTGCAGGATTGGCTCGAAGTCGGGATAGAAGCGCTTTCGGAGCTTACGGACAGAGCTCTTACCTCAATGAATGTAAACGCCGTGCTTCACTCGCTGGTTATTGACGGAGTGTTTGCGGGCGTGGGAAGTATGCTCAGCTTTCTGCCGCTGATAGTTGTGTTGTTCTTCTTTTTATCGCTGCTTGAGGACAGCGGTTATATGGCGAGAGTTGCGTTTGTAATGGATAAGCTGCTGAGAAAGATCGGACTTTCGGGAAGAAGCATTGTGCCGATGCTGATAGGCTTCGGCTGTACGGTTCCGGGCATTATGGCATCGAGAACTCTTCCCTCCGAGCGCGACAGAAAAATGACGGTAATGCTTACCCCGTTTATGAGCTGCTCGGCAAAGCTGCCGATATACAGCTTTTTCGCGGCGGCATTCTTCCCCGATATTGCGGGACTGGTCATGATAGCGCTGTATTTCGGCGGTATCCTTACGGGAATTATTGTCGCGCTTATCTCACGGAAAACCGCTTTTCGCGGAGAGGCTGTGCCGTTTGTAATGGAACTTCCTAACTACAGAATGCCGGGAGCGAAAAATGTCGCGATGCTTTTATGGGATAAAGCAAAAGATTTTTTACAGCGCGCCTTTACGGTGATTTTTATCGCGACTATAGTGATCTGGTTTTTTGAGAATTTCAACTACAAATTCACATTGGTAGAATCCTCTCAGGAAAGTATGCTTGCGGGAATAGCGGGCTTTATTGCTCCTATCTTCAAGCCGCTCGGCTTTGGCGACTGGAGGATATGCACGTCGCTTATCGCCGGATTTATGGCTAAGGAGAGCGTTGTATCTTCGGTTTCGGTATTGTTTGGAAACACTGAGGCGCTCACCGCCCTGCTCTCCGCGGCAGACTCCGCCGCGCTTCTGACTTTCTGCCTGCTTTACACGCCATGCGTTGCGGCGATATCATCAGTAAGGCGCGAGCTCGGCGGAAAATGGGCGGCGGGTGTTGTTATCGGGCAATGCGCGATTGCGTGGGTAATGGCGTTTATTGTGAGAATGATAGGCTATTTGGTTACATAACAACAGACGAGCCGAGAAAAGATCCAATTGAACAGTAAAAAACCCCGCTCGAAGGCGAGCCGCCTTTGGCAATACGTTTCACGCGTGAAACGTTGTCAAAGGTTGTGACTCGAATCGTGCGATACTTCTATATCGCACGCGCCCTAATGAGCGGGGCTGAATTTTAACCATACAGTTTTAGCCATTCATTATATGTATAGGTTTTGCCCCTATACATTATACTTGTAATGCTTTGGCATTCATGGAAAGCAGAATGGTCAATCGACATAACGCTATCGGGAATTGTAATATTTGTAAGGCTTGTGCATTTAAAAAAAGCTTCCCAGCCGATTGAAGTCACGCTGTCGGGAATTGTTATATTTTTAAGGTTCTTACATCCGAAAAAAGCAGCATCGCCAATTTTTGTAACGCTGTTGCCGAGATTTATACTTGTAAGGTTTTCGCATTCTCCGAATGTACCCTTGCTGATCAAAGTAACACGATTTGGGAGCGTTATGCTTTTAATACCCGTACACGCACTGAAAGCATATTCACCGATTGAATCGACACTATCGGGGAGTGCTATGCTTTCAAGACTTTCGCAGAATTGAAAAGCCATATTGCCGATGGAGGTCACGCCGGCGGGAATTGTTACGCTTTCAAGGCTTTCACAGTGCTGAAAAGCATAATTGCCGATCACGGTAACGCTGTTGGGAATCGTTATGCTTTTAAGGCTTTTGCAGTACCGAAAAGCAGAATTGCTGATTGAGATCACACCTTCAGAAAGTTTTACGCTTGAAAGCCTTGAGCAGCTTTCAAACGCGCTGTCGCCGATTGTTTTTACGCCATCGGGGATCGTAATGCTTGTAAGATTATAACAGCCGTAGAAAGCGTTATTGTCGATCGCAGTCACGCCGTCGGGAATAACAACTTGGCTCGCGTCTTTCCGACAGCCGACAACGGTATTATTTACTATTTCCAATGCGTCATTATCATTAATGGTATTATTGGAATTGCTGTCGGGATAATAATTGGTGCTGCTATCGGAACTATCATAGGGATAATTATCGGTGCTGTTTTCGGAACTATCGTAGGGATGATTATCGGTGCTGTTTTCGGAACTATCGTAGGGATAAATATCTGGTTTGCTGTTGGAATTGCTGCCGGAACCGTTACTGTCGTTATAATCTTCATATGAACTGTCAGAATCATTCCACAAGGAATCGAGCCATCTTGAAAAACTGCCGCACCCGCAAAGTGTAACCGCGGTTAAAGCAATCAGCGCCGCAGCGCCAATTTTTCTCAACCTCATATAATTGCCTCCAATACAATATCCGCTGCTTTTAAAATCATTTTACCATAAAAAAGCAGTTTAACACAATCGGCTTAATGACTAAAAATATATTTTATTATATAAAAATTATATATGTTCTGCACAAAACATCTTCTGTTTATATGTGATACAGTCTGAATTTGACGCGTAAAAATTTTATGAATTTACATATTGACGAAAGATAAAAAAGATTGTATAATTAAAATATGTAAAAGGGGGCTGTATATGGAAAACAATAACAACATTATAGCGGAAAGACAGGCGAAAACCGTCTACCGCGAGGGAGACAAATGCATAAAAGGCTTTGGCAGCGGATTTACAAAGTCGGATGTGCTTAACGAGGCGCTCAGCCAGTCGAGAGTTGAGGAAACGGGGCTTAGAATACCGAAAATTCTTGACGTTACCGAGATAAACGGACAGTGGTCCATTGTTTCGGAATTTATTGAGGGAAAAACGCTTTCGGCGCTTATGAAGGAGTTTCCCGAAAAACGCGAGGAGCATATCAATCTGCTGGTAGACCTGCAGACTGAGGTCCACTCAAAAAACAACAATCTTCTCATCAAGCTGAGAGATAAGCTTCACCGCGAGATATGCGGCTCGGAGATAGAAGCGACAACGCGCTTTGACCTTCACGCGAGACTTGAGGGAATGCCGAAACATGACAAGATATGTCACGGGGATTTCTGCCCTTCAAATATCATAATCACCGACGACGGGACGCCGTACATAGTCGACTGGTCTCAGGTGTCCCAAGGAAATGCCTCGGGCGACGCGGCGTGGAGTTATCTTACGATCTGTATGTCGTGGGGCGAAGAGACAGCAGAGCGTTATCTTGAGCTGTTCTGTGAAAAGGGCGGGATAGATAAAAGGTATGTTCAGAGGTGGATGCCGATAATCGCGGCAGCACGTCTTTCGCTCGAAAAGCCCGAAGAGCATGATTTTCTGTTGAAGTGGGCTAATGTTGTTTGATCAGTTTAACGAGGATTTAATATGAAGAGATTTGATACCAAGGTTCAGTACCTTAAATACAAGGTTTTGAGAGAGGTCGCGCATCAGGCATGGCAAGGAACATTATATGAAAACCTGCTGGATATCCCGAAAATAATCGTTCCGACAAATACTCCGACTATGCGCTGTTGCGTCTACAAGGAGCGCGCGATACTTGCTGAGCGAGTTAAGATCGCGACCGGAGGCAGTAAAGAAAACCCGAACGTTATAGAGGTAATTAACACTGCGTGCGACGAGTGTCCTGTGGGCGGATTTGAAGTTACAAACGCGTGCAGAGGCTGTCTTGCTCACCACTGCGAGGACGCGTGCAGATTCGGGGCTATCTCGTTCAATCAAAACCACGAGGCACAGATAGACAAGTCGAAATGCAAGGAGTGCGGAGCCTGCGCGAAGGTCTGCCCGTACACCGCCATTGTCAGCAGAAAGCGCCCATGTCAGAGCGCCTGCAAGGTCAAGGCGATAACAATGGACGAAAACCGTTCTGCGGAGATAGACAACTCGAAGTGTATTTCCTGCGGAGCGTGCGTTTATATGTGTCCGTTCGGGGCGATAATGGACAAATCGTACATAATAAACGTTGTGGACATGCTGAAAAAGAGCGTGGAGCGCGGCGACAGGGTCTACGCGGTAATTGCTCCCGCGTTTGTCAGCCAGTTCAGCTATGTAAAGCCGGGACAGGTCGTCGCGGGACTTACCGCGCTTGGATTCCACTCTGTCGTTGAGGTAGCGCTCGGTGCGGATATCGTTGCACAGTCCGAATCCGCTGAGCTTGCTGAAAAGGGATTTCTGACAAGCTCGTGCTGCCCTGCTTTCGTTGGATTTATCCACCATGAATTTCCGGATATGGTCGGTATGATATCGCACAATCCTTCTCCTATGGCGGCTATCGCAAGGTTTATCAAGAAATCGGACGATAAGGCAAAGGTCGTGTTTATAGGTCCGTGCACGGCAAAGAAAACCGAGGCTCAGAGGGACGACGTAAAGCCGTATGTTGACGCGGTAATGACATTTGAGGAGCTTCAGGCGCTGTTTGACAGCCGTGATGATCTTGATATAACCACGCTTGAGGAGGAACCTCTCGACGGAGCTTCATATTACGGCAGAATGTTTGCAAGAAGCGGCGGTCTTACTGCCGCCGTCGAAGAAGCGGTCAAGGAGCAAAATCTCAATATCGAGCTTAAGCCAAGCGTCTGCAACGGAATCGAAGAATGCAAGGTTGCTCTTTTGAAGAAAAGCAAGAATATGCTTGACGCCAATTTTATCGAGGGTATGGCTTGCATAGGCGGCTGTATAGGCGGCGCGGGCTGTGTTACTCACGGAGAAAAAAACAAGGCGGAAATCGACAAGTTCGGAAAAGAGGCTCAGGAGCAGACTATTCTCGGGGCGCTTTCCAATCTTGAAAAGCACGAACAGACCGTGTAAAACATTACAGTAATGACCCTCACTCATATGAGTGGGGGTCAATTTTTAATTTCCGTTTATTGCTTTATACAAATCGTCGATATGACCGTAATCGTAGGTTTTGCCTTTGTAGGATGCGGTGAGGTTCTGACATTTATTGAAAGCCCAAAGCCCTATTTGGGTTACGCTTTCGGGGATCTCCACATTTGTAAGGCTTTGGCAGTTTTCAAAGGCGCTAATGCCGATAGAAATAACACCGTCCGGAATATTTACGTTTGTTAGACTTTTGCAGTTGAAAAAGGTCGTTTCGCCTATTGCGGTCAGACTGTCCGGGAATGTAACGCTTGTAAGACCTTCGCAGTTTTCAAACGCACTGTCGCCCACCGAGATAACGCCGTCCGGCAGCGTTATGCTTGTAAGGCTCGTACAGCCTTCAAACGCCTGAACGCCTATCTTAACAAGACTATCGGGAAATTCAACGCTTTTAAGTCCCGTACAGCCTTGGAAAGCCCCCTCGCCAATACGGGCAACGCTGTCGGGAATAACTATACTCTCAAGGCTTTCGCAATTATTGAAAAATTCAAGTCCTATCTCTTCAATACCATTGGGCAGCGTCGCATTTTTCAGTTTTTCACAGCCGAAGAAAACTTGCTCTCCAAGCTCTGTCACGCTGTCGGGAATTGTTACGCTCGTAAGGCTCCTACACCTACCGAAAGCGCCTTTGCCGATCTCGGTAACACTGTTGGGGATAGTTATGCCGGAAAGCTTTTCACAACCGCTGAAAGCTGAGGAATCTATTGAGGTCACACTGTTCGGGATAGTTATGTCCGAAAGCTTTTCACAGCCTCTGAAAGCTGAAGTGCCTATTGAGGTCACACCGTCCGGGATAACAACGGTTTCGGCGTTGTCAAGACAATCTATAACAACATTATCGACAATACACAAACCGTTTTCATCAAAAGAATAATTTACGGCATTATATATATCGTTTAAATTGTATTCTTTCTGCTTGAAATATATGCTCTCAAGGCTAAAACAGCTGTCAAAAACAGCACTTCCAAGCTCGGTCACACTGTCGGGTATTGTTACGTTTGTAAGGCTTTCACAGAATATGAAAGCCATATTGTCTATTGTAATCAGGTTGCCTGAGAGAGATACGCTTTTAAGACTTGTGCAGAATTGGAAAGCACCATTGCTGATTTCTGTCACACTGTCGGGTATAGTTATGCTGGTCAGACTTTTGCAGAAGCTGAAAGCACTACTGTCTATCTCCGTTACGCCGTAGGGAATTATTATGCTTGTAAGATTTTCGCAGCTGCGAAAAGCCATGCTGCCGATTTTCGTTACTCCAACAGGGATAGTTATGCTGGTCAGGCTTTTACAGCCTCTGAAAGAACTGTCGCTTATCTCCGTCACACCGTCGGGAATATTTACGCTTTTAAGGCTTGTACAGCCGTCAAAAGCGCTGGCACCGATCTCCACCACTCTGTCGGGAATAGTCATGCCTTCAAGTTTTTCACACTGATAAAACGCGTAAGAGCCTATCTTAGTGACACTGTCCGGGATGTTCACACTTTCAAGGCTTATACAGCCTGCAAAAGCCCAAGGGCCAATCTCCGTCACAGTATCGGGGATAGTTACGCTCTTAATATTGGAAACGTGTTCAAATGTGACCGAGTACGCGTTATCGGAAACATCCGTCGTGACCATCTCTTTTTTGTCAATATTAAAAGTGTCGTATAATTTAACTACCGGCTTTCCGTCCAGCTCTTTCGGTATCACGATTTTTTCGCTGTCGCCGAGGTATTTTGTAATCGCCACTCCGCCGTCGGTTTCCTCGTACTCATAAAGTTCTTCGTCTTTAACGCCGAATATATTTATGCCGTTTTTATCGCAGCCGCAAAGCGTGACAGCAAGAGCCGCCGAGAGGATTGCCGCGATAAATGTCCTTGATTTCATGAAATTGTCCTCCTTATGTAATAAAACGTAAACTGAAATTTTACAGCGCATTTTCAAATTTATTTAGTCTGTATTACCTCCTCGGTTAATCGAAACACAACCGGTTGTTTTTTATTATACATAATACGACGTATTATTTCAAGTACCGAGCGCATTTCGCGCATTTTTTTGTGCAATTTGTACAACAAAAAAACCGCTCTGCAAAGAGCGGTTTTGAATCAATTTACATAACGTAAAACAAAATGCAGAAGAAATGAAGCAGACTTCCGACAACAACAAACAAATGGAATACGGAATGCATATACGCGTGCTTTTTACCTGCGCCGTAAATAACCGCGCCTATCGTGTAGGAAACGCCGCCCGTAAGCAAAAACACAAGTCCGCCTATTCCTATCGAAGCGAGAACGATGTTTATCGTAAACACAATGCACCAGCCGAGTCCGAGATACAAAAGCATTGACACGACCTTAAACTTTTTCATGTCTATGGCATTTAATACAATTCCCGCCGCGGCAAGTCCCCACTGTATCCCGAAATATACCCAGCCGAGCGCCGTATTTGCCTCGCGGATAGTGCAAAGCGTAAACGGCGTGTAGGTTCCCGCTATAAGCAGATAGATCGCACAATGGTCGAGTATCCTGAAAACCTTTTTGGCTTTCAGCTCTGGCTTTAGTCCGTGATAGATGCTCGACATACAGTAGAGGATTATCATCATTCCGCCGTAGATCGCGCCGCTTATCACTCCGTAAACGTTCGCGTGAAGCGCCGCCATGATTACGCAGAGCGTTGTGGCGGTTATTCCGAGAGCACCGCCTACAATGTGCGAGGTCATATTGAATATTTCCTCGCCCCTTGTGTAGTTCGGAAGCTCTATTCTGCTGAGCCGTTCGGCTCTGCTGTGGTTTGACATTTTTATCACCTTTTCTTTTATCTTGACATTTAACGGTTTATACTCTTTTGTTAAATCCCGATACTATCTCACCGGCGTCGTTATAGCGGCTTTTATCGCGGATATCGTCGTCGTCCGACATAAGGTCTTCTACACGTTTATTTGCGATGATCTCAGTACTGCGCTTTGACGAAGTTTTCTGAGGACGCGCAACCTCATCCGTATCATCATTTTTTTCACTTTCATCGCTTTTATTCATCGTGTTTCGCATATAAGCGCTCTTTTGGATATGCGGAACGGAGGTCTGTGCAAAAAACGCGTCGTCTGTCGGATCACTTTTGGTTGTAATCAAGGGTTCTGCTTTTTTGTCAGAAGAACCTGCCTTAAGTTCCGATTCGCTTATCTTCGCCAGCCTCACCGTTTCCGAAGCAACAGTATCAGGGCGCATCGTGCCGGCGTTCTTCGGCTTAATTTCGGATTTTTCGCCTGTCTTATCCGTAAGAGGTATAATGGGTGTGTTCCTTCTTTCAGAAGTCTTTTCAGATCTGGCTTGTCTTGCGGTGTAGGTAAACAACACGTCATTTGCCGCAGAAGCGGGTTTTACAGCCGCCGTGCGGGAGTATGTTCCTTTCCCCTCGGCGTTTACTGAGATACCGCGCTCGGAATAACGCGGCTCGGACGCTTTGTTCTTTACCTGCGGAACGACCTCCGGCAGCGGTCTTCTGAGCGCCGCGGCACGGATAATATCATAAACGACCAGAAGCAGGCACGGAATAACAGCAAGCACAAATACCCCGATCGGCGATTTTATAAAGCCGATAAGTCTTCCCAAAAACTCGCTGCAATAATCCGCTTTGCCTATCAGGCTGCTTTCGGAAATTACAACGTCTTTATTGTTCTCAAGCACTGTCATCCGGTAAACTCCGTCAAGTACTTCATAACCTTTTCCGTAACCGAGCGAAAGTCCGTCATCCTTTTTATACAGTACAAGCCTTCCCTCGTCTACCTCATACGGCGCGCATGGATTTACAATTACCGCGCTTCCCTTGGGCGCGGTCGCTATGTCCTCCTGATCTACGACGTAAACGTTTGCGCCGAAAATATTTACAGTTTCCTCAGAAGAGAATGCCAAAGAAACAAAAATCAGTACAATGCACAGAACAAGCATTATTCCGCACAAAATATATCCTGTTATCCGCGCGATCTTACTTCCCAAATTATCAACTCCCCGTTTTTATGAATATCCGGTTTATAAACCCTTGGCGCTTGTGAGAGTGATCCCGTTCTCCCCAAGCGGGATCGCATGGTCAAGCCCGACAAATTTTCCGCCCTCCTGCCAGAGAACTTCTTTTACAAATCCGTACTTTTCGGTATCCCATGTCTTGAAATCGTCAAGGACAAGTCCGCCCGTGTCGCCTGAGTTCGCGTTGAAACACCAGAACGTGTGGTTTAAATGATATGTTTTTATGAGCTGTCTCATACAGGTCATCCACTTAAGGTTCGGGTCGCGCATAAAGCCTCCCCACTCGCCTATCAGCAACGGCGCTGTGTTATCCTCGTAGATGTAAAACCAGTTGTCGTGCCAGCAGTCCTTCATAAGACTGTCATAGTCGTAACTGTTCTTAAACCACGGCTGTTCGTAAACGGTAGGGCCGTAATCATGCGGAGAGTAAACAAGCTTATTCTGATACTGTCCCAAATTTACGGGATAATTCTTAACTCCGCGGAGATTTCCGCCCCACCAGTTGAAATAATAATCCTTTTCATCGGTAGAATGATAGTCCATATTTGACGAGTTAATTGGAAAAATCTCCGTTCCCTCCACCATTATCAGCAGATTGGGATTTTTCGCCAGGATACGCTTTGCGGCTGTTTCTGCGGTGTATTTCCAATTGTTTATGTCGGTGGAATTGTTCCATATCGCCTTATTTGTTTCAAACGGCTTTCCGTGCGGCTCGTTTTTTATGTCGATGGCGATTATAGTGTCATTATCCTTATATCTTTCGGCTATCCACTCAAGCGCGCGGTAATAGTCCTCAACGGAAACATTAGACGTATACCAGAGATTTACGTTATGACCCGAAGCGTCGGTCTCGGCGGAGTGAATGTCGGGCATTACCTTCATGCCGTTCTGTTCGGCGAGCTTAAGGAAATAATCGAATATCTGAAGGCTGTTCATATCGTTAAGCTCGGTGTTGTAAGCGTTATTATAGTTCGCGCGCGGATATTCTCCCGCCGACCACTGATTTATAAGCTGAGCGGAGATAGGCACGCGTATAAGATTAAAGCCGTGGTCTGCGATAGACTTTACAGTAGGAGCAAGCTGGCTGTTCCAGAGACCGTCAAAGGTATTTGTGCCGGTATTGTATCCGAACCAATTCACTCCTGTTATCCATACCTCTTTGCCGTCTTTATCAAGTATCCTGCGTCCGTCGGTATGGAGCCAGTCATCTCCTTGTTTAGCCTCGGGAACTCTTTCCAGAAGCTCGGCGACCGTTCCGGAAACATTTTCATTTGGTATTTGGTCGTTATTATGACCGCCTGAAGAACCTGACGAACCGGAGTTGTTCTGATTCCCGCTTGCCGTGCCGCCAGACGGAGAAAAATCCGAAGGACTGCTGAAGTTAAAGCCTGCTGTTATCGAGCCGTTCTGCGGTATGACCGAGTTTGAATCGGAGGCTACGGTCACTGTCGTACCGTTTACCGAAAACGAAGCTCCCCAGCCGGTTGTAATACTAAAGCCGCTCGGCACGATAAAACTCGCGCTCCAGCCGCTTGTTTCACTGCCGCTGTTCTTTACAACTACCTCGACTGTTCCGCAGTAATTGCTGCCCTCATTCCACGAGGCGCTCTTCTTAAGCTCCAGAGTAAGCGAACTCTGAGTTGGATCCGACGAGGAGTTTTCATCGGACAAATTCCCGCTGTCTGTACCGTCTGTTGATGAATAATAACCGTTTCCGCCGGGATCACGGCTATATTCCGAACGCGTACAGCCCGCCGTCAGCAAAACCGCGGTCAGGATAAGCGCGCCGGCTCTAATGACTTTTTTACTCATACTGTCACCTTTTAATTCAGACTATATTGTGTTATTATAACACAAAATGTCTGCCTTTGTCAATATAAATAATCAGACTGTCGTTTCTTGTTTGTTTTCAGTATTTTTTGAAACGGCGGCACTTTTCATGGTATAGCTTTCAACTCCCGAGACCGTCTCTCCGTCTACCTGAAGCGGCGTCGGGCGGTCGAATCTGACCTCTACGTCATATCCCTCGATAGTTTCAAACATATCGGTGTATTTTACATGCTCGCCATTAAAAATGGACGAAAAACGCGTTAATGTCTTTATTCTTCCCGCGGTGTGCCATATCGCTACGGTAATTTTCCGCTCGGGATTAAGTCTGTCCTGATCGGGAGTCACGCACATTCCGCCGCCGTAGTATCTGCCGTTCATCGTCGGCGCGAGCCAGACCTTTTTATATTCATACTTCTTTCCGTCGACGGTAATAACAGCGCTTGCGGGCTTGAAATTAAACAAAACTCCCTTTATGGCGATCGCGGTATAATTTACAGGCTTATCGGACTTTGCTCTGAGAATATCGCCCTGTTCGCAGCAATATCCGTCAACTCCGTAACCTATGCCGTTGAGGACTTTGTAGGTCTTCCCTTTAATCTGCGCGACGGGCAGGTCTTTTATGTAGGGATTGAGAAGTATAAGCCCGTCTTTTCCGATATCGCGCAGGAAATCGTTTCCCGTACCCGCGGGGAAATAATAGATCTCTTTGTCGTCGGGAATTTCATCCACGCTGTTTATAAGACGGCTTATCGTTCCGTCTCCGCCGCACAGAACGATTTTTTCTTCCGATTTGAGTATCTCACTGTACGGAGTCTCGCGGACGTCCTTAAACTCGAGCTTTTCATCTGTAAGCTCCTTTATTTTCTCGGCGTATTCAAGTCCTTTTTTGTTTGCGGCAAGCGGATTGTAATAAACTATCATTTTTTATTCTCCTCAATATATTTTTTTATTATTTCGTGTATCTCTTCCGAAATCTCGACAGACTTTCTGCCAGCCGGGTCGATGACATCTATGATGTCAAAGCGCACCTCGGTTCTCCCCAAGGGAAAGCGCTTATGGACCTCATCTGTTCCGATAACGGCCGAAACAACGATAGGACATCCTGTATCAAGCGCTATCTTAAAGCATCCCGCCTGGAATTTCTGTAACTGACCGTCCTTGCTTCGGTGTCCCTCGGGATAAACGCCAATTGACATTACACCGCGGTTTATATAATCCTCAGCGATCTCTATCGCGTGTCTGTCGCTTTTTGTACTTTTTCTTCCTATCGGTATATAACAGCAGCGAGTTATAATGCCCCTGACTATCGGAATTTTAAACAGCTGTTCTTTTGCGATAAACGCAATTTTTCTTTTTCTCAGCACAAGGCTCTGAATCATATTATCAAGCTGTGACAAATGATTTGACACAAGCAGAAACGGTTTATCGGGGAGCTTTTCAAGACCTCTTGTCCTGATTTTTGCTCCCGCGCCTCCGCAGACAAACGCATAAGCAAGATTAAGGTTCCATAGATAAAACGCTGACGGCTTGCTGTAATACTTTCCTTTGGGAATAATCGCGGAAAGAAGCGCAAAAAACAACCACAACAATATTGAAAAGATAAACACAAAACCAAAAAACATCGACAAAAACAGCCATAGATTGCCGATCATAACCGACAGTACGGCCGAGCAGATCAAGCTCAGAATTAAAATAAACAAAATCGGGTGCATAGAATTTCCTCTTTCACGGGTTCTTAAACGGTTTTGATATTGTGTTATGAATTTTCAATAAGCGCGCTGACTATGCTTTCATATTTCCAGGTGTTTGAGGCACGGTCAAGAAGCCCGAAGTTTTCGCCGTCCGATTCAAACGCGTTGTTGTCCCACCAGAAGCATGTTATCTTGTGCTCGCGGGCAGCTTTTACATAATACTCGGCAAACTCGGTCCTTGCGCTGAGATTTCCGTTTTTGTCACGCGCTCCGAACTCGTCGATTATCACTGCCGTCCCCTTTGAGACAAACTTAGTGTAAAGATTATCCATAAACACAGTTACGCCGTCGGTGTCATTCTTATTTGACGCCGACCAATAATTTGTTCCGTTTTCGTTAAGCGCGAAATCATAAGGAACATACGCGTGGACGGATACTATTATGCGGTTTCGGTTTTGTGAAACGGGGTCAGTCGGAAGAACATATCCGTCGTTAAGCGCGCCGTCGGACGAAGCGTCATACCCCGGGCACATGAGATAGCGCGTCGCGTTGTTTCCGCCCGAAGCGCGTACAGTATCAACAAATACCTGATTTAACTCGTTTATACATGAGACAGCCTCCTTACAGTCATTGCTGTACGGATCTATCCACCACTCGTTGTTATGTCCGACAAGACGCGGCTCGTTAAGGCTCTCAAATACAAGCTTATGACTGTAGTTCTTGAACCGCTCGGAAAGCTGTTTCCATATCTCCGAAACGTATTTTTTTGACTGCTCAATATACTGATTGCTCGGATACATAAACTGCTGGCTGTTGTCATGATGTATGTTGAGGATAACGTACATATCGCGGCTCAGGCACCAATCAACTACCTGTGCTACCCTTTCAAGCCACGCCTGGCTTATTTTGTAATTTCCGTCAACATGATTATGCCATGATACGGGGATCCTGACCGCGTTAAAACCCGTGTCCTTAAGCAGCTGGATATGTTCTTCGCGAGTCATTTCGCCGTTCCATCCGCTTTCATACTGCATCTCGTCAGTAAGCCATGTGCAGTCGGAGGCATCGAAGGTATTGCCGAGATTCCAGCCGATCTTCATATCCTCAACCATTTCAAACACAGACATATCATCAACAACGTCTTCTATGGGCAAATGACCGCTGTCCTGCCCGTCGTCAGATAAGCCGCTGTCCAAAAAGCTATCGTCAGTCGACGAGCTGTACGACGAGCCGTATGTTCCGCCGTATTTTCCGTATCCGCCGCGCTTGCAGGCTGTCGCGGAAAGAACTACCGCAACGCAAAGCATAATGCCGGTCACTTTTTTGATAAGTTTCACCAGATACACCCCAATATAAATTTATTCTATACATACATTATACATCATGAATGATTTTTTTTCAATATGATATGATTATTTTTTTAATACAGTTTTTAACTTAATCAGAAACAATTCCCTTTAATATTTTTTTGAGGGCTGAAAATAATAATACCGCAAAGGCAAAAAGCATTTTTTCTGCTTTTATGTCAGGTCTTTGCAGTAATGATTTTATCAAGGAGAATAACTATGTCTAACAAACAGTCTAAAGCTAACCTCGAAAGCCTTAAGAAGCAGGCAGCCAACGAAGTAGGCGTAAACCTCGGCAATGGCTACAACGGCGACATCACCGCAAGACAGGCCGGTTCTGTAGGCGGCATGATGGTTAAGAAGATGGTTGAGAGCTACGAGAAGGGCGCAAAGTAATTTTACGCCGACTCTCGAATAATCTGAAAATCCCTCGGGCAACAGTCCGGGGGATTGTATTATTCTATTATTTTCAGGACAGATCCCGAGCTTTCGTCAAGCTCAAAGCTACGGTAAATTCCGCTCGTTACGCAAACAGTATTGTCTTTTCTGATTAAAACCGCTTCAAAATCGCGGTTATCACGCCAATACTGCTCGGCTTTTTCACAGCCCATCACAAAAAGCGCTGTCGAAAGCGCGTCGCAAAGAGTTCCGTCGTCTGCTATCACTGTTACGGAAAGCAGGTCATTGTTTACGGGTATCCCGGTTTCGGGGTCGATTATATGTCCGTATACCACGTCGTTTTCAATAAAATAACGCTGGTAATTTCCCGAAGTTACTGCGGCGCAGTCAATTAAGGACAATATCCCGACATAACCCTCACCGATCGGGTCCGCCACGCCGATATTCCACGGGTTTCCGTCGGGTCGGCTTCCAACAAGCCGGATATTTCCGCCGAGATTTATCAGCGCGGACTGTACTCCGTTTTCACGGAGAATTTTCGCGCATTCTTCGCTTGCGTACCCCTTGGCGACAGCGCCCAAATCAAGCATAACGCCGTCGGCGAGTGAGATCGAACCGCCGTTTACGATGACCTTATCAGCTCCGACGTTTTCCAATAATTCCGATAGGGTTTTGGAATCTGGGACATGATAATTTCCCGTCGTAAAGCCCCACTCGCGAAGTATAGGATAAATGGTGGGGTCAAGCGCGCCTCCCGTTTTTTCCGACATCTCAAGCGCATAGCATATCAAATTGAGGGTATCGGGGCTAATATTTACGGAAAGTCCGTTGTTTATCGAGAAAATTTCGCTGTTTTCATCTGTAACGGAAAGCTTGTCTTCAAGCTCAAGCACGCGGTTTTTCGCCTGTTCGGCAGCTTCTGAGTTTTCTCCGTATGCGTCGATGCTCATAAATGTATCCATAGCGAAAAAGCTGAGCGATGTTTTTCTGTCCTCAACCGAACAGGAAGTAAACCACATGCAGATCATAAGTAATAAAATGGGGATAAATCTTTTCACAAGAACGCTCCAAAACTAAATACTCTTCGGTTAATGATATCATATTTCAAAAAAATTGTCAATAATTTTTCAAAACCCCTTGACAATTTTTTTATCCTGTGGTATAATAATCATGCTGTTCTAAAGACAGCAGGTTGACTTCAGATTACGCTGTGGTCTATAATGCGGTTTCGCGCCTGCCGAAGAATGGGGATATGTATATTAGTGCCGAGATGCTTATGATGTGTTTGCGGCGGTTAATAGAAATTGTTCTCTCTTCTTGTCCAAAGACAGGAAGATTTTTCTTTTTTGACAGCAAAAATTCTACAAAAGGAGTGAATTTAATGCCAAGTCAAATCGTTCTCTCTAAAAAGCAGGAGTTTGTAAACGAGCTGGCGGATAAGCTTAAAAACTCGGTTTGCGGCGTACTGTTCGATTACAAGGGTATTACCGTTGAGGACGACACAAAGCTCAGAAAAGAGCTTCGCGAGAGCGGAGTGGACTACTTCGTAGTTAAAAACACACTGCTTAAGCGCGCGTGTGAGAAGGTCGGTCTTGAGGGGCTTGACGCCGCTCTCGAGGGTACGACGGCGATCGCGCTTTCAACAGACGACATTATAGCGGGTCCGAGAATACTCAACAAAAAGGTTGAGGACTCCAAGGGACAGTTTGCTATAAAGCTCGGCTTTGTAGAGGGCAAGGTTATTTCTAAGGAAGAGGTCATTGCTTACGCAAAGCTTCCGTCGAAGGAAACGCTGCTTTCTCAGCTTGTATTTATGCTGCAGTCGCCTATGCAGCGTCTTGCTATCGCTATCAGCGAGATCGAGAAGAAACAGGGCGGAGAATCCGCCTGATCGCGATGATCGCGATAATCGCGGCAATTTAATGAAATCAAACATAATTATGGAGGTAAATTGAAATGGCTTCTGAAAAGATCACAAAAATTATTGACGAAGTAAAAGAGCTTTCCGTTCTTGAACTTAACGAGCTTGTAAAGGCTCTTGAAGAGGAATTCGGCGTAAGCGCCGCTGCTGTTGCCGCAGCTCCCGCTGCAGGCGGAGCTGCTCCCGCTGCCGCTGATGAGAAGACAGACTTTGACGTTGTTCTTACTTCCTTCGGCGACGCTAAGATGGCTGTTATCAAGGCTGTCAAGGACATCTGCGGTCTCGGACTTAAGGAGGCTAAGGAGCTGGTCGAGGCTGCTCCCAAGGCTATCAAGGAAGGCGTTGCAAAGGCTGAGGCTGAAGAGCTTAAGGCTAAGCTTGAAGAAGCAGGCGCTAAGGTTGAGCTTAAGTAATTTATTTTACTTTATTCACAAAAAACCGCTCTCTTGCGAGAGCGGTTTTTCATTGTAGCTTCAGCGAAAATAAACCACCGCTTGAAGCGGTGGAATAAAAATCTTTAGATTCAAGCAAAAGAAAACCTCCTGTGCTATAATTAGGTGTAGGTTTGGCGACCACATCTAAAAAACAAAGGAGGAATTCAAATGCTTGACAATCATAGTTTATCACATTCTAAGTGGAATTGCAAGTACCATATAGTATTTGCACCAAAATATAGGCGGCAGGTAATATATGGACAGATAAAAGCGGACATAGGAAAGATACTGCGACAATTATGCGAGCAGAAGAAAGTAAACATAATTGAAGCAGAAGCGTGTCCGGATCACATACATATGTTGGTAGAGATACCGCCGCATATAAGCGTAGCAAGCTTTATGGGGTACCTAAAAGGGAAAAGTTCACTGATGATATTTGACAGACACGCAAATTTGAAGTACAAGTATGGCAATAGGCATTTTTGGTGCAGAGGGTACTATGTAGACACGGTTGGAAAGAATAAAAAAGCAATTGAGGAGTGTATCCGCAATCAACTGACCGAGGACATAGCAAATGACCAGTTAACACTTAAAGAGTATATTGACCCGTTTACGGGTAGCAAGAATCAATAAGCAAAAAAGAACAGCCGCTTTTAGCGGCTGCTTGTGAATGAGATGCGGTTGCCAGATCTTCAATGCGCCTTCAGGCGCAAGCCGGTACCATGCGCTTGAAGCGCATGTGCAAACCACGCGTTTCACGCGTGGTTTTGATTTCTACAAAAGTGCTTTGATATTACGTTGTCGTGACAGAGTTATTTAATCTTGAATTTCAAAATTCACGGCTTGGCGGCACGCTTCGCTTAGCCGTCAAGTCGGAACCGCACGAAATTCGCGCTTTGATATTACGTGGTTTTAACCTTTCTTTTATTACATCGGCGTTATCAGATATCCGCTTTTTTTCCAGAAATCAATCACACCGGAAAGAATATTTGTGTTGGTCTCGGAGACTGCGTGGAGCAGATAAACGGCGCCGTTGTGAGTTTTGGAGGTAATTTTTTCAAAAGCGTAGGTCTCGTCGGGCTGGTTGTTAGTAAGCCAATCCTCATAGGCGAAGCTCCACAGAACCGTCGTATAGCCCATATCCTTTGCCGCGGCAAGGACCTTTTCCGAAAATTCTCCCTTTGGCGGGCGCATCACATACATCTCATAGCCGAAATTGTCGCTGACATACGCGTGAAGTCTTGAAAGCTCTTCATATATCTTCTCTTCCGTGCATTCTGCCAGCGACGGATGGCTGTATGTGTGATTTCCTACGGTATGACCCTCGTCTATCATCCGTCGAACAAGTTCGGGGTTTTTCTCGGCGTAATCGTAGGTTATGAAAAACACAGCCTTTACATTTTTATCGGCGAGTGTGTCAAGTATCCGAGCCGTACAGCCGTTTTCATAGCCCTCGTCAAAAGTAAGCCAGAGACGCTTGTTTTCCGCTTCTCCGATAAAAAGCGTCCCCATATCGCCGTATTGGTTCTGCGCCTGAATAGCTCCGAGAGGACGGTTTTCAGGATCGGTCTCAACGCCCATTCCATACGCTACTTTCTTATCTGAAAGCGCGGTCAGCTCCGCTTTAGCCGAGGCTGTTACAAGTAAAAACGAGGCAAAAATCGCCGCTGTAATTATTTTCTTCATTCCTTTCACCTCTCTTTCAGGTTTATTTTGTTCAGTTTTATATGATTTATTTTATTGCGCTTACGGAAAATATAGCTGGACAAAAAAGAAAAATATTTAAAAATAATTTTCTAAACTACTTGAATATTTTATGTAAATATGTTACAATGAAAGCGATATGTAGTGCAGGTGTGAGAATCTGTGCTGCAACATACGGATTTAAGGAGAAAATTATGACGCAGGAATTGACTGAGCTTATATCTGTTTTAAAAGGCCATCGCGTTTATATACAAACTCATAATTTCCCCGACCCTGACGCAATCGCAAGCGCCTACGGACTTCAGGTGCTGCTTGAGCATTTCGGAATCATTACCATTATCTGCCATCACGGAGTTGTTGAGCGCGCGGCGACAATGAACATGGTAGCCGAATTCAAGATAGACATGACCACGGACAACGATCTGTTCTATATGTCCGAGGATGATTATATCGTAAATGTTGACAGTCAGAAAGGAAACGCGAATATCCGCGACCTAATCGGAAACGAGGTTGCGGTTATCGACCACCACCCCGTTTTCACCAATATCGACGAATACAAGTTCAAGGATATCCGTATGGTGGGAAGTTGTTCCACTATAATTGCCGATTATTTCAGGCAAAACGAGATAGAAATACCTGAGTCTGTCGCGACCGCGCTTTTGTACGGCCTTAAATGCGATACGCACAATTTTACGCGCGGCGTTAAGGATCTTGACGTGGAGATATACACTTATCTTTTCCCGTATGCCAATCATCAGCTTATCCGCCGTTTTCAGTCGGGCGAGATATTGCTTAAAGAAGTCGGCGATCTGGCAGACAGTCTGAACAGGGTCGAAATAGTAGACGGAGTTGCGTTTGCTTATCTTGATTTTTCCTGTCAGGACGCTTTTATCGCGACAGTTTCGGACTTTCTCATGCAGGTAGACGTTGTCTTTTTCTCAGTCGTATTTGACCACAGAAACGGCGGCTTTAAGTTTTCTGTACGCTCGGAATTTGAAGAACTCGACGCGGGAAGGATCATTTCGGAAGTGCTTGACGGTATAGGCTCCGGCGGCGGGCATGAATCAATGGCGGGAGGATATGTTTCGGAGGACAAGCTCAGCAAGATAAGCACGAATTACATTAAAACTATCCAAGAGCTGTTTTTGAAGAACATAAAGTCCAAGCTGAAGACGGAAGTCTCTGACAGCTGACAGTATTTTAGAATTAAAACGTGCTTTGAAAAGGCGGGCCGCCTTTGGCAATACGTCTCACATATGAAACGTTGTCAAAGAATGTTGCTCGAATTGTGCGATACTTCTGTACCGCACGCTCCTTAAACTAAGCACGTTTTGACTTTAATCAACATATCTGACTGCCGATTGACAAAAATTACAAGATGTGCTATAATTAAGGGCAGGATATATACGTTATATTTTGATATTTTGCGGGGAATTGGGAATGACTGTTTTTTACAGATTTGACGGGAAAATGTATATAAACATAACAAACGGCTGTCCGTGCGACTGTGTTTTCTGCATAAGACAAAACGGCGACGGCATAACCGGCAGCGACAGCCTGTGGCTTGAGCATGAGCCTGATATTGACGAAATAAAAGCCGCGTTTGAAGCTTTTGATAAAACAGGAATAAACGAGGCGGTTTTCTGCGGTTACGGAGAGCCGACGGTCAGAGCGGAAATGCTTTTACAAACTGCGGAATACATAAAACAAAATTCCGATATGAAAATAAGGCTCAACACAAACGGGCTTGTACGGCTGATACACAGCGGCTTTGATATTAGCCGCTTCAAGGGACTTATCGACTGTGTTTCAATAAGTCTCAACGCGCCAAACGCGAAGCGCTACAATGAGGTCACGCGCCCGTCGTTCGGAGAAAGAGCTTTTGATGAAATGCTAAATTTCGCTGAAGAAATGAAGGGCTTGGGAATTGAAACGGGCTTTACGGTTGTAGACGTTATTTCCGAGGAGGAGATCTCCGAATGCAAAAAGCTCTGCGAGGGACTTGGCATTCCCCTTCGCATAAGGCATTATGTTACAGACAATGAGAGCTATACATGATGAGGATCTTAGGAATTGACCCGGGTTATGCCATTGTCGGATACGGCGTGGTGGATTTTGACAACGTAAGGTTTAAGACCGTAAACTACGGAGCGATAACTACAAGCCCCGACACACCGTTTGACAAAAGACTCTGCGAAATTTTCGACGATATGAACACGCTTCTGGAGAAATTTTCGCCAGACTGTATGAGTGTTGAAAAGCTGTTTTTCAACACCAACACCACTACGGCTATCGATGTTGCGGAAGCGAGAGGAATTATACTGCTTGCGGCGGCAAGGAGAAATATACCGATATTTGAGTATACGCCGCTTCAGGTAAAGGTCGCGGTCACCGGCTACGGGCGCGCGGAAAAACATCAGATGCAGGAAATGACCAAAAATATTCTCCACCTTGAGAGTATACCCAAGCCCGACGATACAGCCGACGCGCTGGCTATCGCTATCTGTCACGGACACACTGGCGGCTCGAGACTTTCAACTATAATGAGAAATAACAAGGAGTAAGATATGATTTACAGTGTGCGCGGAAAGCTTGCGGCTATGGAGCCGGGACTCGCGGTAGTAGAATGCGCGGGGGTCGGATACGCATGCAGAACTTCATCCAATACGCTTTCGCAGATACGGGACAAGGGCGAGGTGTTTTTATACACCTATCTGCACATAACCGAAAACGCGGTCGATCTGTTCGGCTTTGCGGACAGCTCGGAGCTTTCATGCTTTAAACAGCTTATCTCCGTATCGGGTGTGGGACCGAAAGCCGCGCTTTCAATTCTCTCGGACATTACGCCGTCAAAGCTTGCGCTTTGTATTGCAACGGGAGACAGCAAGACGCTTACGAGATCGCCGGGTATCGGCAATAAGATCGCACAGAAAATCGTATTTGAGCTTAAAGATAAAATTGCAAAAGAACAGCGCTTCTCCTCTGCCGAGCTTCAGAATGTTCCTCAGTTGGGCGGGAATAACGCGTCTGAGGCAATGGAGGCGCTGGCGGTTTTAGGATTCGCGCCCGCGCAGATAAACTCGGCGCTTATGGGTGCAGACCCTAACGCTTCGGTCGAGGAGCTTATCAAGTTCGGTCTGAAAAACCTCGCGTCGGGATAAAACGCATAATCTCAGTTCAAATATTCGCAATCGGAAAGGAGGGTCTCCTTTGAACAACAAAAACAATCAGATTAACATTCATTTAGCGTCTGCGTTTATGGGATTTCTGCTCGGAGTTTCGGCAATCACGGCACTTTCCGGAAATAAAGATCCTGACGGAGTAATATCACTGGTTTTTGCTTTGGCAGTAGCTGTATCGGGATTTTTTTATATTGTCATCATAGTTTTAAAGGAGTTTCTTCTTCCCTACTTAAATCGACGGAGAGCGGCTATCAAGGCGCTCGGCAAGGACGGAATAAGGATATTGCGCCACGACAAGACCGCAAGACTGGCTTATAAGGGCATCTATAATCTTATCAAGGGAGACTATCCCGACGCGGAAGATTATCTCCAGCAGGCTCTTGCAAACTCAGAGGTCAGACAAAACCGTAAATTCTGCATTGAATGGTTAGTAAAGCTTTATGAGATAACGGAAAACAACTCAAGGCTCATGTGGTGCTTCAGAAAAGCGGCGGAGTACTCACCCGACGACGCGGAGGCGCAGTCGAGACTCGGACACGCGTATTTTGCCGAGGGCAACCTCGACAAGGCGGAATATTTTTTTGAACAGGCACTGAGATACGACGCGAACAACGGCTATTCATATTATAATCTTGTTAAGATCTTCCTCGTGCGTAAGGACTACGAAAAAGCGCTTGAAACGCTTAAAAACCTGATGAGGATAAACGAAAACCACCCGCTTGCTCACGCGGAATACGCAAATTATTACGCTATGCGCGGCGAGCGTGAAAACGCGCTTGAAGAATGCAAAAAGGCACAGCTTTGCGGATATAAGGACCCCGACGAGCTTAACCGCCGCATAAACGCGATGCTGAACTTTGAGGAAACGAAATTCGGCAAAGAGGATCTGCCTTCGCTTTATTACCAAAAGGCTGAAGCCAACAGCGACAAACAATAAGTCAAATAGGTGAGAAAATGCTTGAAATGTCAAATGACGAGTTCGATCTCAGCGAGCGCGTTGTAGAGCCGAGAGCCGTGGAAACTGACGGCGACACGGAGCTTACGCTCCGTCCGAAATCACTGGCGGAATATATCGGTCAGGACAAGGTAAAGGACAATATGTCGGTATATATCGAAGCGGCTAAAAAGCGCGGAGAATGCCTTGACCATGTGCTTTTATACGGCCCTCCTGGGCTTGGAAAAACCACGCTTTCATGCATAATCGCAAACGAGATGGGCGTTAATATACGCATTACCTCCGGTCCGGCCATAGAAAAGGCGGGAGATCTGGCGGCTCTGCTTACAAACTTACAGCCGAACGATGTGCTGTTTATTGACGAGATTCACCGGCTTTCGCGTCAGGTAGAGGAAGTCCTCTACCCCGCTATGGAGGACTATGCGCTTGATATCGTAATGGGAAACGGTCCCGCGGCGCGCTCCATACGTATCGACTTGCCCCATTTTACGCTTATAGGAGCAACTACGCGTTCGGGTCAGCTTTCAGCGCCGCTGAGAGACAGGTTCGGCGTTGTGCAGAGACTCGAGCTGTATACACCCGAGCAGCTTTGCGATATCGTTCAGCGCTCGGCTGTGATTTTAGGCATCCCGTGTATGAAAGACGGCGCGCTTGAGATTGCGCGCCGTTCGAGAGGAACTCCGCGTATCGCCAACCGTCTGTTAAAACGCGTTCGCGACTTTGCGGAAGTAATAGGAGACGGAAAAATCACACGGGAAATAGCGGATACGGCGCTTAAAAAATTAGAGGTTGACGGTCTGGGACTTGACAGTCTTGACAGAAATTTCCTCGAAATGATAATAAAAGGCTACAACGGAGGACCAGTTGGGCTTTCTACGCTGGCCTCGGCACTTAACGAAGAAGCTGTCACTCTCGAGGACGTGTGCGAGCCGTATCTCATGCAGCTCGGATTTGTGGCTAAGACTCCGCGCGGAAGGGTCGCGACCGCCCTTGCTTATAAGCATCTTGGAATTGCGTATAATGACGCTCAGCAGACATTGGACGATTTGTAATACAACGGGGTGATCTTACGAAAAGCTCCAAAGAGGTGTGGATATGGCTGTTGCTTGTTATGCAGCCATACAACCGCAGGACTGTTGAAATTCTCGAGCATTTTGACTATAACGCCGAAAAAGCCGCCGCGGCAATCCGCGACGGCAAGGTTTTACTGTCCGATGAGGAAAAGCTTCGTGCCAAGAACACCCGAAACAGCGCGGTAAGAGAAGTCATAAAACAGTGTTATGACAACGGAATAAGAATAATAACACTTGATGACGATGAATATCCCCCGCTTCTGAAAAACATTGACAACCCGCCTATCGTGCTGTTCTGTGCGGGAAGTATGAAAAACCTCGACGGAACGCTTTCGGTTTCGGCCGTCGGCACAAGAAATCCTTCAAGCTATGGGATATCTGTCACAAAGCATATTATTTCTCCGCTTGCAAAAGTCGGCGCGGTTATTGTAAGCGGGCTTGCGGTGGGAATTGACGCGCAGGCGCACAGGTCCTGCATAGAAAACGGCGGACGCACTGTCGGCGTTTTAGGCTGCGGAATTCTCGTAAATTATCCCGAAAAAAACGCGCAGCTCAAGCGGGAAATAGTTCAGAACGGCGGCGCGGTAATAAGCGAGCTGCTTCCGTTTACAAACACATTTCCCGAGTATTATCAATATCGAAACCGAATTATTTCGGGCTTGTCTCTCGCTACGCTTGTTATTGAGGCAGGCGAAAAAAGCGGAGCGCTTATCACCGCGAATCACGCCTGCGAACAAGGCAGAGAGGTGTTTTTCGTTCCGCCACACAATATTTTATCGCCGCGCTTTATGGGAGTCGCGTCTCTCGGAAGAGACGGCGCCGTTCCTGTTTACAGCTATCTTGACATTCTTTACGCGCTGTTTAATACGGCTGATCTGGACAAGTTTATAAAACGCGGACTGACATAGTTATTTCAACCGCTCACTTTTTGGATCATATCCTTTAGCTGTTCATCGTTAAAGTAATCGTACCCAACGGCAAACAAACCTTCCGCCAGAATATCCAGCACATTTTTGTAATTGTTTTCGTCAAATACAGCTCTATCCGCGTAACATATCATTGCCTCGATCATCTGATATTTAAGTCCGGATGTCTCGGGCTTAAGCTCGTCCAAATTATAATCGATGGTTTTTCCGCAGGGATTCTGACAGGTGCTGCAATCGGGTACAGCCCTTTGCTTTGCCGCTCGGACAGCTTTAATATCCTCAAAAGTAGGCGCGTTTACAGCTTTCAGTCCGCGGATAATAGAATTAAGCGCGGAAAAATCGGAATTTGTTTCGTCCAAGCTCCTCGCAAGCCCCACCAGCGCTCCGATAAGCTCTTTTTGCACATCTGTGTAGTTTTCCATGACATTATTCCTTCTGTATGATCTTTCCGTCCGTTGAAATTACCGTAACCGTTACGGGAAGCGTTTTACCGCTCATAAACACTGCTTTTTTCAGCGCAAGCTCCAGCCCTCTGCAACAAGGGACTTCCATTCTGACAACACCGATCTCCTTTATATCGTTATTCTTAATAATGAGTGAAAGCTTTTCGGAATAATCAACAGCATCGAGCTTAGGACAGCCGACAAGAACGATATGCTCATTTATAAATTCATCGTATATCCTCGCATACTTGAACGCCGTGCAATCCGCGGCGACAAGCAGTTTTGCGCTGTTATAATAAGGAGCGGACTCCGGCATGAGCTTTATCTGAACAGGAAACTGTGAAAACGTGTTGTTTGAGACAACTCTTTGTTGTTTATGGAGCTGTACGGCTTCTTCATTGTAGGCTGCCGCTTCCCTTTCCTCAAAGCTGACAGCGCCAGCGGGACACGCCGGAAGGCAATCTCCGAAGCCGTCGCAATAATCGTCGCGCGTAAGCCTTGCTTTTCCGTCTATGATATCAATAGCTCCCTCGTGACAGGCGTCTTTGCAAAGTCCGCAGCCATTGCATTTTTCTTCGTCAATATGAATAATTCTTCTTACCATTTTTTACCCCCGGAAAATCTGTATGTATTTGATCTTTACCGTCCTGACAGATATAATTATACTATATTAACGCGTAAAAATCAAGCGAAAAATTTTCATAAATATATTTTGAAAAATATATTGACAAACACATACAAATACTATATAATAAGCATATGCACGATTTTTTTACAAGATATTGTGTTAAAACATAAGACTTAAAACGTTGAAGTGGGTCTGTCAAAGGAGATTATCGGTAATGGCAATGATAACAATGATCAAAAAGCGCGACGGACGCGAGGCGCCGTTTAACATTGAGAAAATCGCAAGGGCTATCTACAAGGCAGCGCAGTCGGTAGGAGGACGCGATTATCAGGAGGCAATGGAGCTTGCGGACAAAGTTTGCCAACAGCTTTCGGAAAGCATTATCGGCCGTAATCCCTCCGTTGAGGAAGTACAGGATATGGTAGAAAAGGTGCTTATCGAAACGGGTCACGCAAAGACCGCCAAGGCGTTTATTCTTTACCGCGCGGAACGTACAAGAGCGCGCGAAATGAATACACAGCTTATGAAAACCTATGAGAACCTTACCTTTAAATCGGCGGGCGATTTTGATCTGAAGCGTGAAAACGCCAATATAGACGGCGATACGGCTATGGGTACGATGCTTAAATACGGAAGCGAGGGAGCAAAGCAGTTCAACGAGCTGTATGTTCTTGACGCGGCGCATTCCGAGGCGCATATCAGCGGCGATATCCACATTCACGATCTGGACTTTCTGACGCTTACAACTACCTGCTGTCAGATAGATCTGCAAAAGCTGTTTCACAACGGATTTTCCACGGGTCACGGCTTTCTGCGTGAGCCGAACGATATTTCAAGCTACGCGGCGCTTGCGTGTATTGCCATTCAGTCAAACCAGAACGACCAGCACGGCGGTCAGAGCATCCCGAACTTCGACTACGCGATGTCAGACGGCGTTAGAAAGACCTTCCGCAGACTGTATACCGCGAATCTTGCCAAGGGAATAATGTATACCTACGGCGGGGATTATAAGGAAACTGTCAATAAGCTCAAGGATACCGCGCAGAAGATATTTACGGAAACCGGACTTTATCCCAGACTTCAGAACAACGACGACTATAAGGAAAAGGAATGGGAGCTTATCGCTTCCGAATACGGCGACAAGTTTTCACAGCTTCAGGACGAGGCTGAAGCGCTTGCCGAGATCGAAACTGACCGAGCGACATTTCAGGCAATGGAAGCTCTTATCCACAACCTTAACACTATGAACTCCCGCGCGGGCGCGCAGAATCCGTTTTCGTCCATCAACTATGGCACGGACACCTCGCCCGAAGGCAGAATGATTACGAAAAACGTTCTGCTTGCGGAGGAGGAGGGTCTCGGAAACGGCGAGACGCCCATCTTCCCTATCCATATCTTCAAGGTAAAAGAGGGCGTAAACTTCAATGACGGCGAGCCGAACTACGATCTGTTCAAGCTTGCCATACGCGTTTCGGCAAAGAGAATGTTCCCCAACTTCAGCTTTATTGACGCGCCGTTTAATCTTCAGTATTATAAAGAGGGCGACTGCAATACCGAGATCGCCTACATGGGCTGCAGAACAAGAGTCATAGGAAACAATCACGACAAGTCGCGCGAGATAGTTACGGGACGCGGAAATCTGTCGTTTACCACTATCAATCTGCCGAGGCTCGGAATCGAGGCCCGCGGGGACATAAACAGATTTTACAAGAATCTTGACGATATGATGGATATGGTTTTTGACCAGCTTTATAAAAGGCTTTCCATACAGTCCAAAAAGCGCGTTAAAAACTATCCGTTCCTTATGGGACAGGGCGTCTGGATAGACAGCGAGACTCTTTCGGAAACCGACGAGGTCGGCGAGGTCTTAAAGCACGGAAGTCTTTCCACGGGATTTATCGGGCTTGCGGAGACGCTTGTGGCGCTTACGGGAAAGCACCACGGCGAAAGCGAGGAAGCTCAGAAGCTCGGGCTTGAGATAATAACGCATATGCGCGAAAAAGCCGACAGAAAGAGCAAGGAAACCGGACTTAACTTTACGCTTCTTGCTACTCCCGCAGAGGGTCTTTCGGGACGCTTTATCGCCATTGACAAAAAGCGCTACGGCATAATTCCGGGAGTTACGGATAAGGATTTCTACACAAACTCCTTCCATGTTCCTGTTTATTACAACACCAGCGCGTTTAAAAAGATAAGGCTCGAGGCGCCCTATCACGCGCTTACGAACGGCGGACATATAAGCTATGTTGAGCTTGACGGAGATCCGCTGAAAAACCTTGACGCGTTTGAAAAGGTCGTAAGCTTTATGAAAGAACAGGGCATCGGCTACGGCGCGATAAATCATCCCATAGACCGCGACCCGTGCTGCGGCTTTACGGGAATTATCGACGACGAATGCCCGAACTGCCACCGCAAGGACAACGAGGTAGTTATAGACCGAGTTGAACGTCCGAAAAGATTTATGCTTTGATTTGTGTAATTTTCAAAAAGCTTTAAGGCAATGCCGTACGCGGTGTTGCCTTAAGTGCCGTTTTACCGCGGTAAACCGGTTTTTCGCTGAAATCGGTTTTGCGGGAATAATACGGAGGAATTATGGAAATAAGAATTGCTGGAACAGTAAGCGAGTCGATCGTTGACGGTCCGGGAATAAGGTATGTTGTGTTTACCCAGGGCTGTCCGCATAGGTGTGAGGGTTGTCAGAATCCCGAAACACACGATTTTGCCGGAGGAAGGATCGTTGACACAGATGAGCTTTATAGCGGATGTATTGATGACCCGCTTCATGACGGCGTTACGTTTTCGGGCGGAGAGCCGTTTTGTCAGGCAGAGGCTTTATACGAGCTTGGAGCGAAGCTGAAAAAGCACGGACTTCATCTTATGTGCTACAGCGGATGGACGTTTGAGGAGCTGCTAAAAAAATCCGAAGACGAAGAGTTCGTCAAAAAGCTCTTGTCTATCACGGATATTTTAGCTGACGGTAAATTTATGCCGGAAAAGCGCTCGCTTTCACTGAAATTCAGGGGCAGTGAGAATCAGAGACTTATCAATGTCCGGCAGAGCCTTAAAAAAGGCTGTGCTGTGCTTGAAGATATATAGATGCGGGGTAAATGTGAAAAGAATATTTTGCGGAATTTTAGCGGTTTTTCTTTTATTAACCGTTTTTACAATAAGCGGTTGTTCGAATGACGGACTTGACGCTATTCTTATGATGGATATTTCGGAAAATCCGAAAACCCTTGACCCACAGCAGGCAGACGACTCAAACTCTGTACAGATAGTGCTGAATGTGTTTATGGGTCTTATGAGGTATGCGGCGGACGGCTCGATAGAGTGCGGCGTGGCGGAGAGTTATACAAAATCCGACGACGAACTGACGTATACCTTTAAGCTAAGAGAAGACGTTTTCTGGACGAGCTGCGGCGGCTTTGAAGCGCAGTGTACGGCAAAGGACTTTGTTTACGGCTTCAGAAGACTGTTTTCAAGAATAACAAAGGCTCCCCGCGCGAGCGAATATTTCTGCGTGAAATATTCGGAGGAGCTTTACGACGGTAAGATTGTAAACGATAATTTTTTCGGAGTTAAGGCGTTAAGCGATTTTGAACTTGAGATCGAGCTGAACTACGCGAATCCGCGCTTTTTACAGCTTTTGTGCGAGGCGCCCGCAATGCCCTGTAACGAGGAGTTTTTTGACAGTGTCAGGGGAAAATACGGGCTTTCCGCGGAATGCACTGCCTCAAACGGCGCGTTTTATGTAAGAACCTGGAATTTCGATCCTTATGCCTCAACAGACGTAAACTATGTTATTCTTTCGAGAAACTCCAAAAATGCCGATGTATACGGAGTCTGCCCTTCTTCCGTAAGGTTTTTTATTGAGGACGAGGAGGATTTCATCGGAGATTTTCTCAGCGGCGAGACTAACATCATCGCTGTGGCGAACGAGGACAGAGCGAAAATCTCGGGAAATTTCAACTGCGATGAATTTTCAAGCATAACCGTGGGACTTACCTTCAATGATAACAGTCCTCTTTTTGAAAGCCTTGACCTCAGAAAGGCTTTGGCACTTTCAATACCGCGTGACAGAATTATGCAGGCGCTTAAGGATTTTGAAACTGCGGAAGGGATCGTTCCGAAAAGAACAAGCCTTTTAGGGGAAAATTACCGAGAGAAATCCGGTCTGTGTAAGATCGCCGATTATAACGCCGATGAAGCAGCGGCGCATTTCAGGCTTGCGAAAAACGATATAGACAGCACGCTTTTGCGCGGTGTGAGGATAATTACCAAAAGCGAGGACGCGCATACCGCGGCTCAGTATATAACTCAGGAATGGCAGTTGCTCGGATTATACTGTCAGATAGAGAAACTGTCAGAAAGCGAATTTAACAAACGTATAGCGTCCGGAAATTATGAGATAGCGATAACAGAGCTTGCCGGCGGATATGACAGTCCCGCGGCATATCTTGAGCAGCTTTCTACGGTGTTTTTGCAGGGAGACACGGATATAGACGCGCTTCTCAATTCCGCTTTTCTCGCCGAAAAAGACGGGTTTTCCATATATCTCGCGGCAGAGCAGATTTTTATAAACAACGTTGCTTTCATTCCGCTTTACTACAAAAACGAGTATTTCTTCACCGACAAGGATATTTACGATGTCGTTTATAATCCGTTTACAAAGACAATTGATTTTTCGTATGGGAAGATGAAATAATTAATTAGGGGAAAAACCTTTCTGTAGAAAGGTTTTTCCCCTAACCCCTTTTCCAAAGACTTTTTGTATTCTCCCCTATTACTTATTATACGCCGAACATCGCCGAAACGGTCTGCTTTATCAGCTCGAGCGACGAGAGGCTTTTATCGGGAAGCACGGTAAAACGCGGCTTTCCTACTGTTTCAACGCGCATCTTATTTTTGAGCACAGCGCTTGCCGCGGCAAGTCTGTCCGGCTCAAATTTTGTGAGAAAGAACGTAAGCTCCTCCCCCGCCTGAGTTATCTCGCTGATACCGCATTCGGCAGCGAGATTTCGGAGCCGCGCGACTTCGATAAGTCCCACAACGCTTTCGGGAGGTTCGCCAAAGCGGTCGATAAGCTCATCGGTAATGTCAAGAGCGTCATCATCTGTTTTTACACGCGCGATCTTTCGGTAACAGTCCACACGCTGAGCCTGATTAGAAATATAATCCTCGGGAATAAACGCGTTTATTCTCACATCCACAAGGCACTCGGCTTTATGAACGTTTTTCTCGCCGCGTTCCTCGCGGACAGCCTCGTCAAGAAGCTGTAAATACATATCATAACCGATATTGGTCAGATGTCCGCTTTGCGAAGAACCGAGAATATTCCCCGCCCCTCGTATCTCAAGGTCGCGGAGCGCGATCCTGAAACCGCTTCCAAACTGCGTAAACTCGCGTATCGCCTCGAGCCGGCGGTGCGAAATTTCTGTGAGAACTTTGCCCGGCTTATAGGTGAAATAAGCGTAGGCGCGCTTGTTAGTCCGTCCGACGCGTCCTCTGAGCTGGTGAAGCTGAGCCAGGCCCATATAATCCGCATCCTCGATAATGAGCGTGTTTACGTTTGGCACGTCAACCCCCGTTTCAATGATAGTCGTGCAGACAAGCACATCTATCTCGCCGTTTAGCAGTCTGCGCCAGACCTCGAGCAGATCGTTTTCGGGCATTCTTCCGTGAGCAACGCCTATCTTGGCGTCGGGAATCATAGCCTGAAGCTTATCCGCGCAGCCGTAGATACTTTCTATCCGGTTATGGATATAATAAACCTGTCCGCCGCGGCGAAGCTCTTTTTGTATTGCCGAGGAAATAACTCCGAGATCGTGCTCGATGACATAGCTTGAAACGGGCTGTCTGTCCTGAGGCGGCTCGTCAAGCACGCTCATATCGCGAATGCCGCTCATCGCCATATTCAGCGTTCGGGGAATGGGCGTTGCGGAAAGCGAAAGAATATCCACGCCCGTAAAGCTCTCCTTGAATTTATCCTTATGAGCGACACCGAAGCGCTGTTCCTCGTCTATGATAACAAGCCCCAGATCCTTGAACTTAACGTCATTCTGGACAATTCTGTGTGTTCCTATCACAAAATCGATTCTTCCCGAGGCGAGTCCCTTTAATATTTCCTTTTGCTCCTTGGGCGTTTTATACCGCGACAAAACCGCGATATTTACCGGAAAGCCCTCCATACGCGCCGAGGCGGTCTGGAAATGCTGCCAAGCGAGAACGGTCGTGGGAGCAAGCAGAGCGCACTGTTTGCCGCCCTCTATGCACTTAAACGCCGCTCTGAGCGCCACCTCTGTCTTTCCAAAGCCCACGTCTCCGCACAAAAGTCTTTCCATCGGCTGTTCGCGCTGCATATCTAATTTTATCTCGTCTATACAGCGAAGCTGGGAATTTGTTTCGATATACGGAAAATGCTGTTCAAAATCGTCCTGCATCTCATCGTCCTCGGGAAAAGCATAGCCTCTGCATTTCATTCTCGCGGAATAAAGCGCGATAAGCTCCGCCGCCATTTCCTTTACGGCGGCTTTCGCTTTTGCCTTGGATTTCTGCCACTGTTCGCCGCCGAGCTTATTGAGCTTCACGCCCGAATTGTCGCCCGAGCCGATATAACGCGAAACGAGGTCGAGCTGCGTCACGGGAACGTGCAGGACGTCGCTTCCCGCGTACTTTATGCGGATATAATCCTTTGATACGCCGCCCGCGTCTACCTTGTGAACGCCGTCGAAAACGCCTATCCCATGCGCGTAATGAACCACCAGATCGCCCACGGCAATATCCTCGAGCGAGCGTATCTCCTCGCCCTTTTTCTTTTTCGGCAGCTTTCTCCTTTGCGCGTGTACGGGCGTATGTGTAAGCACGGCGATATTTCCGTACTCAAAGCCCGCGGAGAGAGTTCCCTCGGCTACTACGATCTTTTTTTGTATAACACTCTCGGGTTTTTCGTAAAAATCCGCGTCAAAACCGTCCTCTTTTAAATCAGCCGCGAGATTCTGAGCACCCTTTTTAGTTCCCGCAAAAATAAAACAGCATTTCTTCCCGTCAAGATAATGTCTCAGTTCGTCCTCGAGAATTTTGTATTCGCCGCCCCACGGAGAGATCTGAACGGCGTTTACGGCGTTTATCGAAATACCGAGCTCCAATCCCCCGCCGCTCAAAAAGCTGTCGAGATAAACTCGCGCGCTTGCTTTCAATAAATCGGTAAATTCGCTTTTGGTAAGCATATATCTGTCCAAGCCCTTGCATATCTTACCCTCGTCAACAAGGATCTTCAGGTCCTCGGCGTGCTGAAGCGACGCGGAACGAAAGCTCTCGCGCACCGCGCTGTTTTCGCAGACAAAGACGCTTTTCGCGTAATCGAACACCGTCTCCTCTTCGGCATAGCAAAGCGGAAAATATTTATCGGGACTGAGCGATCCGACGCCGCCGCGAAGGCGGCTAACATCGTTTTCGAGATTTTTCCTTACCTCCGACGCGTTTTTTGAGCGCAGCTTCTTCATAAGCGTCTCGATTTTTTCGGCTAACTGCTCTCCACTGTCAAACAGAGTTTCTTTTGCAGGAGAAATTTCAATACTATCCAGAGAGTTTGTGCGGCGCTGGGTATCGACCTCAAACTCGCACAGGCTGTCTATCTCGTCTCCGAAAAATTCAATTCTGTACGGAAATTTGCCGCTCGGCGAAAAAACGTCGACAATTCCGCCGCGTACCGAAAACTGACCGCTTCCCTCTGTCTGGTCGCACTTTGAATATCCCGCCGCGATAAGCCGGGCTATAAGCTCGTTTTTCTCTATCTCGTCGCCCGAAGATAATATTGTGGTACGGTTTTTCAGCTCGTCCCGCGGAATTGTAAGCTGTGCCGCGGCAGACGCGGAGCACACCGCCGCAAGGCATTTTCCGCTCAGCATAGCCGAAAGCGCTTCAATACGCTTGTGCTCATACTCGAGCGAGACCGCGTCGGCACCGTTGATGTTCAGATCTTTTTCCGGATATAAATACGCCGCGTTTTCTCCGAGCAGCATATTTATATCGGAAAGCAGCTTTACCGCGTCGCTCTCATTTTCCGTAATTATCAGCGCGGGAAGCTTATCCGTGCGCTTTAAAAGCGCCGACAAAAACATCGCCTTATGGATATGCGAAACGCCCGTGACAAGCGCGGGCAGAGAATTATCCGATTTAAGATACTTCAACAGCCGCGTAATATCGTTATTCTGCTCGGCGGCGTTAATAAAAAAGTTCATAAAAACTCCTTTATTTCAGATTCAGGAATTATATTTGTTCATCGCGTCGTTTATCTTTCCGTTTACCATAAGTTCAATAGAAGAAACGGCGTTATCAAAGCATTTTTCGATTATCTCTTTATCCTCTTTCTTAAAATGCCCCAGGACCCAGTCGGCTAAATTATAATCGGGGTGGGGCTTTGCTCCCACGCCCATTTTTATACGGGGAAACTCATCGCTTCCCGAAAGATATATTATGCTTTTTATCCCGTTATGACCGCCGTCGCTTCCCTTTCGACGGATACGCAGACGACCCGGCTCGAGCGAAATGTCGTCAAACACTATTATCACACGCTCGGGCGGTATCTTGTAAAACTGCATTGCCTCAACGACCGCTTCTCCGCTGTTGTTCATATACGTCGAGGGCTTCATTATAAGACAGCGCTTTCCCGAGATAACCGCGTCGCAGGTAAGCGACTTGAACTTTATTTTTTTACAGCTCAGCTTGTATTTCCCACACAGAGTGTCTATCGTCATAAAGCCGATGTTATGGCGGGTGTTTTCATACTCCGTTCCGGGATTACCAAGTCCGCAGATGATGTATTCCACCGCGCCCTGAGGTTCTTGCTTTTCACTTTCAAGCTTTTTGAAGATATCAAACACAGACATTTTATCTGATCCTTTTCTTATCTTTTAATTTCCAAACAAACGCACCAAAACCGTCCGCAAAAAATTCGCGGACGGTGTATTACTATGATATTTTAGCACAATTTTACGGTTTTGTCAAGTGATTATTTTTCAATCAGGTTCTCCGCGATATCAAGAATATCATCCAAAGGGGCAGTTCCGATTATGATATGAGTGTAATCTTCACAATTCCACGTAATGCTGTTAATGCATTTCTCCGTACCCTCAATGTGCTGTACGACTGTATATCCGTCATATCCCTTTATTTTGATCATATTGATCTCACAGTCTTCGACATCAATGCCTGCAAAGCTCGTATTTTTTGTCATCTGCCTTACAATGAACCATGGCTTGCTACCGTCGCTAAATGTAAACTCATCACCCATATAAATGGTTTCGTACCATGCTTCATCATCATACATTTGCTCACTGTAAAACCAATATTTTTCGGGAAGATGAACATCATAGCAAATCTTTTCTATGATCTTCGGAGCCTTGTGTCTGTCATCTGCCATAACCGTAATAAATGTCTGGAAGCCAACTCTCTCTTTGCCAAACTCAAACCCTCCATATCGGATAACTGCCGCACATCCCGTTACCGCCGCCAGCGCAACAATTGCCACAACAGCAATGACCCTGCACTTTAACGGCAGTCTGCGTTTTGTTTTCGGCAGTCCGTCAGGATACAGCACCGCGTTTATGGCGCGGCGGTGACGGCGACTGAAACGGTGCGCGGGAGCGTTTGCGGGGAGAGCGTATTCCTCCATGCATATATCTTCGAGCACGTTCTTCAATGTCATAACATCAACCTCCATTCAGATATTTCCGTATCGTCTTATATGCGTTGGAAACGCGCTTTCGGGCAGTCGGCTCGGAGACGTTCATTGCATTGGCGATCTCGGCGGTCGTCATTCCATGGACTATCTTCAGAATAATAGCCTGCCGCTGTACCTCGGGCATTTTCATGATGAACGCGCGAAGCTCGCCGGCGGAGATATTCCCCAGAGCCATATCCTCAACGGAGAGCGAATTATCCTCTATTGTATCGGGCAGTTCGGCAGATCTTGCGCTCTGTGAGAGAATGTCGCTTACCGCGTTTCCTGTAACAATGACCGCGTAGGACATCCTTTTGTGAACGGGCAGCGCGAAAAAACCTTCGGGATATTTCGATATACGCAAAAAAGCTTCCTGAACGGCGTCCTCGGCTTTTTCGCGGTTGTGCGTCCGTGACAGCGCGAACGCGTACAAGGCGTTTTTATTTTCCTTATAAAACTCTGCAAGCTCGTTTCTGCGTTCCTCGGTGTCAAGTACCGCAAGTGCTCCGGCTATCATTTTCACCACCTCCTGTTATATTGACCGAAAACACCTACGATTTGTGAACGTATCAAAAAAATAATCACATTTTCAATATTCTTCGCCCAATTATTGCAAAAAATTCCGCGTTGCCGAACAGCAGCGCGGAATATGTAATTTTATTATATATTCAGCCGAAATACTGTGAAAACTTTACGCGAGACGAACGACTTTACAGTCCTTGCCGAGAGGGTGTGAATCAAGCACAGGCTTTGCAAGACCGCTCATTTCGTCAAAGGAATCGCCGTAATAATACAGCGCCGTAAACTCCTTTTCGCACCAGCTCCGCAGATCTCCCGCTTCGCCTATAGCCTCCCTCAGACGGGACAAAAGGTCGTTTATATCATTGTTTTCGTAAACCTCGTCGGGCAGGTCGTTGCTGAGATACAAGCCCATTCCCTCGAATTTTCCGACGGGAATATCGTCGCTATCTGCATTCTTAAGCGCCGAGCCTTTGGCAATGTTGAGATCGCCGATAAATTTCTTGAACCGCTCCAGAGCGTCGGGGGCTTCATCCGACAGCTCGATATCAATATCGCAGGAGTTTACCTCGCCGTTTTTCTCCATAAGAGTGCCGCCGCCGGTAACTTCGCCCAAACCGTTCTTTTCAAGGACCTCTTCGATGTAATCCTCTAAACTGAAGCGGTGTTTCGGCTGGAGCTTTTCGTTTACATGAAGAACAATAAACATATATTCTCCTTAAACGATATCGTTTACGTCAAACGGGTCGCCGCACTCGGGGCAGAACTTGGGAGGATTTGCGGGATCGCTCGGCTCCCAGCCGCACTTGTCGCACTTGTAAAGAGGAACTCCCGCGGGCTTGGGCTTTCCGCAATCAACACAGAACTTGCCCTTATTCTGTGCGCCACACGAGCAAGTCCAAGAGTTGGTATCGACGGGCTTGGGCTTTCCGCACGAAGCGCAGAACTTTCCGGTATTTCCGGACGCTCCGCAAGCGCAGGTCCAGCCGGCATTCTGATTCGCGGTATTCTGCGGCGCAGCGTTTGCCTGTTGCTGCTGAGCCTGTGCCGCCATCGCGACCATATCGTTGGGATTTATTCCGCCTGCCTGCTGAGCCATATTCATTCCCATAAAGCCAACCATTGCGCCGCCCGAATTGCCCGCGGCTATCTTCATGGCGTCGCCCTGAGCCATAGCGTAATTTGCCGCCATCATTCCGGGATCGCGCATAACGGCAGTCTTCTGGAGCTGCTTTAACATCTCCTGATCCTCGGGAGGGATAGAAGGCGCGTTCATATTGAACGAGCTTATGGTCATTCCGCGAAGCTCTCCCCACTTCTTGCTGAGGACCTCGTTAAGCGCGTCGCATATCTCAACAGTATGAGAAGGAAGAGCGCTCGGACGTACGCCGCTGTCGGATATCTTTCCGAGAGCCGGCTGGAGAGCTGTTACTATCTCGCTTTTAAGAGTACTGTCGATAGTTTTCTTGTCGTATCTTTCGCTGAAGTTTCCGCAGACATTTGTGTAAAACAAGATCGGGTTTGTAATTCTGTAAGAATACTCACCGTTGCAGCGAAGTGAAACATCAACGTCAAAGTTGATATTCTTATCATATACTCTGAACGGGATAGGAGTGGCTGTTCCGTAAAGGTTTCCGACAATTTCCTTTGTGTTTATAAAATACACTCTCTGGTCTGTAGAAGGCTGACCGCCGAAGGTAAAACGCTTTCCTATTTCCTTGAAGGTATCCATGATAGAATCGCTGAGATTTCCGTAGAAAATGCTCGGCTGTGTGGAAGAATCGTAAACAAACTCTCCGGGCTCAGCGCAGACCTCCGCTACCTTTCCGCTTTCAACTATGAGAGCGCACTGTCCCTCATTTACGTTGATTATCGAGCCGTTGGAAATAACGTTGTCCGAACCGTTTTTGTTGGAGCTTTTGCCGCCGATCTTCTTGTGTCCGCGAACCGCGAGTGTTGAAGTGTCGAGCGCGTCACAGTAGAAATAATCTCTCCAGCTGTCAGCTAAAACTCCGGAAAGAGCGCCAATTCCTGCTTGAAGTAATCCCATTGTAAAACTCTCCTTTTCATTAAAATAATCAAGCTACCTTAATTATACAACGTATAAATGATGTTGTCAAGCAAAATAGCAGAATTTTTTAAAAAACCGTGCCTGCCGAAGGCAAGCCGCCTTTGGCAATACGTTCCGCACATGGAACACTGCCAAAGGCTGTTGCTCGATTCGTGCGATAGTTCTATATCGCACGTCCCTTAAACGGCAGGCACGGTTTGAAGATCAATCATGCATGGAAACGTCAAAGACCTTCGCGGCAGTTGACAAAGCCATTATCTCATACTCCGACCAGCTCTGGCGCGCGGCGTTTCTCGCAAACATAACATATCCGGAACATTTGCCTTTGCTGATTATACGGTAGAATATCGCCGACTGTACATCCTTTTTCTTAAGGCACTTTTCAACGTCCTGACACTTGCCCTCAAGCTTATACAGACCGTCGAGCACAAGCAGGCTGTCCTTGTTGAAAAGCTCCCAGAAATCGTCCTTGGGCTTGAAATGCACGATTTTTCCGATATCGGAAAATACCCCGCTTGAGTTCCATTGGAAAGCGACGGTAAAATCATCGTATATCATAAGTATCTCGCTTAATTCAAACGCCTCGCCTATCTCCGAGAAAATTTTCTCGTTGTTGTAGGAATGCGCTGTAAGATAATTATCCACAAGGCGCTGCATAATTCCCACCTTATCGTTTACGAGATCTTTCGCTGATGTATTCTCGGGCTGTTCCGAGTTAGCGTTGACATAGCGGTAATGCAGCTCGGGAGTATAGATGATATAACGGTTTTTGCCCTTTTCCTTGGCGAGATAGAGCATTTTGTCGCAATATGAATAGACGCTCTGAAAATCCTTTCCGTATTTCGGATACTCGCAGACGCCAATAGAACAGGTAACGTTCAACGTGCGCGGGTCTGTTTTGAACGTCCACTCAATTGCTGTTCTGATATTGCGGAGCAGATTTCTCAGCTCAGTCTGACCGGATACAGTTTTGGTTACGATAAGTATCTCGTCTCCGCCCATTCTTCCGACGATACCCCGTCCCGCCAGCTTGTCGTTTATTATCTGCGTGACTGTCGTCAGCACCTCGTCGCCGACAATATGCCCGTGAATGTCATTTACATTTTTGAAATTATCAAGGTCGAGCAGAATAAAATAAATGGGCTTTAAGCCGTGCGACATCATTATTTCCGCCTGCTCTACGATAGCTCGCTTGTTGAGCATATCGAGAAATACGTCTTTGTCGTTTACGATATCGACATTGACATTCTTTATTTTTTCGCTGTTCTCCAGATTCAGGCAGCCTACCACCATATCACCGACGCATTTGCAGTTGATCTCGCAGATGGCGTTGCTCGTGTCTTCAAGCTCATTCAGCTTGATCCGCGCGCGGAAGCTTTCGGACGATGACTTAAGATTATCGAAAAAGCCGTTATATTCGCCCATATATTCTGGAAATACACTCTCCTTTAACTGCTCCTTGCACTCGTTGAGCTTTCCCGAAGCGATACTGTGACGTTTCGAATCGTTTATGTAGAAGAGATCAAAGTTATCTGTCCTGCGGTCGTAACTGATAAGGATATCTCCGAGAACATCAAAATACGCTTCCGCGATCTTAATATCCTCTTTGCGGATATTGTCGTTTTCGAGCAGACCGTTTAAGTCTTTAAACGAAATATGTACAAGTATCTGATTCCAGTCGGCATGCGATATGCTCTTTACCTCGGCGAGAAAAGGACTGTACTCCCCGTCTTTATCGCGCACTCTCAATACCGCGGAATATGTGCCTTTTTTCAGTCTCTCGGGAGCGTTTCTGATAAGCTCAAAATCGTCGGGATATATCGCGCTTTCTATCGACGCGTTTATATCCTCCAAGCCCGTAAACTGAAAAAACGCATAATCAGCGGATTTTATATACATGCTCTCCGTAACTGTCATTTCTCCGATAAAAGTCTTTTTCATAGAACCACCCTTTGTCACAATCACATATATTTACTTTATTATATCACAATAATTATTATTTGTCAACAGTAAGATATCAGCAGATAAAAATACTTGACTATTTTTAATATTTGTGATAAAATATAAAGTGCGAAAGCATAATTAAATCTTTTTAGTGTAAGGAGTGTTTTTAATGCCAGTTTATGTAAAAGAGACCGCCGACCGCTGTTTAGGCTGTAAGGTGCCCCTGTGTCAGAGAGGTTGTCCAGTACATACGTCAATACCTCAGGTTATTGAGCTGTTTAAGGAAAACAAGCTTCGCGAGGCGGGAAAAATACTGTTTGAAAACAATCCAATGTCTCTGGTCTGCTCGATAGTATGCGATTATGACCAGCAATGCAGAGGAAACTGCGTTCTGGGCAAAAAGGGCGTTCCCGTAAACTTTAACGCCATAGAAAAATTTGTTTCGGACGCTTATTTCGACAGCATGACCATTGATAAAAAAGCTCCCAACGGAAAGAAGGTAGCCGTTATAGGCGGAGGCCCCGCGGGTATCACCGTTGCTTTCAAGATGATATCCGAGGGCTATGATGTTACTATTTTCGAGGCTCGCGACAGTATTGGCGGCGTGCTTCGCTATGGTATACCCGATTTTCGTCTGCCGCGCTCTATATGCGACAGATACGCGAAAAAGCTTCTTGAAACGGGCGTTAAGATCCGTCCGAACACAACGATAGGCGGCGCGCTTGAAATAAGCGATCTGTTCCGCGACGGATATTCGGCTGTTTTCGCGGGAACGGGCGTGTGGCGCTCTAAAACGCTTGGCATAAAGGGCGAGAGTCTGCCGAATGTTCATTACAGCATGGATTACCTTGTAAATCCGAACGGCTATGACCTCGGCGAGAAAGTGGCTATCATCGGCGTAGGAAACGCGGCTATGGACGTCGCGAGAGTGGCGCTTCGCCACGGCTCGACGAGCGTTGCGCTTTACGCGAGAAGCAAGCGCATAACCGCAAGTCCGCGTGAGGTTGAATACGCTACAATGGAAGGCGCAGAGATGATCTTCGGAAAGGAGATCACCGAAATAACCGAAAAGGGACCCGTTTTCAAAACTGCGATTCTCGATGAAAACAACAAGGTCGTGGGTTATGAGGACGAGCTTGACCAGGTCGAGGTGGACTCTACCGTTATTTCCATCAGTAACGGCCCCAAAAACAAGCTTATACTTACAACTCCCGGACTTCAGGCAAATGAAAAGGGCTTGCTTATAACCGACGAAAACTGTATGACAACGGTGCCGGGAGTATTCGCGGCGGGAGACGTCGTTCAGGGAGCGAAAACGGTGGTTCACGCGGTAGAAGAAGCAAAACGTGCGGCCGAGGGAATGATAAGATATCTCGAAAACAATTAAATACTTATACACTGATAATGTCATAACAGCTTGAAAGAAAAGGTTTATTTTACAAAATGAATGTTCCTGTAATTATTCCCACTTATAATCCTAAAGAAAAAATTTTCGACGTTATAGACGGGCTTTGCAAAAATGGTTTTGAGCATATTGTCATAATCGACGACGGGAGCAAAGCCGAATGCACGGATATTTTCAGTAAAATTGAAGAGATCCCCGAATGCGTTCTGCTTCGCCACGAAACAAACCTCGGAAAAGGACGCGGTCTTAAAACGGGCTTTGAGTATGTATTAAAGCGCTTTCCCGACTGTGACGGCGTTGTCACAACCGACGACGACGGACAGCATACTCCCGACGATATCGCGCGGTGCGCGGAGAAAATGACAAGGGACAAAAATATGGTTCTCGGAGCGAGAGACTTCAGTCAGGACAATGTTCCACCGAAAAGCCGCTTTGGTAATAATATGACGAGAATCGTCTTCAGGCTTGTCTGCGGAATTAAGATCACCGATACCCAGACGGGACTTCGCGCAATTCCGCTCAGCTACCTCTCTCCGCTGTGCAAAATCAGCGGCGAGAGGTTTGAATACGAGACAAATATGCTTCTTGAAATGAAAAGGCAGTCGCTTCCGTTTGAAGAAGAAACCATTTCCACGATCTACTCGGACAATAACTCCGGAACACATTTTAATCCGCTTACGGACTCGATAAAAATTTACGCGATCATACTTAAATACGCGTTAAGCTCGCTTATTTGCTCGCTTATAGATGTAGGGCTGTTTACGCTGATAAACCTGCTGACCATTCCCCTTTTCGGCGAAAACGAGACTCTGAGGATCTTTGCGGCGACGGCGGCGGCGAGAATTGTTTCGTCGCTTACAAACTATTTCGTAAATCAGCGCGGAGTTTTCCAATCAAAGCAGTCGGTGAAGAAAAGCATTGTGCGGTATTATATTCTTGCGGCGGCACAGCTTTTACTGTCATTTTTGCTGGTAAACGGAGCGACTATTCTTTTTAACGCTCAGAGCAGCGGCTGGCAGACGCTGATAAAGGCAGTTATCGACACGATTTTGTTCTTTTTCAGCTTTGCGATCCAACGTGATTGGGTGTACAGATGATTGGGGAAGTTCCATGAAAAAGATCAAACCGTTCTGGATATACATTGCAGTAAATTCCTCGCTGCTGCTGATTGCCGAGGCTTTCGTCTGGATCGTGGATATTATTTTCCGTATGACCGGAACGATCGGTATGATATCGGCATATTTTGTAATTCCACTGTTTATTTATTGTCTTACTTTAATGCCGCTGTTCCATCTTGCCGCGGACATTGTATTTATGGTAATCGCTTTCGCGAAGCAGAATAACATGGACAATAAAGACGTCCTGAAGATAAGCATAAATTTTATTCTGAATATGCTGCTGAATATATTTGCCGCGTTTACCGCTCTCGCGTTTTTGTTGGCGGGAATGACGTAAATTTTCGGCTTTACCGCTGTCCCATCATGAATCTACAGTTAAAAACCAAAGGCAAGTGCCTTTGGTTTTTTCGTAAGCTGAATTTTATATAAGCTTCTCTATAACCGAGGAATAATCGGATTTATCCGCCGCGCCTATGATTCGGGTGGATTCCGTGCCGTTTTTAAAGAAAACAATGGTAGGAACTGCCCGAACCACATATTTTCTCGCGAGCTTTGCGTCACTGTTTACGTCTATTTTCGCGAGCTTTATCTTGCTTTTGTATTTTTCCTCGAGCTCGTTTAACACCGGCGATACCTTCCTGCAAGGACCGCAGCTGTCGGAATAGAAATCCGCAAGGACAATACCCTCGGACTTAAGCACTTCTTTATCAAAATTGTCTGTATCAACACTTACTGACATATTATGACCTGCCTTTATTATAAAAAATTTTTGAGAATAATAAGAATTTCCGGTACTGATATTTTATGCGTAAACCAAAATTTTGATAGTTGTATGACTGATTTACATACCGGAAAAATTCTTTTCCCGCAATTATTTTTTCCGAACTTAATTTTAGTATTCTGTTTTTAAGGCTGCGATTATTTTCCGAAAAAAATATCCATATGAAATAAAAAAACGGACAGAAAAGCTGTCCGTAATTATTTTTTTCTGAGGGAAAACTTTCTGTAGAAAGTTTTCCCCCACAGCGTTTTTCGCCGAAGCGTTTTGTGCGAAGCACATAATGCGCGGATAATGCGCCCTTTTCAAAGACTTTTTGTATGCCCTGCCATTACTTTTACTCACACTCAAATTTCATATTCCATCTGCTTCTTATCTCGTCCATAAGCCGCAAAACCGCGATACTTTCCTCGGGACGGTAAATATCGCTGTGTGTTTTTCCCGCGGAGATACATTGCTCCGCCTCGCGTATCTGATACTCAAATCCGTTTATCTCGGGCGGAAACTCGAGAGTATATTCTCTACCGTTTACAGGCTTTACCGTCATGGAATACGCGCCCTGAAAATCGGGAAGATAAACGCTCGCTTCGTCAAAGTACAGCGCCGCGTTACGCTCGATGTTCATACCGATCGTCTGAAGGCACTGAGCCGTTTTGCCGTTGGGGTAAACAAGCTGAAGAACACTGAACTCGTCTGTTCCGAACTCGTTGAACCTTACCTCGGTCTCAAACCTTTCCGGACTTGCACCCATAACCATATGCAAAAAGCCGAGATTGTAAATTCCTATATCAAGCAACGCTCCGCCGCCAAGTTCTGACAAGAATTTACGCTCGCGGCGCTTTTCGTTTGCGATAAATCCGTACTCACAGCGTGCGTGACGCAATTCTCCGTACTTTTTTGAGGCGATGATCTCAAGCAGTTCCTCGTAAAGCGGGAGAAATCTTATCCAGAAGCCCTCCATCAAAAACAAACGCTTTTCTTTTGCGGTATTATAGAGCTTTTCCGCTTCCTCTGCCCTGATGGTAAACGGCTTTTCGCAAAGAACATGCTTTCCAGAATTCAGACACATAAGCGTGTTTTCATAATGAAGGTTATTCGGCGTAGCAATATAAACGGCGTCGATGTCGGGGTCTGCCGCGAGCTCTTCATAGCTTCCGTATACGTTTTTTATCTCAAATTTTTTAGCGAACTTTTTTGCCTTTTCCAACTCGCGCGAGCCCACCGCAACTAATTTATGCTCTTCCTCGCACATGGCGTTTATAGTTTTTGCGAATTTCTCCGCAATATTTCCCGTTGCTATAATGCCCCAATTCATAATCATCACTCCCGATATTTCATTGAAACTGACAAGAACATTGCCGTTTTATTCCTGCTCAAACTGCTTTGCGCAGTCCTTCAGTCGGCTGATTATTTCTATCTGCTGAGGACAGGCGTTTACGCACTGACCGCACTCGATACAATCCGACGCTTTACCCTTGCCCGTTGTTGCAATGGTATATTCGCGTCTGCCGCGAAACGCCTCGTTGCCTCTTTGTGTGTTGGCGACGCGGAATATCTCGGGTATCGGAATGTTCTGCGGACAACCGTCTGTACAATAACGGCATGCCGTACACGGTATCGAACGGTCGCCGTCAAGCGCGGACTGCGCTTTGAGAATAACCGCCCGTTCCTCATCGGAAAGCGGTTTAAAGTCCTTCATATAGGAAAGATTGTCTTTCATCTGCTCAAGATTGGACATACCCGAAAGTACAGTGATAATTCCGTCCAACGAAGCCGCAAAGCGAATTGCCCAAGAGGATACGGAAGCCTCGGGGTTTGCCGCTTTTAAAATTTCCTTTACTTTGGGGATAGGATCGGCAAGCGCGCCGCCCTTTACAGGCTCCATAATTGTTATCGATTTTCCGTGCTTTCTTGCTATCTCGTAGCATCTGCGCGAAGCAACGCCGGGGTGCTCCCAGTCGGCGTAGTTTATCTGCAGCTGAACAAAATCAACGTCGGGGTGGTACGTAAGAAGCTCCTCCAAAAGCTCGGGATCGGCATGGAAAGAGAATCCGTAATATTTTATAAGCCCGTTTTTCTTTTGCTCTTTTACAAAATCCCATATATGATAATCGTCGTATACCTTGTAATTATTTCGCTGGAGCGCGTGAAGCAGGTAGTAATCAAAATATCCGGCGCCCGTGCGCTCGAGACTTGTATAAAACTGCTGCTTTGCGTCAGCTTCGGTGGGGCAGTTCATCCATGCGCAAAGCTTGGTGCAAAGAGTATAGCTTTCACGCGGATAGCGGTCTACAAGCGCCAATCTCGCCGCCTTTTCCGAATCGCCGTTCCCGTATACATATGCGGTATCAAAATATGTAAGTCCCGCTTCCATAAATAAATCGACCATTTTCTTTGTCTGCTCGATGTCGATGGAATCATCCGCGAGCTTTGGCAGACGCATTAACCCGAAGCCGAGCTTCGGAACACTTTCACCAAAATATTTTTCCATGATAAACTCCCCCTGAACGCTTTGCTGATAACAATTATACCTAATCTTAATACTTGACATATGATACAGGCTGTGATACAATGTTATTATAGTACAAAAACGGCAATATGTCAATAAGTTTTTGTCACTGATAATATAAATAATAGGGAGTATCGTTATGAAGATAATATGGTACGGACACTCTTGCTTTGCTGTTGAAGCCGACAAAAGCACAATTGTATGCGATCCTTACAAGAAAGGCACTGTGCCGGGGTATGCCCCGCTGGCGCTTACCGCCGACGCTGTGTATTGCAGTCACGAGCATGACGACCACAACGGCAGAGAAACCGTGACACTTTCGGGAAATGAAAGCAATATCTCAGTGCAGGAGCTTAATACCTTTCACGATGATAAAAAGGGACGCTTGCGCGGAGAAAACATTATCCGTATTTTTTCGGCGGAGGGAATGAGAGTCGCACATCTGGGCGATTTAGGTTGTGAGCCGGAGCCTGGGCAAATGGACCGGCTTAAAGGTCTGGACGCGTTGCTTATTCCCGTAGGCGGTTTTTTCACCATAAATGCAAAGGAAGCAAAAAGCCTTATTGACAAGCTGAATCCGCGTGTAGTCATTCCTATGCACTATCGGACGCCCGGCCACGGCTTTGCCGTTATTGAAAAGGCGGATAAATTCCTCAAGCTGTGCGACAATGTGATCAAATATGATACAAACGTCTTTGAGCTGACAAAAGAAACTCCCGCACAGACAGCGGTGCTTTCATACGGCTGACAGTCAAAACCGATAATTATGTAAAGATAAAACGGTACAAATTCATTTTATGATCCATTTGATTGACTATTAATTTCCGATTTTTTCATCCACAGCCCGCTGATATAATAGCTCCATGTAATGATAAATCCCGCTCCGAATCCGAATAAACCGTTCCACCAGATAATGTTGCGTCCGAAAAAGCTGTCATATCGGAGCAGATAAGTCACCAATACCCTCACTCCCAATGCTCCCGTCGCTACAACTGTTGCCGCAGCGCCGTGATTGGTGCCCTGAAACACGCCAAACAGCGGAATATAAAGTGCGAGAACTACATTTATAAGCGATATGGTCCTGATATGATAGTGACAGTAGACAGCCGAAAGCTCACCCAGATTGAACAGTGCGATGATATTATCTGTAAGGAACCACACAGCAGCTGAAATGCATACAGTCATTAAAAACGACATAAAAACAGTCTGATATGCGCCCTTTTTTACCCTCTCGGGCTTTCCGGCACCAATGTTCTGGCCTGTGTAGGTAGCAAGTGTAGTCTGAAACGCGTTGCACGGCAGATTCATATACATCTCTATTCGCTGGCCTACCGTGAATGAAGCTGTCATAGCTTTTCCGAAGCCGTTTACCGCGCGTTGGATAAATGTAAGTCCGAACGATACAACGATCAATTGCAGAGCTATCGGAAAGCCTGTTATGAGCGTTCTTTTCGCTAACTCAAAGCTCCAGCTGAATTCCTTTATTTTAAACTTGAATATGGGGTATTTCCTTGTCATATAAACATACGCTGCTACAAACGACGCTCCCTGTGCAATATCTGTCGCCGCCGCCGCGCCGACAACACCCCAATGCAGACCCGCCACAAAAGCAAAATCCAATACTATATTGAGTACCGACGCTATCAGCAGAAAATAAAGCGTTGCCGCGCTGTCGCCTACAGCACGGAGTATCGACGAAAAAATATTATAGCCATACTGAAACACCAATCCAAGCGCGTAGATGTTGAAATATTGCAATGTCATATCCAGCAGCTCTTCGGGAACGTCCACCAGATAAGTATAGGCAGGCTGCGATACGAGAATTCCTATAACGGTCGATAAAATCCCCATGCCAAGCATCAGAAGTATTCCCGTAGAAGCGTTTGCCCGCACCTGCTTTTCATCTCCGGCGCCGTAACGCTGCGCGACTATCACGCCATTACCTGCCGAAAAGCCCGTTGCGATAGCAAGAAAAAGAAACGTAAAGCTTCCCGTGGTACCCACCGCCGAAAGAGCGTCTTCACTTGCGTAACGCCCTACCACAATAGAATCTACGGTGTTGTAAAGCTGCTGTAAAAGCTGACCCGCAAGCACCGGCAGCGCGAATTTAAGAATGTGCTTCCACGGCGTTCCTTCCGTCATTGATCTTCCGTCCATTGTTTCACCTCTTCAACGAGTTGTTTTTTTATTGTTTCGCTTTGCATTTTGAGATCAGGATCCATGATCCGAAAACATATTATAAGGGTTACAACAAAACACCTGCCGCCGTCCGAAGCATGGGAGTTCAAATTATGGCAGGTTTTCAACCCAATGTTTTGTCGCTTTTATATCTCCGTGCAACCTTTGAAACATATTTATTATCTCTTATATAATAACGCCATAGACAATCGGCATATTCATCCGCGTAATCAATATTAATTCTCGGAGACACTCCGATATCAGCAGCAGAAACGCCTGAGTATTCATCAATGTATAACTCTTCACCGCACAGATCAAAGGCATAACAGTCTTTTGTTATATCAAGAGCCGCGCAAAGTTTGCCCGGTCCGTTACACAATTCAACGACGTTCTGCGTATTTCTGCGCTTCATCATTAAATCAATGCCTTCAATAGGTTCCAGAGCTCTTACCAGAACGACCTCCGGCTTGTTAATAACATTGGTTACGACATTAAAGCAACAATGCATTCCATATATTGAATAGATATATGCATAGCCGCCCGGTCCAAACTGAACCTCTGTCCGGGCAGTTCGCTTGTTTAAATATGAATGAGCCCCTTTATCAATGGATCCCATATAGGATTCAACTTCAACGATCATTCCGGATGTCAAACCGGCTTTGGTTTTGTGAACCAGAATTTTCCCCAACAAATCGGGTGCTATCGAGTTTGCGTCTCTTAAATAAAAATCACGTTTTAACATTTTGACTCTCACTAATTTCATTCTGCGGTTAGTTATTGTGCAAAAAAGGAAATTACACTAAAAATGTAACTTTCAACTTGGCTAACCTTTACTAAAAAGATTTCGCTGTATTCGAGTAAAAAGAAAACGTCCCATAACAACGTGCGGGACGTACCGGATGCAGGGCTTACCCTGCTGGCTAACCACTACAAAAAAGATTTTTTCTACATTCGCTATACATTGATTGTATTGTATCACTTATTTAACGGCTTGTCAATACTTTTTCAAAGCATTTTTCTAATTTCAACTCCACCCTTGAAGGTCACTGTTATAGTGACCTTATCATTGACCGTAACCTTTTCGATAATCTGTCTTACCGCAATGTCATCGTACTCGGTCAGCTTGAAGTCCTCTTGTTCAAGGCGTTCAAGTACCGCGTCCATCTGTGCCGCGAGGACGCTCCCGTTCATATTCGGGTCAAGCACCTCGGAAATGCTCTCGCGAAGAACTTTCGTTATATCGTCCTTGACATCGCAGAACTCGTTTATCGCGCTCACTATTGCTTGGTGAAGGGCTTGTTCATCAACGGTCGGCGAGTTGTGCGAGGCTCATTCCGTCAAGGTAACTGCGGAATATTTCACGAACGATCTCAGCTTCCTCGGGTACTATTTCGGGCTTGCCGTTCGCTCCTTTTCGGTAGCCAATCTGCGCCTCATAGCTCGATTGTCCACATTTTATCCTCAGATGTAAAATGTGCAACGGCTTATTATTGATTTTGCGCTGACTCCTCCAATAGCAGAGAGAAGAAGAATAACCCTCTATATATAAGCCACGAAAATAAAGTCAGTAACAATCCGACTTAAAATTTTTCTATAATTGAGTTTTTATTTTGTCGATAAAAAGAGTCATTTTAAATTTTAACGAGATATAATAAAGCGGATGCTGAATATTACAGCAGCCGCTTTTTGCAAAATTAACTATTTTGAAAAGTATCGACTTATTTCTTCCATTCTGCTTTCCTGCTTCACTCGGAACGGGCATCTGCTCTCACAGTGACCGCATCTAAGGCAAGCCTCGGCATCAACGGATAATTTTCGATAGTGGTTAACTGCCATTTCGTCATCAGCAAGCGCAAGGTCATAATACTTGTTGACAAGTCCTATGTCGATACCCGCGGGGCATGGCTGACAGTGATTGCAGTATACGCAGACTCCGCTCATATCCTTTGGAGTAAACGAGCCTATAACGGAATAGTCCTTTTCCTGCTCCGAAATTTCAAAAAATTTCAGCAGCCGCCTGACATCGCCTGCATTACCGATACCGGGGAGCACTGTTAAAACGGCTGGTTTGTCGAGTGCGTATTGAATACACTGATAAACCGAAAGCGCTTTGCCGAACGGTGAGGTTTTCGCGTCTAAAAGCTGACCTCCCGAAAACGGCTTCATCACGGAAATGCCGATTCCCTCCGCTTCGCATCTGCGGTAGAGTCTCATTCTTTCGAGCGCTTCACCGCGCGCGTACTCGCCGTGCTGATAGTCATACCCGGGATTTATGGAAAACATCAGCATATCGGCTATTCCCAAGTCAAGAATTTTATTGGCGACTTTTGGAGTATGTGAGGACAGTCCGATATTTCTTACAACGCCCTGCTTTTTCAATTCAAGAAGATATTTCAAAACTCCGTTTGCCTTGTAATCCTCAAAGTCGGATTCGCTGTCAATGCAGTGAATAAAGCCGTAGTCGATGTAGTCGGTTTTAAGCTCCCGAAGCTGAAAATCGATCGAGCGTTTAACGGTATCAAGTTCGGTCGTCCAGCCGTATTCGCCATTGTAGTAATACGCTCCGAAATGCACCTGATAGTACATATTTTTTCTTACGGAAGCAAGTGCCTTTCCGTAGTAGCCGAAAGTCTTAGCGCCCGCTGTCGCGAGGTCGGCGTAATTTATCCCGTTTTCATAGGCGAGTTCCAGAGCCTTGACCGCTTCTCGTTCGGACGATTCCGAAATATAACTCGTTCCTAAACCGATAACGCTGATCTTATCGCCTGTTTTTTGATTTACCCTGTATTCCATTGATCCTCCACTTTTCAGCATCAGATTCTTTTTGTAATATTGAAATAAACATCCACGCCCCAAGTGTCGCCGAGGTTTGATGTGTACGCGTCAACAACTGCGTCCGCAAGCCCCTCAGTTTCAACATAATATCCTATGGGAGTAGCCGTAATATTCACTCCCGCGCTGTCCTTGAAATAAAAGCGGAGCTGCCCGCCGCTCAGCAGATACAATTCTCCTGCTTTGGCATTTTCGACGGTTATCTCATCATCGCGTGTATAGCTTCCGCGAACGCTCTGAGAAACAAAGCCGTGTTCGCCGTCATAATTGTAGGTGGGAAATCTCAGCTCCGAGCTTGTCAGATACCCGAGCATTGTCTGCGACGCGGCATTGTTGTACATATTGATATACCAGTCCTTCCTGCCGCCGTTGCCGATACGAACGGACACCGCGTTTTCAAGTAACTCACCGTCATATTTTGAAGCGCTGTCGCCTGTGCTTATGTCGGAAGAGTTATCTGTGTTATTCGTGCTGTTTCCCGTGTTATTGCCGTTATTATCGGAATCGCTCTGAGAATTACCGGGATTCAGTATATTTGTCGGAGGTGTTCCGGGGTCCTCAGGCTGTGAGTCACAGCCTGCGAGCGCGGTTATGCTGACGGTAAGTGCCAGAATCAATGCAGAAATCTTTTTCATAATTCATTTCTCCTTTAATCATCATTTTCAGAAATTAATTTCACTATGCTCACCCGCTTAAGTTTCGCGGAGAAAGCAAGCGCAAATACAAAGAACAAAAGCGGCACGCTAACAAGCGGAAGTATTGTTCCCAAAACGCTGAAGCCCGAACCGAACTCGCATATCCCGAACATTTTGAAAAGGCTCGCTATCGCAATATCACCAAACAAAGCCGAAACCAAAAGCCCGATAACCGTGCCGATGAACACCACTATCAAAAATCTCAGGGCAAAGGAAAGCCTCAAAGCTCCCGATGACAATCCCAAGCTCTTATATATCGCCATTTTCGCGGTTTCGGACTGCAATAATTTGCTCACCGTGAGCGCGACCGTGACCAGAACAAACAGCGCGGCTATCAGATAGATAACAACGATCAGCGCGTGCATTACGAAAACAATTCCCGAAAGTCCCGACCAACTGTTGGTATGAACATCTATCCCGCGGTAATTATCCTGCAAGTATTTCATTGCAAAATCCCGCATCTGACCATTCTCAAGAATATAGTGATAACACCAGATATATCCCGTTATATTGCCGATTTTGGAGTATCCCGCGAGGCTCATTCCGATGTTGCTGCCCATTCCGTTCGCGCATTGGTAGATTCCCGAAACAGTGTAGCTTTCCGCTCTGCCGTTTGCCGCAACGCGCACGGTATCGCCGATAGAAAGCTGCAATTCACTCGCCACAGTATCGGTTATCAGAATACTTTCGCCGCCGCAGACCTCGCCCGAAAGAACATGAAACCACTTTGTATCATTCAGTACATTCGCGGTGTATTCCTGTCCGTTTACCGTAACGCTCTGCATCGCAAGCTCGTATGTTTCCAAAACAGGCGAATACCAGTTGATAACGCGCTCTATCTCGTCCATAGGAACTGTTTCGTTGAAAGGCTGCACGCCCAGATCGTGGTCGGCTACGCTGAAGGTGTTCATAAGCCCCTCTCCGTTCGGTCCGAGCCAAGTCCCCATTTTTCCGATAACCGACAAAAACAGCGCGAGAAACGCCGAAATAACGCACAGCGCGATATATTTCCGCTTTTCCGAGCGCAGTTCTCTAACCGCTATACCAAGCGTAAGAAAACGCTTGCTGAGCGGGGATTTTACGCTCTTTTCACCTGTTGCTTCGCGTATCGTCTGCATCGGCGCGATTTTCAAAATACGTGCTGTGCGAATGAATAAGAACGCCGCGAATACTAAAAGAATTCCCAACAAAATCGGCAGTATAACGACTATTGGAAACGACAGTTCGATAAGCATTCCCGTTGAGGTTATCATCGCTTTCGCGAGCAATTCCGCTATCAAAAATGAGAACTCAAGTCCCAAAAGCAGTCCTGCTGAGATCGTACCTCCGTAAAGCGCGAGATACACTCCGCGAAGCCCGCTGCCCGACATTCCCATTGTTTTCAGAACAGCCATATCGCGCTTTTCCTGCTCGATTACCGTTGACAGGCTGTGTCCCGTGATGACAATACAGATTATCAGCAAGACCGCCGAAAACGCTATTAAAAATCCCGACAGGATATTCTGCAACAGCAGCATATAATTGAGGATTGAATCCTTGCGGTAGGTGAATTCCGTGTACAATGAAACATCAGTGGATTCGTTGATTTTGCGCTGAAATTCAAGGTCAGAAAGCGCGCTGTTTTCGCTTTTGAAAATATGAAACATAGCGCCGACCCTGCCGAGCTTATCGGCGATTGACGCTTCTTCAATAACCGACTGAATTTCCGACCAATCATAAGCGCAAATCAGAAAACTCTTCATATCTATCATCGAGCTTCCCATAAACGCGTCGGCGAAATATCCCGCGACCGTAAGGCTTTTTATTCCGTTCGAGTGCGACAGCTCAAACTGTATCGTATCGCCGATCTTCACATCGAACATTGATTGCAGCGCGGGAGAAATGTAAACTGTGCCTGTTTGAATTTCCGGTGTAGGAAGTTCCTCGCCGTCCTCATTTATAAAGCGGTAATCCACCGAGCCGTCGTAAACGATAAGCTGTCCCTCGTTGTCGGAATAGCCGCCGTTTATCTCGTAGCCCGCGAAGATAAGCGGTTGATATGAAACACGTTCCACATCGGGAATGTTTTCTAACTCCTCCTTAATATCTTCCGACTGTCCGCTCGTCCAAATTGTAAAATCGCCGAAACCCAAGCGGTTCATCTCGGTTTCTACGGAATTCGTGCCACTGATGTAAACAGTTAGCGCGGAAAATAAACAGAGAGCGAGAACGCTTACAAGCAGAAATATGCCTATGATACCTGACTTTTGCTTTTGAGCTGTGGACTTCAGCAGTAAACGGTATTTTCCCATATTACCACCCAAGCCCTTCAAGCCAAGCCGTAAGCTTTTCCTCGCGCGCTTTGTCCTTGCCCGAGTAATTCGGGAGTTCCAGCTCGCCGATTATCGCGCCGTCCTCGAGGTATAAAACGCGGTTTCCGCGAAGCGCCGCCTCCTTGTCGTGAGTGACAAGAAGTACCGTCTGACCCTCCGAGTGAAGTGAGGAAAAGAGGTTCAATACCTCCTCCGAATTCGCCTTGTTGAGCGCGCCCGTAGGCTCGTCGGCAAAAAGTATAGCGGGCTTTGTGATGACCGCCCGAGCGACTGCCGCGCGTTGCGCCTCTCCGCCCGATACCTGCGAGGGAAGTCTGTCCTTCGCGTTTTCGAGGTTCATTCGCGCGATAAGCTCGTCTGCGCGTTTTTTCACCTCATCGTCCGTCATAGAACCGATAAGCCCCGCCATGCGTATATTTTCGCAAAGCGTCAGGTTGCTGATAAGATGCGTCCGCTGAAACACAAACCCGAAATCATTCGCGTGAAGCTTGGTAAGCTCCTTTTCCGAGGCGTTTGTGATGTTGCCGTCACGGTAAAGCAGCTCTCCGCCGCTTACCTGGTCCATGCCGCTTAGCATATACAACAGCGTTGATTTTCCCGAACCCGAGGAGCCCATTATGACCGTAAAATCTCCCTCGAAAATTTCCGCGTCGATTCCGTGTAGAACGGTATTATCTCCGAAGGATTTTACGATATTTTTTCCCGATAGAATAACTTTTTTCATGCTATAGTTCCTTTTCAGAGCCTGCTCACATAATCCGAAAAGAGCTGTTATGCGGACAGACGCTCGCAGACGACAAGCCGCTTTTTGCCCGTTTGCTTGTCGGCGTTTATTTCGCTTACAATATGAATTTTAAAGCTTATGTTTGAAAGTCCGTTCAGCTTCAGTATTTTTCGCATATATCCTTCAAGAGCTTTCAGTATCTTCGACGAATCAGCGCCGCGCCTTAACTGCGCGTTTATCTCAAAATACTTATCCGACTTCTGCACAAACTGATAGTCCAACAGCCCGTTTACGCACAGTCCCTCGACCGACAGCGGGTGCAGAAATTCGTCCTTTCCCTCGGCGTTTGTAAACCACATAATGTCCTCGTTCCTGCCGAGAATATTCTTGATTTTTGAAAACGGGCATTTACCGTCATACGGCATTTTCTCGGATTTATCTGAGATTTTGTAGCGTATCAGCGGCTGCGCGAAATTGTAAAGGCAGGTGAGATAGATGCCGTCGTCGGCTATTTCAATGTAATTCATATCATCAAACAGGTACATACCGCCGCTTGTGTCGTCTTCAACGCCGATAGCTATGGACTCGCTCGCTCCGTAAAAATTCAATATCCTGCACTTGAAAAATCTCTTGAAATATTTTCGTAAACTTGCGCTCAGCGGCTCTCCGCAGGTGATGACTCTCTGAATATTAAATTTGTAATCGGCAGTCTGCACAAGCATTTTTATCGCCGTAGGATAGCCGATAATAATATCGGGTTTGAACTCACAAAGCTGTTTTTGAAGCTCGTCAAGCGGCGTCTGAACATCAAGAACCAGCTTTTCAAATCCAAGATCGTCAAGACCGTCGCCGACCGCCATTGCTCCCGCGTAACGACCGTCCGCCGCGGCAATATAGAGAATTTTCGGCTTTGATAGTTTCAGCCTGAAAATATCGAGCATTGACATATCCCACAGCGCCGCCCTGATTATTCCGATAAGCATTGCATCCCACGCGCTGTTGTCGTAAAGGAAATATCCGGGCTTTCCGGTGCTTCCCGACGAGTGTATAAGATGAAATTTCCCGCCGAGCGTTTTCTTATCGGCATTTTCGGAGCTGTCAAAGCTCCGCAGCTTTTCCTGCGTTAAATTCCGAACGGTCACTATCCGGTCAAAGTTTTCCAACAGCGTTTTCTTATCCATGGTCGGAAAGCTCTCGATAGGAGTGTCGGAAATATTAAGGCTGTCAATTCCCGCGGCATTGAAGGCCTTGCGGTAATAGGGCGAATGATCATAGGCGTAAATCAGCATTTCTCTTAGGCGCTTCTGCTGAATTTTCCGAATAACGCTTCTCGGCAGCTTGGTGTTAAGCTTTGCCGCGGCAAGCTTTAAAACCAGATTTGTAAAGGTCATAGTTCGCTCCTTTTATTTTAAAATCGCGAAAAACCGCTCACTTTGTTCGCTATTTCGCTCAGCTTATTTTGAAGGTGAATTTCTTGCCGTAATTTTCTCTGTGGCAGTAGACCGCTTCGCCCGTGGTCTGATTGAAAACAGCGCTCCACTCGGTCGTTTCGCCGTCGCGGTAATTGTGTTTTGAAACGCTTTCGAGAGCGTTCATAACATCGTCGGCGGTAAAGCTGTTTTTATCCGAAAGCGTTTGCATAAGCTTTTCGTAACGCTCGTGGGACTGCTGCGTTCCTTTGCCTTTTTTATTGCCCTCGGCAAAGTAGAAATTAGTGACAACAGGCGTTTCGGTAACTATCATTTCGCCGTTAAGATATTCAACCGCGACACATTTTCCGTTTGCGTCCGCAACCGCGAAATGCACTGTCAGTCCCTTTGAGGCGTGCATATCGTACTGCCCTAAAAGCTCTATCGCCTCGTCAACATCGGCTGCATTGTCAAGCAGCAGACGAACCGCGGTAGTTGTGGTAATATCGGGCTTGTCGGTTTTTTGGTTTACGCTTTCGTTGTCCTCGATCATATTCACCGAAACGCATAAGCCCTTTTCGTTCATGCCGTCAAGCGGCGCGTAAATTGCCGCCAAAGTCAGCACATTGTCGCTGAGAAAATTTGAACCCAAGCCGATAAAATCTGTGTTTACCGTGGAAATCGAGGAATAACCGCTGTTCGGGTGAGCCTCGACAATAAGCGCGTTGCAGTTATACCAGTCGAAATTCCGCCCGAAATAATAACCG
>JAFLUG010000059.1:2170-13631 GCA_022508885.1 Oscillospiraceae bacterium | reverse complement strand
CCGCCAAGTCGGAACCGCGCAAAATTTTTCGCAAAAAAATTTTGCGCTTTTTGAAATTCGCGCCCGGCTGAACCGTGGTCGCGGCGATTTAATACCCAGCCGGAAACATAATGGGCGAAACGCAATTCCGAATTAAAGAAAAACAGGCTCGGCGAATATTTCCGCCAAGCCCGTAATTTGGTCATTTTCAAAAAGATCAGTTCGCTTCCTTAGCGATAACAACCTTATTCTTGTAATAACCGCAATTTCCGCAAACTCTGTGCGCCAGCTTCAGCTCGCCGCAGTTTTTGCAGCGTGTGAAGTTAGGAGTATCGAGTTTCCAAACTGCCGAACGTCTTTTATCGCGTCTTGCACGAGAAACTTTCCTCTTTGGTACTGCCATTATCGTACACCCCCTCTAAGAAATAAGAAACAAGAATCTGTTCTCAACCTATTCTTGTGATTTGTCACTTTTACCAAGTAAATAGTATTATATCACACATTAACAGGTTTGTCAAGGGGTTTTTGGAAAATTAGCCGATAAATTTCTTTACATTTTCGGGCAGCTCGGAGTTATCCGCGGAAACAGTAAGCGTAATAGTCGTATCGGGAGAGATCTTCGCGAGTCTGTCAAACATATCGCCGAGCTTTGCGTAATCTCTGCCCGTGATCTTCAGCGTAGCGTCAACGAAAATATCCGTGCAGTCGTGGTCGGACGAAAGAATGCCCGCGACAAAGCCGTAGAAAGCCTCTACTCCTTCGATATCATAGTCTTCAATATTTATAAGACGAACCTTGTAGGTAATATCGGTATTAAGCGAAGAACCCTTTTGTATAGCGACAACATTTCCCTTTGACTGCTTTTCGGCGGCGTGGATAGCGTCGATAAGGATTTTGGTTTTTCCCGAGCCTCTTTTTCCTGTAATGATCTTAACCATGGTATTACCCTCCTTAAATTTTTATTTTATATTCCTAACTTCTTTTCAAGTTCGGCTTTTCTGTCCTCATAGCCCGGCTTTCCGAGAAGAGCGAACATATTCTTCTTATAGCTTTCAACGCCCGGCTGGTTGAACGGATTTACTCCGAGCAGATAGCCGCTTATAGCGCAAGCCTTTTCAAAGAAGTAGATCATCCAGCCAAGCTCGTACTCGTTAAGCTCCGGAACCTCGAGCACGATATTCGGAACGCCGCCCTCGGTGTGCGCGATGACTGTTCCCTCAAACGCCTTTCTGTTTACGATGGACATATTCTGGTTTGAAAGGAAGTTAAGTCCGTCGATGTTGTTCGGCTCGTCTTTAAGGAAAACGTCCTTCTGAGGCTTTCCGAACTGGATAACGGTCTCAAACATAATTCTCGCGCCGTCCTGAACGAACTGTCCGAGAGAATGTAAGTCGGTGGAGAAAACTGCGCTCGACGGATAAATACCCTTTCCGTCCTTGCCCTCGCTTTCGCCGTAAAGCTGTTTCCACCACTCAGCCATCATCTGGAAGGACGGCTCGTAGCTTATCAGCATCTCAACGCCCTTTCCCTTTTTATAGAGGATGTTTCTGAGAGCCGCGTACTTATAGCAGTCGTTTTTCTCAAGGTCGCAGTCCTTATAGGCAACTCTTGCCTCCTGCGCGCCCTTCATAAGCGCGTCGATATCGCAGCCCGCACACGCGATAGGCAGCAGTCCTACCGCAGTAAGAACCGAGAATCTTCCGCCTACGTCGTCGGGTACGACAAACGTTTCATAGCCCATTTTATCGGAAAGCTCCTTGAGAGTTCCGCGGGCCTTGTCGGTCGTGGCGTATATTCTTCCCTTTGCGCCGTCCTCGCCGTATTTTTCAACAAGCAGGTCTCTGAATATTCTGAACGCCAGAGCAGGCTCTGTTGTGGTTCCGCTTTTGGAGATAATATTTACCGAAAAGTCCTTGCCCTCTACAAGCGAAATTACCTCGCTGAGATAGGTCGGGGAAAGGCTGCACCCTACGAAATATATTTCGGGAGTATCCTTTTTCATAAGATTGTACATCGAGGATTTGAGAGCGTCGATAGCCGCCCTTGCACCGAGATATGAGCCGCCTATTCCTATCACGATAAGAACGTCGCTGTCGCTTTTGATCTTCGCCGCGGCTTTTTTAATGCGGGCAAACTCCTCCTTGTCATAATCTACGGGCAGATCGACCCAACCGAGATAATCGTTTCCCGCGCCCTGTCTGCTTTCGAGCACCTCGTGCGCCGCCTTTACCTGTGCCGCGTACTGTCCGAGCTCGTGGTCTCTGACAAACCCGCTGAGATACTTGTCGTCAAGCTTTAATCCCATTTAAAATAATCTCCTTTCTACCAATTTGTCCGCGGACTGCACCGTCGGACTACCTGTTTATATTATATATTATTTCCGTATTTTTTTCAAGATTTTTTGCTGTCTATAAACGAATTTGGAGAATTTTTACTATTCAACAATCTTTTTTTGTGGACTTTGCACAAGCAAAAAACAACTCCGACTTGCGCGAAGCCGGAGTTTAAGTGTTTAGTTTTAGATTCTAACCTCTTACCTCTAATCGGGCAGCAGATATTTCGAGCGGTAATCGTTGAACTCGTCCATAAACTCGCTCTTTTCGAGCTTTTTAAGCTCGTTGATGTACTCGTGGGTGTCGAGGCTGTTTTCCTTTATCTGGATAAGGCAGACGGCTATATTTGAGCAATGATCCGAAACGCGCTCGTAGTTTGTAAGAAGGTCCTGAAGGATAAAGCCGAGCTCTATAGTGCATATGCCGTTTCTCAGGCGCTCGACGTGGCGGCTCTTGAGCTCTGTGCGAATGCCGTCGATCACGTCCTCAAGCGGCTCGACCTCTTTCGCGAGAGCGACGTCGTTAGTGAGAAAAGCGCTGAATGACATATCGAGGATCTCGCGAAGCGCCGCGGTCATGACTGCCATTTCTTTTTCGGCGGCGGGAGAGAATTTTATCTTTTTATCGTGCATTTCCTCGGCGGCTTCGGTGATGTTTACCGCGTGGTCGGAGATGCGCTCGAGGTCGCCGATAGTGTGCAGAAGGTTTGAAACGACCTGGCTGTCGCTTACGGTCAGATCCTTTGAGGCGACCTGTAAAATATACGAGCCGATTTTATCCTCATAGATATCTATGGTGTTTTCGTTTTCGACGATCTCCGCGGCAATTTTCGGGTCATAATTGTTTACGAGGTCAATTGACATAAGCAAGGTCTTATGCGTGAGATCCGCCATTTTATACGCGACGTTCTTGCACTGCTCGATAGCTACCGCGGGAGTATTAAGCAGACGCTTGTCCAATATAGGCATTTTCATTTCGTCGTCCTTGCTGTCGCGTATAGTAAGGCAGGCGAGCTTTTCGAGCTGCTTTGTAAACGGCAGAAACAGCGCCGTTGCTAAAATATTAAAGCACGAGTGGACTATCGCTATTCCCACAGCATTTAAGTTTTCATTTACGACCGGAATATCAATGAATGCCGTGACAAGATAAAACAAACCTAAGAACACGACAGTTCCGATAAGGTTGAAGTAAAGGTGGACGATAGCCACGCGCTTTGCGGCTTTGTTCGCGCCTATAGACGAGATAAGCGCGGTTACGCACGAGCCGATGTTCTGACCGAGAAGAATAGGCAAAGCAATTTTATAGGTGACAGTTCCCGTTTGGTTTGATATCGACTGCAAAATTCCTATAGATACGGACGACGACTGCAATACGGCGGTAAGCAATGCACCCGCGACAACTCCTAAGACAGGATTTGAAAACATCGCCATGAACTTTGTGAAATCGGGGTTGTCCTTAAGCGTTTCCGAAGCGCCCGACATCATGTTCATTCCGATCATCAACAGTGAAAAGCCGACCAGAATATATCCTACGGTCTTTTTCTTGTCGGATTTTGTGAACATGGCGAAAACTATTCCGACAACCGCGATAATTGTCACAATAGTATTGAAATTCAGTATGCTCATTATTCCCGAGACATCGGAGCCTGCGAGCGACGAAAGGCTTACCAGCCAGGCCGTGGCGGTCGTACCGATGTTAGCGCCCATAATAACGCTTATGACCTGTGATAGCTTTAAAAGTCCCGAGTTTACAAAGCCGACCATCATGACCGTGGTGGCCGCGGACGACTGCAACAGTGCCGTGACTGCCGCGCCGAGAGCTACTCCCTTTATGGGATTTGACGTCATTTTATTAAGCAGTGTTTCTATCCGGCTTCCCGCGAATTTCTCGAGCGCGGAGCTTAGCGTGTGCATTCCGAACATAAAAACACACAAGCCGGCTATCATTGACAACACATCTTGAAAGCTCATACTTTAACTCCCAAACGATTTTACTTCCTGTCGAATCTTTTCTCTTTTTGCGTACAGTTATATTATACAGGACTTTTGGAAAAAAGTAAAGTGTTTTCACACAAATTTTCCTTAATTTTCGGAATGTACATATTTAATTAAGTTTTCAAGATATTATTTGTGTTTTTTTACAATAAATTATTTCAGTTCTTTGCGTCTGCCCTTGTTGTCGATGTAATAGCGCGTTTTGCTGAGGCTCGCTATCTTGACGATATCAACTATCCAGCCTATCGTAAAAAGGCCTCCCGTAAGCAGCCACAAAAGTCCCGTTTTGAACTTGCCCTCGTAAAAGCGGTGTACGCCGAGGGTTCCGAAAATAACGCACAATATAAGGCTTACCCACCTGTTGCGGGGTTTTGTTCTTACGGTCACATGATTTATGACCGTAGGCTTTTCCGGCTCGGATGTCTCGGATTTAAGAAGCTCTACCTGTCTTCCGCAATACACGCATACGACCGCGTCCATAGGAATTCTTTTCCCGCAGAATTTGCAGAACTTCTTTCCGTCGTTATATTCGATATGAATGCTCGGGTCGGGGTCTTGAGAGCTGTTCTGAGCGATGTCCTGTCCGCTATTCTGAGCGTTTTGCTCCGAAGTCCGCGCGTTGCTTTGAGGGCTGTTCTGATTCGGATAGATCTCGCTTTCGGGATTTGAATGGTCGTATACAGACTCAAACTCGGGAAACGACGAGGACTGATAGTTCGCGAAGCCGCTTTGTGAATTCTGAGTATTACGATCATTCGCGGACTGACTTATTTCATTCGGATTTCCGCCGGGATAATACTCGCCCGTTTCGGGGTCTGTCCAGCCCTTTTTACGAAGGCTTACCTTTTTGCTTTCCTCGTCCATTGACTTCTCCTTAATTATCTATCCGTTAATTCCGAAAACCGCGCAAATTCCATCGTATATCAGCCGCGGGATAAAGCCGTAGGTAAAGCTGTCCGCCGCTAAGACAAAGCCTATTATAACGGTCACGCTTGAAAGGAATATTGCCCAGCGCTTTGCCGGAGACAGCTCTTCCTGAACCTTCGGCACGCGGTATTTTTTTATTTTGATAAGCTTTGCTATCGCCATAAAAAAGCCGACCGTGACCAGGAGAAGCATAAGCACAAGAACGGCGATGTAAATTACGACCGCGGGAGTCATTTCCGACTCTTTGCCGATCATTGAGCTTTGCAGGAAATCGCCTACGCTTTTATCTGTAAGCAGCAGCAAAAGCGCCGCGGCAATGCTGTTTACCATGGCGTGGAGAACAGTCGTGGTGATTATGCTTTTTGTGCTTACCGCTACATAGCCGAGACAGATGCCGATAACCGTCGCGTAGAAAAACTGCTGAAAATTCGCGTGGGCAAGTCCGAAAAGAATTCCCGAAATGAAAATTGCCACGCCGTTTCCGTACGGGCGCATACTTTCGAGGACGATCCCGCGGAACCAGAATTCTTCTACGATGGGCGCTAATATCGCCATCTGGAAAAAAAGTATCAGTCCGCAGGTAAAGTTCGGGGCGGCAAAGTCGTTTACGGTATTGAAGCTCTCGTTCATGTCCACGGTTTTAAAAAGCCGAGAGACAAGTATCGTGATGATGTTTGTTATTATGCCGAGAGCGTAAAGTGCGGGGAACATCCCGATAGCGCGCCCGAAATATTTCGGCTTCTGATAGCTTTGCTTGCCGACGGTTTCCGGGGTAATTTTAAAAATTATGAGAGAAAGCACGATAGGCACGACATTCAGAAAGAAGATCGAAACCAGCGACCTTATGATGTACGCGGCTGTTACGTCCATATCCTCAAGTACGGGCATAAGCAGACTTGCGGTGATCTCTCCGAGCCCGCGCGCGCTGAAAAGCATTATGACCATAAGCCCGAGCTTTAAGCTTACGGACTTAAAGCCCGCGCGGTAATCGATCGGCGCGGTTGGGTTTTCCGAAGCAGGTTCTGAGCTGTTCAACAATTCGTCAGACATAATTTACGCTCCTATCAGTTTGTGGTATTCGGATATCTCGGTCACTATCTCTTCCGCTGTCTTTCCTCCGCAGGGAACCTCGATATCGCCGTATTCTTCGTAAAGCGCCTTTCGGTTTTTGAAAACGTCGTCTACGCTCTGCCCGGGGCGCATGGCTATCCCGCGGGTCTTTATGTTTCTCAGCCGCGGCAGAAGCTCCTCGGAAGGAAGCGAAAGGTAATATACCGAGCCGTTTTTCTTCAGGTAAAGCATTGCCTCGCGGCTGTATACGGCGCTTCCGCCTGTGGCGATAACGGCGTTTTCCGTTTCGGAAACAGATAAAATAGCGCGCTCCTCGGCGATACAAAACGCGTCGAGACCGTCGCTGTCGATAATGTCCTGCAAAAGTCTGCCCGTCTGGCGCTGGATGATAAGGTCGGTGTCGATAAATTCAAAGCCGAGGGATTTAGCAAGAAGGACACCGATAGTCGATTTTCCCGCGGCGGGCATTCCGATAAGCACGATATTTTTCATCAGAAATTCACCTCGTCCAGGCTCATGGTCGCGTAGGCGTTAAGATCTGTGCCGGCGATATTGCCCGCTTTAAATTCGTAATATCCCTGACAGCCTATCATCGCGGCGTTGTCTCCGCAGAGCGAAAGCGGAGGAACGAAAAATTCCATGCCGTGCTTTTCGGCGGCAGCCGAAAGCTCGCCGCGCAGTCCGCTGTTTGCGGCAACTCCGCCCGCGAGCGCGATTTTTTTACAGTTGTTTTCCAGCGCGGCGGCGATGAATTTTTCCGTAAGCATTTCGCAGACGGTCTTCTGAAAACACGCCGCAAGCGAGTTTACGTCGACCTCTTCTCCGCGCTGTTCGGTATTGTGGATAAGATTTATCACGGCGGTTTTAAGTCCCGAAAAGCTGAAATCATAGGGATTCGGCGTGTGGGGCTTGGGTAGTTTGTATTTTGAGCTGTCCCCTGTTTTTGAGGCGTTGTCTATAAAAATTCCTCCGGGATAAGGAAATCCCATAGCTCTGGCGGCTTTGTCAAACGCTTCTCCCGCCGCGTCGTCGATCGTTCTTCCGAGGGTCTCAAACTCGGTATAGCTTTTCACGTTTACGATATGGCTGTGACTTCCCGAAACGACAAGGCACATATACGGCGGCTCGAAGCCGTTGTGCGCGAGGTAATTCGCGGCGATATGCCCGCGGATATGATGTACGGGAATAAGCGGTTTATTCAGCGAAAACGCGAGACCCTTGGCAAAATTTACTCCGACCAGAAGCGCGCCCACAAGTCCCGGAGCGAACGAGACCGCTATCGCGTCAATATCGCTTGCGCTTATCCCCGCTTTTTCGAGAGCCTCGTTTACAACTCCGCAGATGCTTTCGCAGTGGCGTCTCGAGGCTATCTCAGGAACAACGCCGCCGTAAAGGCGGTGTTCTTCTATTTGTGTAGCGACGACTGACGAGATCATCTCGCGACCGTCGCGGATAATCGCGGCGGCTGTTTCGTCGCAGGAGCTTTCTATTGCCAATATATCCATCTGAAACCCCTTTATTATGGTTTTTATTCCTTTTTATCCGAATTGCCGAGCGGCTTTCCCGTTAAAAACTCTATCGCTTTTTCGGGCGCGTCTTCGGCGTTTTCCGAAAGCGGCTTTCCGACGTTTCGATAATCAAAGCTTCTGCAAAGCTCGTCCAATCCCTCTCTGATCTGTATAAGCCTGTTTTTCGCGAGAGTCTCGGTCGCCTCTTCAAACTGCGTGAGAATTTCCTTTTTGAGGGTCTTTCGCGCTCTGCCGAGCAGCAGATTGCGGTGGGGAAAGCAGATGTATTCCTGTGCGGAAAACAGCTTTCTGAAGCTCTCGTCCTCTTTATACATTCCGAACATTCCGTGCAGAAAACGGTCGAGGTCGTCGTCTATTCTCGAGCAGATATAGCAGGTTTTTTCAAACAGCTCACTGCGCTCGGCTTTTGCGTTTTTCGCGAACCTGTCGGTCTTTTTGTCAAACGCCTCGCTTTGTATCTCGTCGAGGTGGGTGCTTAAAACAAGCGCAAGCGGAAGCCGCGCGCTTGTCTTTAACAGCATATTGTAATGCTCCGCGCAAAAGCCCAGCCTGTTTGTTTCAATGCGGATATCGGGCTCCATCATAGCCGCGCCCGAGATATATTCGCACGAGTTGTCCTCCGAGGCTTTTCGCGCTAAGCAGATCGGACAGCCGCATCTTTGCCCGAAAACGTCGTCCACGCGAATGGTGAGAATGTTTTTTTTCATCTTAAGCGCGCTCCTTTAAACAGAACAAACGAAAAATATGTGTCGTATTTATGAAAATAACGAGAAAGCACTTGAAATCACAATAAAATTATATTATAATTAAGGTAAATAATCAAGGGGTTTTTGAAAAAAAGTGAAGATTTTAACAGATGTAAAAGAGCTTGATCCGGCGAGGACATTCCTTTGCGGACAATGCTTCCGCTGGAGTAAAAACGAAAACGGGAGCTTTTCGGGAGTTGTCCGAAACCGTAAAATAACCGTAACACAAAAAGGCGAAAAGGTTGAAATTGACGGTGTTCCCGAAGAGGAAGGAAATTTCTGGCGGAATTATTTCGACCTTGACGCGGACTACGGAGAGTACATAGCGCGCCTGTCCGAGGATGAAACGCTAAGGAAAGCCTGCGCGGCTTCGAGCGGAATAAGGATTCTGCGGCAGGAGCCGTTTGAAACGCTCTTAAGCTTTATCATCTCGCAGAACAACAACATTCCGCGCATATCGGGAATTATAGCGAGATTTTCCGAGCAGTTCGGCGAGAAGATCGGGGATAGTGACTACGCGTTTCCGACTGCCGAAAAACTTCGCGGGATAGAGGCGGGAGATTTAGCTCCGCTGAGGGCGGGCTTTCGCGCAAGGTATATAGCCGACGCGGTCGACAAGATAAACAAGGGCGAGATAAATTTTTCGGAAATAGACGCGCTGCCGCTTGACCCCGCCCGTGAAAGGCTGAAAAAAATCGTTGGCGTGGGAGACAAGGTGGCGGACTGCGTGCTGTTGTTCGCGTTTCATAAGACCGACGCTTTCCCGAAAGACGTGTGGATAAAGCGTATAATGAGCGAGTATTTCCCCGACGGACTGCCGAGGTGCGCGGAGGGGATAGAAGGCATAGCGCAGCAGTTTTTGTTTGACTATTTCAGAAATATACAGCCGGCGGAGAAAGATACTGCCGTTAATTGTCAATAATATTTAAAAACTATGAAAAACGGAAAGGAATACAATTATGTTTTGTTCATATTGCGGAAATAAGCTTTCGGATGACGCGAGATTTTGCAGCTATTGCGGAAAGGGAGTTGTGAACGTAACTAAACCTGTTCAATCTCCCGTAAGTCTGCCTGTTTCGGAGGAGACGCCGGCGGTGCAGTCTGTCGAAACTGTCGCGCCGACCGAAGCTCTAAATGAGATTTATCAAGAGCAGACTGAGGCAGTTGAAACTCAGCCGGAGCAGACTGTTTACGCTGAGCCGACAGCGGAGCAAGCCGACATACAGTCTGACGAAGATACTGTTGAACAGCCGATTTCCGTTGACTTGATAACGGCTGATGATACGGAAGAATTTGATGAAGAGAACGCCGTTATCGAGGACAGTTCTGCTTTTGAGCAGGAGACAGAGGAAGCCGTTTCACAGGCTCAAGCGACTGAGCTGCCCGATGAGTCTGCTGTTGTGCCGCCGCAGACTTACGCGCCTCAGCCTGAATTTACCGCTTTGCAGCCGCAAGCGGCCGAACAAGCGTTTATCCCTCCTCAGACGCAATCAGTGCAGCAGGCGGAGTTCGTGCCTGTTCAGCCGCGATCTCCCGAAAGGAAGTACACACTTACTCATCTGCTTATGTGTCTTGCTTCGACGGCTGTTTTTGCGATCGCCGCGGGGGTTTTTGCGGGACTTTATTTCTCAGGGGTATAAGAAAAAACGCTCAAACTGTAGAAATGCTCGGATCATTGACTGTCGATTAGCACAAAAAAGACAAGTTTCTTTTAATCATTTGTACAATTTTCATAAATTCAATTGACAATCGCCTGATAAGATTGTATAATAAGATTAGTTATCTATGCTTAATCTGCATCGGGGGAGTATTTATGTTTTGCAGTAACTGCGGTAAAAAGCTGATTGACGGAAGTCTGTTCTGTATAGAATGCGGTACTCCCGTGCCTGTGAGCAATTTTTCGGGAGCGCCGGCCGCTGCCCAGCAGCCCTCTTCGCTTCCGGTCGGTGATTACGGCAATAACGCCGGAAATTCTTATAACGCCCCCAATGAGGCAGATCTGTTCGGAACAAACAGTTTTTCCGAAGAGGCGATCTCTGCTTTTTCGGGAGCGATGAACGCCTTTGGCGCACAGGGTTTTCAGGTGCCCACGGTAGAGGCTGTTGACCTGGCTACGGGCAGAGTCCGTCAGAAAGCCCCCAAAAACAAGGGCGACGACATTCTTGTTGAAAATTTTTCCATGACCGACGGAAAAGCGGATACGGATATTATTTTTCAGAGCTTGCCGGTTGTAGAGGGCTGTTCTATGGACGAGGACGAGAGCAAGGACGTTATTCTCGATCCGTTCCGTTTTCTCGGAGACTCTATGGAGGAGATGTCCTTAGACGCGGACCCGCCCGAGATGCCGACTGTGTCGGCGGCTTCGCAGGATTCGGATAAAGAGCGGACCGAGCCGCTTTCGATAGAGCCTGTTTCATTTTCGGCGCCGCCCGAGAATGATTTCGCGAGGCTCGCGGCCGAGCCGGACATTCAGCCGTCGGTTTCGGCGGAGCCTGTTGTTTCTCAACAGCAGAATTACATTCAGCCCGCCGCGGAAGAAAAGCCCGCCGAGCCTGTCGCCGTGACGGTCGTAGAGCAGGTTGCGATGAGCGTCGTAGACCATGTCGCCGTGCCTGTGGTTGAGCCGATCAAGCCTTCCGTGGCTGAACAAATCGCGCCTCCCGCGGCTGAACCGATTGCGGAGCCTGAGGTTGAACCGCTCGTGCCGCCTGTGATCGAACAGGTTGAAGAGCCTGTGATAGAACAAGCTGCAGAACCTGTGGTTGAGCCGCCTAAAGCGCCCGAGATAAAGCCTACAACATCGCCCGTGGTCGAGCCTACTACAGCGCCTGTTGTTGAGCAACCCAAGGTTGAAATAAAGCCCACAACATCGCCTGTGGTAG
>JAFLUG010000059.1:0-2070 GCA_022508885.1 Oscillospiraceae bacterium | reverse complement strand
AGCCGACAACAGCACCTGTTGTTGAGCAACCCAAGGTTGAAATAAAGCCCACAACGTCGCCCGTAGTCGAGCCTACTACAGCGCCTGTGGTTGAGCAACCCAAGGTTGAAATAAAGCCCACAACGTCGCCTGTAGTTGAACCTACTACAGCGCCTGTTGTTGAGCAACCCAAGGTTGAAATCAAGCCCACAACATCGCCTGTAGTTGAACCTACGACAGCACCTGTTATTGAACAGCCCAAAGAACCCGAGGAAAAAAAGCCCGAGTACAAACCGTTTGTGCCGCCTAAGGATCTGTCTATCGACCCGCCCATGGCACAACAGCCGTCTCAGCCGAAGGATTATCAGCCGTATATGCCTCCCGCTCCGCAGAAAAAGGGAATTCCGGTATGGCTTTTCATTTTAGTTTTGTTGGGTCTTGTCGCGGCGGTGGTAATAATATTCCTTAACCAATAACAATTAATATGCTCCCCGAAAAGGCGAGCCGCCTTTGGCAATACATTTCATGTGTGAAACATTGTCAAAGGTTGTTGCTCGAATCGTGCGATACTTCTATATCGCGCGTTCCTTAACTCGGGGAGCATAATTTTGCAACATTTTTTGATTTGAAGTGTATATGAGAGTGAAAGGGCTTAAATCCTGTGAGGCTCTTTCGGTTGCGCAACAACAAAAAATAAGTGCTTATAAAAAGCTTGATTTCAGACTGTCGAGAAGCCCCCAGATGCGCGAAAGCCGTGCCACGGCTAACCGTCTGGTTGCCGTGGTGCGGCTGACAAAGCAGATGGGGGTTTATCGGCAGTCTGAAACATAATGGGGGCATGCAGGTGGCTGATAATGTACTTATCGCCGAGCTGAAAAGCGGCGGCGAGAGCGTTTTGTACAAAATAGTCGACGGATTTTCGGGGTATGTTTTTACGGTTATCCGAAATTTCGCGGGCGGGGCTTTGTCGGCTCAGGACATAGAGGAGCTTTGCAGCGACGTGTTTTACAAGCTATGGCTCCACCGAGAAGATCTCGATGAAAAATTAGGGCTTAAGCCCTATCTCTCGGTCTGCGCGAAAAACGCGGTAAAAAACCGACTGAGACAGCTTAAAAGACCGCTTGACGACATCGACGAAGTGGAGATACCGTCGGAGCTTAGCGTGGAGAAAACCGCGGAGCTTAACGAGATGATGAGCTGCATAAACAACGCTCTTGCGGAGCTTTCCGAGGACGAGCGCGAGGTGTTTTTGCGGTACTTCTTTTACGGGGAGAAAACCGCCGATATCGCCCGGGCATTGGCGATAAACGAAAGCACTGCGCGGTCCAAGCTTACGCGTACCCGAAATAAACTTAAAGACTATCTTAAGCAGAGGGGGTTTGATCATGTTTGAGGAATTTTTTAACAAATGCGAAATACAATATCCCGAAACAGTCACAGCAGAACAGTCGGAAAGAATCAAAGCCTCTCTGCGAAAGATGGTCGGGGAAAATCCGCAGACTAAACAACCCGCAAAGGAGGGAAATATTATGAAAACAAAAACGATACGCACTGTCGTTATAGCGGCGGCGATAGCGGCGCTGGGGGCGGCGGGCATTGCCGCTTCGGCTAACATCAGCTCCAATCTCGTCAGACAGCAGGTAATAGAGGAATTGGAGGAGCAGAACAGGGTCGGTGAGGGGTTCCTCGAGCATAAAGGTGAACTTATAGGGACAGGAGGCATTTCGCCTTCATATGAAGATATGAAAGAAATAAACAAGCTGGTTGTTACAGAAGCAACACCCAACGATTTCAAATTAATATCTGATATGAATAAGGGCATTTTACTAAGGCATGAAGATTCATCGGGCAGCAGTGTCACACAGATAATCGTACCCGACGACAGCGGCGGCTATAGGTTTGTGGGTTATGAGTTTTTCGGATTTGACCCTATTGAGGACGAAAAGCTTCTTAACGCGATCGCCGAGGGTACGGAAGAATACGGCGACAGCTTTATCATCTGGTACTGATACCTTAAAGCTTTCTTTTGAATAAAATTTCTGAGGGGAAACTTTCTGTAGAAAGTTTCCCCTCAGACTCCCTTTCAAAGAC
>JAFLUG010000058.1 GCA_022508885.1 Oscillospiraceae bacterium | reverse complement strand
ATTTTTAATTATGTTTCTTCGTTATATAACTTTTATTTTAATAATTTATGCTGGGAAAAACCTTTCTGTAGAAAGGGCGCATTATGCGCTATGCGCAAAACGCTTCCCCGAACCCCTTTTCCAAAGACTTTTTGTATGCGTCACTTGTTAAAACCCTTTGGGTGGTTTTTATGCCAATTCCATGCGTCGGCGATTATCTCCTCAAGCGAATCGTGCGTAGGATCCCAGCCGAGCACTTCCCTCGCCTTCTCGCTCGACGCGACAAGCCGCGCGGGGTCGCCGGCTCTCCTTGGAGATTCAACGGCGGGAATGGGGTGTCCAGTTACCTTTCGCGCGGTCTCAATAACCTCGCGCACAGAATATCCCACGCCATTTCCGAGATTGAAAATGTCGCTCCCGTTCCCGTTTCTAAGATACTTAACCGCAAGAATATGCGCGTTTGCAAGGTCGGTGACGTGGATATAATCGCGTATACAAGTCCCGTCGGGTGTGTCATAATCGGTTCCGAAAATTGAGATCGCCTCGCGCTGTCCGTTAGGAACCTGCAATATAAGCGGGATAAGGTGACTCTCGGGATCATGCGCCTCGCCTATCTCACCCGACTTATCGGCCCCGCAGGCGTTGAAATACCTAAGCGAAACATATCTGAAGCCGTGCGCCTGTGCCGCCCAATAAAACATCTTTTCCATGGCAAGCTTAGTTTCGCCGTAGGGGTTTGTCGGAAGCGTCCGGTCGGTCTCGAGAATGGGGATATTTTCCGGCTCTCCGTAGGTTGCTGCAGTAGACGAAAACACTATGTTCCCTATTTTATGCCCGACCATTGAATCAAGCAGCGCCTTTGTTCCGCAGAGGTTATTATCGTAATATTTAAGCGGGTTTGTCACACTTTCACCGACGAGGGAATACGCGGCAAAGTGTATAATCGCGTCGATCTGTTCGTTCTCAAAAATTCCGTCGAGAAACGCACTGTCATGAAGGTCGCCCTCATAGAATTTCACGCCCTTGGGAACAGCCTCGATGTGTCCCGTGGAAAAATTGTCGGCGATGACAACGTTCTCCCCCGCTCTCACGAGCTCAAGCGCTGTATGCGAGCCTATATAGCCCGCTCCGCCCAAAACAAGTATGCTCATTAGTTTTCCTCAAATTATCATATAGTCAGGATCTCGCGCCATTCTCCCGCTATTTCAAGGCAAAGCTCGATATCGGTGTTTTCAGCGGCGCCCTTAAGCGCGTCAAACAGCTCGCGGTGTTCTTCGGGATAATCAAACTCGTCCATTTCAATGATAACATCGTCTACCTGAAGCGTATCGAAATTCTTGAGAGCCTCCTTAAGCTCTGCTAAAAGCTCGGATATCTTCTCTCTCGTAGCCGGCGGTTTTCCTCCCTCTTGGTGTTCGCAAACCTCGGGGAATATCGGCGCAAGTACTTTTTTTAACTGACGGTACTGTTCGAGCATGGGGGCGGTATTTGCCCTGATAAACTCCATATTCTTTTCATTTCCCGCCGCTTCAAGCTCCTTTGCGAGAGCGGAAAGCTCGTCAGCTCCTATCTGCTTTGAGCTGCTCTTAAGCGCGTGTACCTCTATGGTATACTCGCGTATCTCGTTTGCTTCAAGATGATGCTCTATCGACTGTGCCTTCTTATCTATCGAGCAATAATATTCCTTAAGCACCGCTTTGAAAAGCGACTCGCTTCCGAGAAGCCTCAGCGCCTCTTCAATATTAAGGTTGCCTATCTCATCGGGAAGTCCCGCTTCCTTAAGACCCGGATTATCGTGCTCGTCGCCGGAGGTGATCTGTATCTTTTCGGGCGGCAGCCAATATTTAAGCTTCGCGGTTATCTCCGAGATCTCGATAGGCTTTGCGACAAAGTCGTTCATGCCCTCATTTATAAACATCTCTCGCGCGCCGCTTACGGCGTTTGCGGTGAGGGCTATTATCGGGATATTGTCATAATTTCGCATAAGACGGCGGATAATGTGCGTGGCTTCTATGCCGTCAACCTCGGGCATCATGTGGTCCATAAAGATAAGGTCATACTGCGTTTTATGCAGCATCTGTATAGCCTTTGAGGCGCTCTCCGCGGTGTCTATATGCATCTGAAGCGGCTCTAAGAGTCCCTTTGCCACGGCGAGGTTTACGGAGTTGTCGTCTACGACAAGTATCTTCGCGTCAGGAGCCACGAATGTAAACGAATGTTCCTCCACATGCTCGCTTTCAAGGTCGATATTGACTATTCCCATGGCGTTGTAAAGGCTGATGGAATAAACGGGCTTTCGGATTATCTTTATGTTCGGGAGATCCGAGACTGTATTTCTGTAATTATAGCTTGCTATGCCGATACACTCGGTATCGGGGTGTTCGCGCAGGTAATCGAGAACCTCCTCGGTGAGGTATCTCTCGCCGATAAACAGATAATCGTGGGGAGTTTCTCCTACGTCGGTTATTTTCTCTATCTCGATATATCCTACGTTTATGCGGCTGAGATCCTTATAAAGCTGTTTTCTGATATATCCGCTGTATACAAGCACCGCCGCCTGCTTGGGCACATCGAACCTGGGAATAAGATGATTTTCGTCAACTACCTTGTGCGGAATGGTGACCGTAAAGGTAGAGCCTATGCCATATTCGCTCTCTACCGTAATGGTGCCGCCCATCATGCCGACAAGCTGCTGTGTTATGGCAAGACCGAGACCCGTACCCTCGATGTTGCGGTTTCGCTTGCTGTCTACCTGCTGGAAGGAGTTGAACAGCTTTGCCATATCCTCCTTCTTTATGCCTATGCCTGTATCCGATACGGACGCTTTTACAAATACATAATCGGGTCTATTTTCGTCGGGAATGCACTCAAGCGCAAGGTGTACCTCGCCCTCCTTGGTAAACTTTACGGCGTTGTTGAGCAGATTTACCAATATCTGATGTATCCTGTAGCTGTCGCCGTAGATCTTTTTTGGCAGATGTGTAGAGATATCCATCGTAAGCTCGATGTCCTTCTGGACTATACGGCTGTTTACGATGCTGGCTACGTCGTTTATGACAGAAAGCGGCTCGAACTCGGCTTCGATTATCTCCATTTTTCCCGCTTCTATCTTGGAGAAGTCGAGAATATCGTTGATAATTACAAGCAGGTTTTTTCCCGAAGACTTTATCTGCTTGATAAAATCTCTCGCGGCTGGCGACATATCCTCTCTGAGCGCCAGGTCAACCATACCGAGAATAGCGTTCATGGGGGTTCTTATCTCGTGGCTCATGTTGGCGAGAAAATCGCTTTTCATGTTGGACGCTTTTTCGATCTCGATATTATTCTGGTAGATACATATACTCTTATACGCAAGGTCGGAAAGCGTATTTGCTATTGTCTCAAGCGAATCCGCCGCCTTGTCCACCTTTGCCTTGTCGATTATCTTTACCTTTTTTACCGCCTCTACATACTCGTCGGGGTCGATATCAAGCTCTTTGGCTATCTCCCTGAACTTATCAAGCTCGGGAGGGCTGGTAAGGATCTGTCCGCCGATAAAGCTTCCGACCATAACTCCGTTTGCCATAATGGGCGCGGCGTAGTCCACAAGTCCCGCATGGCAATAGTATGTACAAGCTTTTCCGCTTTCAAGCGTTATTTCCGCGCCATGCTTGTCACACTGCTCACAGCGCGAGTGTCCAAGCTCAGACTTTCTCGTATAATGCATACAGAAATCCGTGAAATTGCTTCCCTCGGTTACGGGGTTTCCGTCTGCGTCGGTCGTAAGAGCCGCCATTCCAGTCATTGCCGAAAACGCGTCCTGAAGCTGCTGCAGTATATTTACATCGATAAGCTCGGTAAGGTGGAGCTTTGACTCGGGACCGTCCGTTATAATTCTGTCTTCAGCCATAATTCGTTTAACCTACCGTTTCTTTTAAGTTTAAGTCAGATTTTCAATAGCGGTCATAAGCATTTCCAGATCAATGGGCTTGAGCAGATAGCTGTCAGGTCTCAGCGACATTATCTCCATAACTTTGTTTTTGTCGGAAACGCCCGTGAGGAAGCACACCGGAATGGAGGCGCTTTCGGGATTAGACTTTATCTTTCGGTATACTTCAGCGCCAGTCATGATAGGCATTTCATAGTCAAGCACGATAAGATCGACCTGCTTTGCGGAAAGCACCTTTTCCACAAGCAGTCCGTTAAGTGTCGTTGTAACCTCGTATTTTTCCTCAAGCGCGGTTTTAAGCATTTTAAGTACGTTTCTGTCGTCATCAACGACGAGGATATGCTTTTTCCTGCCGGAATCTGCGGGTACCCCGGGGTCCGCAGGTGCAGCAGATACGGAAGGGGCAGCGACAGGCGCGGAAGGCTCTGCAGCGGAAGACTCGGCAGGCGCGTCGGCAATATCGGACACCATGATTTTCTCGGTTTCCAACAGCATCGACCTTTTTACAACCTCGCCGTCGAGGTAATTCATAAGTCTCAGGATAATATTGTCCGTCGTTATCGGACGAAGAAGCACAAGATCGACTTCGTTCTGGTCAAGCTCGTTTGCGGTTTCTTCCTTGGCTATAAAAACTATCGGAGCCTGGTTATACTCGGAACTGTTTCTTATAGCGTTGAGGTTATCCATAAGTCCCTCGTAAATTCTGTCTACAAAGCACAAGAGCGCATGAGGATGGAAAAGCTTGAAATGCTTTTCGAGGTCGGCAGGCGCGTCAGTCGTGCTCAGGCAATCGAAATAATTACCGTTATAGCTGAGAAAATCCTTTACGATAGCTAAATTGCTTCCGTTTACAAGAATCCTGTACTTCATATAATGATACCCTTTCTTTATTTGCAAATAAAATAATATACTAAGCCATTGTCATTTTATCATAAATTGTCAAATATGTCAACAGTTTAGTGAAAAAAATATAGATTTTGTGTATTTTAACGGATGCCACAACCGCATGAAATCCAAATTTAAATAAATCTGCCAAGACAGCGTTATATCCTGATATTAAAACCGCCGCGTCCGCGTTATATTTCCGCAATAATTTTTTGTTGACAAAAGCCGGGTAATGTGTTATAATGTTATGTATATAAATGGCTTTGCACTGATTATTCTGTAAGGGGTGTTTCGCGGATATATGGGAAAAATTCTTATTGTTGACGACTCGCAGTTTAACCGCGAGATCCTTTCGGATATGCTTGAGGATTATGAAACTATTGAGGCTGAAAACGGACGCGACGCCGTTGCTGTGATCAGGGAGCGCGAGGACGAGATATCTCTTGTACTTCTCGATATGGTGATGCCCGAAATGGACGGTCTCGGGGTTTTGGAGATAATGGGCAAAAACAAGTGGCTCGACGATATCCCCGTTATCATGATAAGCTCAGAGGATTCGCCCGAGTATACGCATAAGGCATATGAGCTGGGAGTTACGGAATTTATCCGCCGACCGTTTGACGCGCTGGAAGTAAAGAAACGCTGTCAGAACATAATAGCGCTGTATTCGAAGCAGAAAAAGCTCATTGAGCTTTTTGCCGAGCAGTTTTATGAACGCGAAAAAAACTCTCACATGATGGTTGATATATTAGCGCATATTGTTGAATTCCGCAACAACGAGTGCGGGATGCATGTGAAAAATGTTCAATACTATACTGAAATACTTCTGCGTCAATTAGTGAAGATAACTGACAAATACAAGCTCTCCGAAAAGGATATAGAGCTTATCAAAAACGCCTCGGCGTTTCACGATATCGGGAAGATATCCACTCCGGACGAGATCTTAAACAAGCCCGGAAGGTTTAATGACGAGGAATACGCGAAAATGAAGGAGCATTCGGCACAGGGAGCGAAAATGCTCGACGACCTGCCATTCTATAAGGATGAGCCTATCGTAAAGACAGCGTATGAGGTCGCGCGCTGGCATCACGAGCGCTGGGACGGCCGCGGATATCCCGACGGACTGAAGGGCGACGAGATACCGATATCGGCACAGGCGGTGTCGCTTGCGGACGTTTACGACGCGCTTACCGCAGAACGCGTATACAAAAAGGCGTTTACCCACGAAAAGGCAATTGAGATGATTTTAAACGGGGAATGCGGACAATTTAACCCGCTTTTGCTGAAATGTCTTGAACAGGCGCAGGGTGAAATGCGCGCGGTAAAAGAAAGCGAGCTTAGCCTTAAAGGTGAACAAGAAATAAAGGAATTTGCGAGACAGATGCTTAAAAATGGAGAACTTTATTTCTGATACGCGAAAGGAGTAGTTTTGGTTGACCCTGAAGGAGTTTTACGAGAGCCTCGGCTCTGACTATAACACGGTTGTTATGAGAATGGGCGGAAGCGAAAAACTGCTCGACAAGTTTGTCAGAAAGCTTCCGAACGACAAATCTGCCGAACAGCTTTCCGAAGCGCTTGAAAAAGACGACTGCGAGCTGGCGTTCAGAATGGCGCACACCCTGAAAGGACTTTCGGCAAATCTCGGGCTTGACAAGCTGCAAAATGCTTCGTCGGAGCTTACCGAGGCGCTGAGAAACCAAAGCAGGATTCCCGACAATGCCCGCGGACTTGCGAAAAATGTCAGAGACGAATATGAAAAGGTAATTTCGGCGCTGGAGCAATTGGAACAAAACAGTTCCCTATGACATGAAAAAAAGTTGCAAAAAGCACTTGACAAATTGCATAAAGCGTAATATAATGTAAATGTGATCGATCACAAAAAATATATCTGTTTCGGGGCGAGGTGCAATTCCTCACCGGCGGTCAGAGTCCGCGAGCGGCTGTTTATTTCAGACAATTTACGGCTGTTGAATCGGTGAAATTCCGATACCGACGGTATAGTCCGGATGATAGAACAGAACACAAATAGTCTATATTTGCGCCCCGATTTTTGGATTTTTATCCGAAAATCGGGATTTTTGTTCGGAAAAAAGTCAATTACTCCCCGAGGAAAGGACTTTTTTATGGAAAACACACACAACACACATCATGAGGCAAAGCACAGCAAGTATTTCGACGTCAGAAAGCTCGTATTTACGGCGCTTATGGCGGCAATATCCATTGTTCTGGCGGAGGCGCTTAAATTCAAGTTGCCCGGGATAATGCCGAGCTTTATCAGCTTTGACTTCTCGGACGTTCCGGCAATGCTTGCCGCGCTTACTATGGGTCCGATTTCGGGCGTGTTCGTATGCATTATCAAAAACGTATGGGGACTGTTTACGACCTCTACAGGCGGCATAGGCGAGCTTTCAAACTTTATCCTCTCGGCGAGTCTTGTCCTTTCAGCGGGAATAATCGCGCATAAAAGCGCCAAGCTCTCGCGCGCGATAATCGGCTGCGCGGTAGGAGCGGTCCTTATGGCGGCGGTCAGCTTTCCGTCAAACTATTTCATTGTATATCCCGTATACCAGAATTTCATGCCGCTTGACGTTATAATCGGCAAGTATCAGGAGATAATCCCGGGAGTTGACGGGCTCACGCAATGTCTGCTGATATTCAATGTTCCGTTTACATTTGTAAAGGGGGCTATTGCGGCAATAGTCTCGGTTTTGCTCTATAAGAGATTAAGACCTATATTCAATTCAATGTACAGGTCAGACCGTTGATAAGCCCTCATCTGCTTTGTCAGGCACACCACGGCAACCAAATGGTTAGCCGTGGCGTGCCTTTCGCGCATCTGAGGTCTTCTCAACGGTCTGAGAGTTATTATATTTAAGTAAGGTGAAAAACTATGTCACTTAAGGGCGCGCTGATCCATTTTCGCACCATAACAAAACACCGCCACAAGGTCATCGCGCACTGCGCGAGAGCGGGAATTCTCGGGCAGGGACTTTTGCACGATCTGTCGAAATACTCCCCTACCGAATTTATGCAGGGGGCGAAGTTTTCAACGGGAACACGCTCTCCCAACGAGGGCGAGCGCGAGACCTACGGTTATTCAAAGGCGTGGCTCCACCACAAAGGCAGAAACCGCCATCACTTTGAATACTGGACGGACTACGACCCCGTTACAAAGCTGATAACTCCCGTGAAAATGCCGCTGAGATACGTTGCGGAGATGTTCTGCGACAGAGTCGCGGCAAGCAAGATATACCGCAAAAAGGACTATAAAGACAGCGATCCGCTTGATTATTTCGCAAAAGCCAAGGGACGGCGCGTTATTCATCCCGAGACCTCGGATTTTCTTGAAAAGCTGCTTATAATGCTTTCGGAAAAGGGCGAGGACGAGACCTTCGGGTTTTTAAGGGATTATCTGAAACACAACAAGGATTATTGACAGTTTTGGGGAAGACCTTTCTGCAGAAAGGTCTTCCCCCAAACCCATTTTCCAAAGACTTTTTGTATTTTGCCAAAACGTTATTTCAACTGCTCGACTGCCTTTTTCAGCCTTTCCAGACCTTCTTTGACAGTCCGCCTCGGACAGGCAATGTTCATTCTCAGAAAATTTTCGCCGTTTCCGAACTGAACGCCGTTTGAAAGATATAACCCCGTTTGCTTTCGGATAATACGCGCAAGCTCGTCCGACCTGATTTTCAGCTCCGTACAGTCAAGCCACAAAAGATATGTCGCGTTTGAATCAACAAGCTTTATCCGAGGGATATTCTCCGTGAGATAATCTTTAACAAGCGTTTTGTTTTCGTAAATATACCCGCGCAATTCGTCCAGCCATTCGCCGCCCTTTGTAAACGCCGCCACCGCCGCCGCAACCGCAAACGCGTTGGGCTCGGCTACCTCGTCGGTATTGAGCGCGCGCCATACCTTGTGCCTTAGCCGGGCGTTCGGGACTATCGCAGCCGCCGTCTGTAATCCCGCGAGATTGAACGTCTTTGTGGGAGCTACGCACACCACGCAGTTGTCCCTGCATTTTTCCGACGCCGAGGCAAACGGGATATACTCGCAGCCCGGGTCGGTGATATCGCAGTGAATCTCGTCCGAGATGACCGTAACACCGTTGTCATACGCCAGCTCGCCTATCCTCGCGAGCGTTTCCCTGTTCCATATCTTTCCGATTGGGTTATGCGGATCACACAAAAGCATAAGCGTTGTCTGAGGGTTTGAGAGTGATTTTTCGAGTTCTTCCCAATCTATCGAATACTCACCGTCACTGTAAACAAGCGGAAACTGAACAACGTTTCTGCCGTTGTTTTTTATGCAGTTGAAGAAGATGTTGTACACGGGCGTCATGATAAGCACGTTTTCGCCCGCCGTTGTCAGCTTTCTCACGCAGCTTGAAATTATCGGGATAACTCCCGTTGAAAAAATCAGCTCTTCCCTTTTGTATTCAAATCCGTGGCGTCTTTTCCACCAGCCGATATAAGCGTCATACCATTCGTCGGGAACTGTCGAATAGCCGAAGATTCCATGATTCGCGCGGTTTATCAGAGCCTCTGTTATTTCGGGGGCGGTTTTAAAGTCCATATCCGCCACCCACATGGCAAGCTCGTTTTCGGCGATATCCCATTTTAATGAGCCTGTGTTTCTTCTGTCTACGACCTCGTCGAAATTGTATTTCATTTGCTTTGTTCCTCACAAATAATTTTCGTTTTGGATATATCGATCTTGTCTTCCTCGAGGATAAGCTCGCCGATGCTTTTGGCTCGGATAACTCCGCCCGAGGGATTTTTAACGCTGTCGATATGGCTGATCATCTCCGCGTCTGCCGTTGAATACTCAAAGGCGAGAGTAGTATTTATCAGCTTACAGTTTTTCATCACTAAATTTTCAATGAAGCACATTCCCTGAAGGCTTTCTATCGTGCAGTTTACAAGCGTGATGTTCTTTGAGTTCCAGCCTAAATATTCGCCCGAGATAAAAGAATCGTAAACGGTAATGTTTTCGCTGTTCCAGAAAGCGTCCTTTGAAAGCAGCCTTGAGTTTTTCACCACGATATCATTACAGCCGTCAAACGAGTAATTTCCCGCGAGATTGAGGTTATCGAACTCCATATTATCGCTGTTCATCGCAAAATAATCGCCCTTTGCGGTGATGTTTTTCGCGGTGACGTTTGTGCAGTGCCAGAGTGTCTCGGCGGCGTTGATGAACTGAACGTTGTCGAGAGTCACTCCATAACAGCGCCGAAAGCCTTTGGGCGCTTCGTAAAGCGTGTCGGTCATTGTGATGTTGTTTGTATACCATATTCCCGCGCGGCCCGTATCAAACACCGAGCAATTTTTCACCGTAATGTTTTCGGAATACCACAGCGGGTATTTCCACCTGAACATACACCCGACCAGCTCGATGTTCCTGCTGTGCTTTAAGGGCGACTCGCCGTCCTCGAAAATGCCGTCGGTGATCTTAAGCTCCTTTGCCTGAAACAGCGCGCGCTCGCCTGTAAAAATGCCGCCGTTTATTTCTTTCATTTTAAGAGTTCATCTCCCGTTATTCTATGTTTTGTATCTGCTCGCGTATCTTTTCTATCTCGCTTTTCTGCTCTACGACGATTTTCGTAACTTCTATGTCCTGAACCTTGGAGCCGATGGTGTTTGTTTCGCGGTTCATTTCCTGAACAAGAAAATCGAGCTTTCTGCCTATAGGCTCGGCGCTTTCGAGCATCTCGCGAAACTGCGCTATGTGCGACTTAAGGCGCACGGTCTCCTCGCTTACGGCGGTCTTGTCCGCGAATATCCCCGCCTCAAGCAATATCCTGCCCTCGTCTATTTCCTTTCCCTCAAGCACCTCGCACATTCTGTCGTACAACCTTTTGCGGTAAGCCTCGACAATTTTCGGCGAACGCTCGTCGACTATCCCCACCCATTTTTCGATGGTTTCAAGTCTTGAAAGCAGGTCGGCTTTCATACGCTCGCCCTCATTCTCACGCATTTTCACGAAGTTTTCGAGAGCCTGCCCGGTCACGGACTTTAAGTCAGCCCAGAGCTGCTCCTCGTCGGTCTGAACCTTTACCACCGTAAACGCGTCGGGCATACGGATGACATTCGCGAGGGACAGATCGTCGGTAAGGCCGAACTCGTCCTTTATTCCGCGCAGAGCCTCGATATACTGCTTTACAACTTCCTTATTTACCGCTATCTGCTCGGTTATTTCCCCGACGCTTTGTACCAGCACCGAAAGCTCGACCTTTCCGCGCGCTATTTTTCCGTTTAAAAGCGTTTTAAGGCGCTCTTCGCAAAAGCTCATGCTTCTCGGAAGACGGCAATTAAGCTCATAATATCTGTGGTTTACCGCCTTTATTTCCACGGTAATATCCCTGCCGTTTAATACGGCGTTTCCCCTGCCGAAGCCGGTCATGCTTTTAATCATCATTATTCTCCTTACTATTCGCCATTTTGGCGCGTTTTTCCCTTTCAAGCGCTTTCAGAAGTCTCGGACGGTTACAGCGCTGAATCAGCACAAAAATCATATCGTATACCGCGCCGACTGCGGCGGTTATAAAAAACACCCACCAATCCCCGAAGGGAATCGCGAAAAGCACTGAAAGAAATCCCGCGGCAGCGCAAAGCTCGTGTACTATCTCCGCCTGACATCCCGCCATAACTATCTCCTCGAGAGAATGCTTCTTGACAGAAAAATAATCCTCGTTTGCGGTGGGCATTCGGTTCTTCCATTTTTTCACACGAAGGGTCTTGTACAAGCCCTTTTCAAAGCCCTTTTCCCTAAACCACCCTTTTGTATAATCGACGCGGTTTTTAAGGTTATAATCGATCAGTCCGCCTATAACAAGCCTTATCGAAAAATGAAAGCTGACTGTAAGAGAGACTACCCCGAGTGTGAAAAAAACACGCATTTCACTCGCGAGGAAAACTCCCCAGAACACAAACATCAGAACAAGGGTTATTGCCGAGACTGCCATCATTTTTCTGACCATTTTATCTGCACCTCGATGCTTTTTCGAACGGGTTTTATTATCGCTGTTTTACGTCCGAAAAGCAAGTTTATTCCATTGAACTCTTTTTACTGGGGAAAACCTTTTCTGAAGAAAAGGTTTTCCCCAGACCCCTTTCCCAAAGACTTTTATACTCTCGCCTATTTGTTGTTTAATACACGCTCTGCCGCTTTCATCACCGCGATCTTCCCGCTCGCAAACGTAAGTCCGCCCTGTACCCACACCGCAAACGGCTCTCTAAGCGGCGCGTCCGCCGATATCTCTATCGACGCGCCCATCGTAAACGCCCCCGCAGCCATAATTACCTTGCTGTCGTACCCCGGCATATCCCACGGCTCCGGAATAACGCCGCTGTCAACAGGCGAGCCGCTTTGTATCCCCTCGCAGAACGCGCACAGCTCCTTTTCGCCGTTCAGCTTTATCGCCGCGATGATGTCCGTGCGTTTTTCGTCATATTTCGGGAAGGTCTCATATCCCAGCTCGTCAAAAAGCGCCGTCGCAAAAACCGAGGTCTTAAGCGCCGCGCACACCGCCTCGGGCGCGCGGAACAAGCCCATGTACATTCCTCTCAGCTGGTTTAAAGTACAGCCTACCTCTTTTCCCGCGCCGGGAGTTGTAAGCCTAAATGCGCATTTTTCGATCAAATCCGCCCTGCCCGCGATATAGCCGCCCGTTTCCGCAATTCCGCCGCCTAAATTCTTTATAAGACTGCCGATGATAAGGTCGGCTCCGACCGCTGTAGGCTCTCTGTCCTCGGCAAGCTCTCCGTAGCAGTTATCAACAATTATTATACAGTCGCTGTTGACCGAGCGTATCTCATTGATAATTTTCCCGATCGTTTCAATATCGTACGACGGGCGCAGTGAATACCCGCGGGAGCGTTGGATATAAGCGGCCTTACACGTCCCTGCTTTTTCGCGTATCTTACCGTGATCTGGCATTCCAACAGCGTCAAGCTCCGCGATCTCGGCGGTTATTCCGTAATCCTTGAGAGAACCTACATTCTCGCCGAAAACCGCCTCTTGTATCGTGTCATACGGCATTCCCGTAGAAAAAAGTATTTTGTCGCCGGCTTTTAAAACGCCGAACAGCGCGGTTACTATAGCGTGCGTTCCGTTTACGAAATTATGACGGACAAGCGCGTCCTCTGCGCCCAGAACCTGCGCGAAAACCGCGTCGAGCTTATCCCTGCCGTCGTCGCCGTAGCCGTAGCCCGTTGTGCCTTTAAGATGCATCTCGCTTACTTTATTGTCGATAAACGCCTTTAAAACACGCTCGCCGTTATATTCGCAAAGTCTGTCGAGCCCTGCAAAATACGGAGTGCATTTTTCCAGCGCCGCATGCTCCGCTTCAACCAGCTCGGGGCTGAATTCAAAAACCATTTTGTTCTCCTTTATGTTTAATCATACATATAAATTATAACGTTTTTCCCTTTAAATGTCAATAGTGAATTTGTCCGCAATCATATTCGGGACTTTAAGGACATAAGATTTAGTGCTGTACACTATTATTTGAAAGGGGTTGAATTTCGTTGAAAACCATAAACGAAGGGAATGACGAAAGATGTGTCGTGCTCGGAAAATATATTGTCGAAAAAAACGCAACCGTCAGAAGCACCGCAAAACAGTTCGGAATAAGCAAAAGCACGGTTCATCAGGATATAACCTCCAAACTTCCGAAGGTAAACAAAACGCTTTATGAAAAGGTTAAAGCCGTACTTAACAAAAACAAACAGGAACGCCACATACGCGGCGGAGAAGCAACCAAGAAAAAATATAAGGAGTTGAAAACAAAAACAGCGTAATGTCTGATAACGCAAAACCGGCTCTCCGTTTTGGAGAGCCGATCAAGCTTTTGGAAAAAATATTTTCACGATGTTAATAGAACGTAAAATATATGTTGGGGGGGGGGGGGG
>JAFLUG010000057.1 GCA_022508885.1 Oscillospiraceae bacterium | reverse complement strand
CATCTCCCGTATGACAAGCGATACATATGTTCTTCATCAGACCGTCGGAATGATACAGCGGCTCGGAGTGCGCGCGCCGATAATGCTGGTGGGCGGGATAATCGTAACGCTTACGCTTGACTCCGCGCTTACGCTTATAATGGTGATAACGCTTCCGATAGTTTTCGGGATAACGTTTTTCGTGTCACGCAAAGGCGCGCGGCTGTTTACCAAGTCACAGCAGGCGGCGGATTCTATGCTGAGAGTGGTACGCGAAAACGCTGTCGGAGTGCGCGTGATAAAAGCGCTGTCAAAATCCGGCTACGAGCGCGAACGCTTCCGCGGAGTAAACGATACGCTTTCAGAGCGCGAGCGCGCCGCGGAAAACACAATGGCGCTGACAAACCCCTCCATGAGCCTGCTTTTGAATCTCGGCATAGCGGCGGTAATAGTTGCGGGCGCGTACCGTGTAAACGGCGGCGTTTCCGAGGTCGGAAAGATAATCGCGTTTATGAACCTGTTTACTATCGTTTTAAACGCGCTCAGAGCCATAAACCGTATGTTTACCATGCTTTCAAAGGCGGCGGCTTCGTCGGCGCGCGTGCTGGAAGTTCTGGATACTCCGTCGGAGCTGTACGAGACCGAGCCGCGTTATTCGTTTATTCCCGAAAACGCTCCGCATATCGCGTTTCGTGACGTTACATTCCGTTATAAGTACGGGAGCTTTGCGGTGAAAAACCTGAACTTTGAGCTTAAACGCGGCGAAACTCTCGGCATAATAGGCGCTACGGGTTCGGGAAAATCCACGATAATCCGCGCGTTATTACGTTATTACGACGTTTCAGAAGGTAAGATCGAGATAGACGGCGTTGATATCCGCGACTATGCGACAGCAGACCTTCGCGCGAAATTCGGCGTGGCTTTTCAGAATGACACGCTGTTTAAGGATACCATAGCCGAAAACATACGTCTCGGCAGACCGCTCTCCGACGACCGATTGATTGAAGCGGCGCGGCAGGCTCAGGCGGCGGAGTTTATCGAGAGCTTGGGCGGACTTAACGCCGAAGTGGCGATAAAGGGCGCGAACCTCTCGGGCGGTCAGAAACAGCGTCTGCTTATTTCAAGGGCGCTGGCGGGAGAACCGGAGATACTTATACTCGACGATTCATCGAGCGCGCTGGATTATAAGACCGATTCCCTTTTGCGCGAAGAAATACGGAAAAATTGCGCAAGCGCCACAAAGATAATCGTCGCGCAGAGAATAAGCTCAATAATGCACGCCGAAAAGATACTTGTAATGGATAACGGAAGCGTCATAGGAATGGGCACGCACGACGAGCTGATAAACGACTGTCAGATATACCGCGAGATAAGCGAGTCGCAGATGGGCAGCGGAAAGGGGGCAAGGCGATGAAAAGAGATATAGAAAAAGATATCCGCGACGTTAAAAACTCCGCCGGATTTGAACCCAGAATGAAAAAGACCGCCGTATTAAGCCGCCTTATGCCCTATCTTATGGAGCACAAGATATTGTTTGTGCTGTGCATACTGCTGACGATAGGCGGAAACCTGCTGGGGCTTGCGGGACCGTATTTTTCGGGCTTTGCAATTGACGCTATCGAGCTCGGCGAGGGCAAGGTAGACCTCTCGGGCGTATGGAAATACGCTTTGGCAATGGCGGCGGTATATATAGCGAGCGCCGCGCTGTCTTATCTGCTGTCGAGACTTATGATAGTCATCAGCCGGCGTGTTGTGAATACGATGCGCCGCGACGTGTTCAACAAACTCACGGAGCTTCCCGTAGGTTATTTCGACACCCACCAGACGGGCGATATCCTCAGCCGCATCTCCTACGACATAGACACGATAAACACCTCTCTATCGCACGACTTAGTCCAGATATTCGCAAGCTCGGTCACGGTAGTGGGTTCACTGTTTATGATGATAACAATTTCGCCGCTTATGGTGCTGATATTCGCGTTTACTGTGCCGCTGTCGGTGTTTATGACAAAAAAAATAACGGGCTTTACCCGCCCGCTGTTCAGAAAGCGCTCGGCAAAGCTCGGCGAGCTCAACGGCTTTGTCGAGGAAATGATAAGCGGACAGAAAACGCTTCGCGCTTACGGTCAGGAGAACAACACCATTTCAAAGCTGGACGTTCAGAACAACGAGACTGTAGAAGCGTATTACCGCGCGGAATATTACGGAAGTCTCACCGGTCCTTCCGTAAATCTTGTAAACAATCTGTCGCTGTCGCTGGTCAGCTTTTTCGGGGCGATACTGTTTTTGCACGGCTCGGTGTCAATCGGCAGTATATCTACGTTTGTGCTTTATTCCCGTCAGTTCAGCGGTCCGATAAACGAAGTGGCGAATATAATCGGCGAGCTTCAGTCGGCGTTTTCCGCGGCAGAGCGCGTGTTCCGCCTGCTTGATGAAAGCCCCGAGCCTGAGGACAAGGAAAACGCCGCTGAACTTAACGGCGCGGAGGGTCATGTGGTTTTGGACAAGGTGCGCTTCGGATATACCGAGGACAAAGAGATAATCCACGGGCTGTCGCTGGATATCCCGAAAGGCTCTCTTGTTGCTATCGTAGGTCCTACGGGCGCGGGAAAGACGACGATAGTAAATCTGCTTATGCGCTTTTATGACGTAAACAGCGGAGAAATAAGACTTGACGAACACCCCATACGGGAGCTGACAAGAAAGAGCCTGAGGCTTAATTATTCGATGGTTTTGCAGGACACATGGCTGTTTAACGGCACGGTATACGAAAACATAGCCTACGGCAGCGAGACCGCCGGGAAAGAGGACGTCGAGCGCGTTTGCAGAACGTGCGGAATACATGATTACATAATAACGCTCCCCGACGGGTATGATACCGTGCTTGACGAGGACGGCTCAAATATCTCAAAGGGACAAAAGCAGCTTATGACGATAGCCCGCGCTATGCTGCTGAAGTCATCGCTGCTTATACTCGACGAGGCTACGTCTAACGTTGACACGCGCACCGAAATGCAGATACAGCGGGCCATGCGAAAGCTGATGAGCGACAAGACCTGCTTTGTGATAGCGCACAGGCTGTCCACTATCCAAAACGCCGATATGATACTTGTACTGCGCGACGGCGATGTTGTCGAGCGCGGCACGCACGACAGCCTTATGGACAGCGATACATTTTACAGGCAACTGTATGAGGCGCAGTTTGCGTAAAAACATACTGCCTGTAAAGTCCTGAACCGCGCAATAGCCGGGCAAAGAATACTACTCGTAAATATTGACTTTTCCACAGAAATGTGATATAATAAAGTCAGACAATTACAGAAAAATTCAAAGGAGAAAACATGAAATACAGACCCGACAGACACGGCAATCAGATCTCACAGCTTGGCTACGGCTGTATGCGGTTCAGCAAAAAGGGAAGCTCGATCGACTTTGAAAAGGCCGAAAAAGAGGTAATGCTCGCTATCGAAAAGGGCGTAAATTATTTTGATACGGCGTATATCTATCCCGGAAGCGAGGATTGTCTCGGCAAGATATTGGAGAAAAACAACTGCCGCGAAAAAGTTTACATAGCCACAAAGCTCCCGCAGTATATGCTGCGCTCCGCGGCGGCGATTGACAAGACCTTCAGCGAGGAACTGTCGCGCCTTCGCACCGATTATATCGACTATTATCTCATGCATATGTTTACCGATATCGCGGAATGGGAAAAGCTGAAAGCGCTCGGTATTGAAGAATGGATAGAAAAACAAAGGACAGAGGGCCGCATTAAAAGCATCGGCTTTTCCTACCACGGCGAAACGGAAATGTTTTTGAAAATATTAAACGCCTATGATTGGGATTTCTGCCAGATACAGTACAACTACCTCGACGAGCACACTCAGGCGGGAAGAAGAGGCTTACAGGCGGCGGCTGAAAAGGGCATTCCCGTTGTTATTATGGAGCCGCTGCGCGGTGGAAAGTTAGTTGATCTTCCCGATAAGGCAAAGCAGGTGCTGGCTTCCGACAGCAAGGGCTATACGCCCGCGGAGCTGGGACTGCGCTGGCTGTGGGATCAGCCGGAGGTGAGCTGCGTCCTTTCGGGAATGAACTCCGAGGAAATGGTAAACGAAAATATCCGTATAGCTTGTGAAGCCGAGCCGAATCATCTGACCGACGAGGATATGAAGATCATCGAGCAGATAAAGCAGATAATCCGCGAGCGAGAAAAAGTAAACTGCACGGGCTGCCGGTATTGTATGCCCTGCCCTAAGGGAGTGGATATCCCCGGAAATTTCTTTTACTACAACCTTATGTACATGGAGAAAAAAGGACCCGCGCGCTTTGAGTTCGCGCAGAACATGGGGCTCAGAAAAGAGCCGGGCTTTGCGTCGCAGTGCGTGGGCTGCGGAAAATGCGAGCAGCACTGCCCGCAGAAAATAAGCATACGCGAAAAGCTTAAAGAGGCCGACCGCGCTCTGAGACCTCTCCCCTACAAGATCGGCATAAACGCAGCGAGAAAGTTTATGATAAAATAACTCGTTAATAAGGAGACAGATATGAAGCTTATCAAGTGCGAATGCTGCGGCGGAAATTCATTGCGAAAGTATGACGGCAACGGTCTGATATGCGATTTTTGCGGAAGTATATACAGATTGGATGAAAATGAAGAAATTATCAGCAAAGAAGTCGTTGACGCAAAATTGATGTCACTGTTTATCGACGCGGAAAAATGCCGCGAGGCAGAAAAATACTTAGACGCGCTTCAGATATACATAAAGGCGTTGGAGCTTGACGAACACAACGCGGTTGTACGGGTAAAGCTCGGCAGAGCATACAGAGAATGCGGATCGCACGATAAAGCGCTGGAATGCTATAACAAAGCGATATCCATCGACCCGAATTTCCCGACGGCATATTCAAACATCGGCGCAATTCTTCTGTTCAGAAAAGACTATCAGGGCGCGCTGGAATATTATGAAAAGAGTATGGAGCTGATATCGGAGGATGACACGGATTATCCGACGGTATTGGCAAACTACGCGATGACGTTAGCCTTTACCGGCGATAAAAAACAAGCCGCCGTTCTCCTGGATAAAGCTGAGAAAAAAGGGTATAAAAACGGCGCCGCGGCGCGAAAGATAGCCGGAATAAGCTTTTGGAGCAAGCTTTTCGGTTAATAACAAACCTTGTAAATAATTTGAGGCGCTTCTTCGGAAAAGAAGCGCCCGACTTGTGGGAAAAATCCGCCGCAACAGCCGCGGCGGTATAGTCAGGAGTTGACAGTTATGAGCAAAACAGAAACGGCAAAACGGTATGTATTGTTTGTTATAAGCCTGTTTTTCTCGGCGTTGGGCATAGCCTTTACAAAGCATGGGGAGCTGGGAGTGTCGCCGATATCCTCCGTGGCTAATGTTTTAAGCGATAAATTTACCTTTCTATCATTGGGAACATGGCTGGCCATCTGGAACTGCGTGATGATAGTCGGACAGATAGCTCTTTTAAGAAAAAAGTTTCAGCTCATACAGCTTCTGCAAGTGCCGTTGTCAATACTGTTCGGCTGGTTTACCGATCTGGGAATGCGGATAGTTTCATTTATTCCCGCTGAAGTTTATCCCGTAAGGCTCGCTATGGTTTTCATAGGGATCGTCGTTCTCGGGTTCGGGATAACGCTTTCCGTTATCGCAAACGTGATAATGAACTCGGGCGAGGCTTTTGTAAAGGCGGTTTCGGACATTTCAAAAAAAGAGTTTGGAAACGTAAAAATAGCGTTTGATATTTTTTGCGTGCTTCTTGCTCTTGGCTTATCTCTTTTGTTTTTCGATCTTACCGTTGTGGGAATAAGAGAAGGAACTGTTCTTTCCGCGCTGCTTACGGGTATAGTTGTAAAGTTTTTCAACGGCAGACTGCAAAAACCGCTCGATAAAATTCTCAGCGGCAAACCGAAAGAGCAGCAGTAAAGCCATTTTACAAAATAAAGATACAAAATCAAGGGAGAGAATATCGTGAAACAAACGCAGAATTTTACGGAAGGGCGGATATTTCTGCCGCTTATAGGCTTTGCGCTGCCCGTGCTGTTGGCGCTGTTTTTACAGACAATGTACGGCGCGGTAGATTTGCTTATCGTCGGAAAATTCGGCGGCGAGCTGGCTAAAGTATATGTGTCGGCGGTATCCACGGGCAGTCAGGTAATGCATACTCTGACGGTCGTTATAACAGGACTTGCGATGGGTCTTACCGTCTATGTCGGCAGAAAGATCGGAGAAGGCGCGACACACGAGGCGGGAAAGATAATCGGAAGCGGCATCACCCTTTTCGGCGCGGCAGCGGTCGCTTTTACCGCCGTTATGATAGCCTGCGCGCCGCTGTTGGCACAGGTCATGCACGCCCCCGCGGAGGCGTATGAGGATACAGTTTCGTACATAACGATCTGCTCCGCTGGCACTGTGTTTATAGTGGCCTATAATTTAGTGGGAAGCGTTTTCCGCGGGATAGGCGATTCGAAAATTCCGCTTGTGACAGTGGCTATCGCCTGCGTGTTCAACATTGGCGGCGATCTGCTGTTCGTTGCGGTTTTGCAAATGGGCGCGGCGGGGGCGGCATACGCGACCGTTACGGCTCAGGCGGTAAGCGTGATATTGTCGCTTATTATCATACGCGCCAAAAAACTTCCGTTTAAGTTTTCGTTAAAGTATCTCAGACCGAAGGGCAGTTATATCGGGAAGATACTGCGTCTGGGAACGCCCATCGCGCTTCAGGACCTATTGGTAAGCATTTCGTTTTTAGTGATAATGGCTATTGTGAATAATCTGGGACTCACAGAGTCGTCGGGCGTCGGAGTAGCTGATAAAATGTGCGGATTTCTGATGTTGGTAGCATCGGCGTATATGCAGTCAATGTCCGCGTTTGTAGCTCAGAACATCGGCGCGGGAAAACCCGAACGCGCGCGGAGAGCGCTGTGGTGCGGGATCGCCTCGTCGCTGGCGGTGGGAGCCGCTATGGGTGCATTTACGTTCTTCCGCGGCGACCTTCTCGCGGGAATTTTCGCCGACGACCCCGATATAATCTTCGCGGCGGCGGACTATCTGCGGGCATACGCGATAGACTGCGTATTCACGGCGTTTTTATTCTGCTTTATCGGCTATTTCAACGGCTGCGGAAGCACGACCTTTGTAATGCTTCAGGGAATTATCGGAGCCTTTGGCGTGAGACTTCCCGTTTCGTGGCTCATGAGCCTTCAGCCCGACGTTACGCTGTTTAAGATAGGTCTTGCCACGCCGTCGTCTACGATAGTGCAGATAATCCTGTGCGGAATTTATTTTGTCATTCTCCGCCGAAAGCAAAAACAGTCTGTACAAAACATATAAATACTATATAAAGAAAACGCGTACTAATGCTGTTGATTTTTTCTCATATGTGTGATATAATGGCAATAGTATGATAACGCGGAACGCAACACGGAGGAATCATTTGTATGGGTGCGGTAATTCTGGGCATCTTGGAAACAGCGGCACTTGCGATAAGCGGCCTGCTGGTAAAAAAGTATGTATTTTTGGAGCCGGATATGGAGCCGAAAATGCACCGTATCTTCTGGACGATCGGGTTTCTGATAAGTGTCGGGGCGTATATTGCTTTCGGAAAGGACGCGGCTTCCGCGGCAGTCCTTGTCCTGATCGGGCTCAGCATATGTCTTAGCAGAAAAAAATACCGACTTCCCGGGATTCTTCTGATGATACCGTTTATGGGCATAGTCAACGGGCTTATTATTCCGGCAATGTTCGTGCCGCCGTATCTGCTTTCCTTCTCGGAAACGGGTATTATGATCTATCAATTCTCGATTTACGGGACTTTTGCAGTGCTTCTTGTCTTGTTTTATTTCAAAGGGCGCAAATGGCGCGAATGGTTTGATGAGAATATGAAAAACCGCAGCCTGCGTATATCGGAACAGATACTGCTCTGGATAGTCGGTATGGTTATGATGTTCTTTTCCAACGTAGGCGTTATGAATTCTGAGATCGTGAGATACGACGGAAACGCACAGATGGCGGGCAAATATGGCCCGGAGGTCCTGTCGTTCATCGGGATCGGGAGCATGGCGGCGTTCATTATGACTGTTACGATAATCGTGCTGATAATGCAGGGCAACAAGCGCTCGTTCTATCACGAACGTCTGTCGGGTATGCAGTCGGGTATGATAACGTTTATGGCTGAGGTCGTGGAAAACAGGGATGACAATACCGGAGGACACATCAGGCGCACAGCAAAATATGTGGAGGTCATCGCGAGAGAGCTTAAAAAGAAAGGCGTTTACAGCGATATCCTCACGGACAGATATGTGGAGGATATGATAATAGCGGCGCCGCTGCACGATATCGGAAAGATACATATTCCCGACGCGGTTTTAAACAAACCCGGAAAGCTTACCGACGAAGAATTTGAGATCATGAAAACGCACACCTCGGCGGGAGAGGAGCTGCTTGTCCACGCAAAAGACGAGCTTGGAGAATCGGAGTATCTGAATATGGCGGCGGATATGGCGGCGTTTCATCACGAAAAATGGAACGGAAAGGGCTATCCCTATGGCAAAAGCGGCGAGGAGATCCCGCTTTGCGCACGGATAATGGCAGTGGCGGACGTATTCGACGCGCTTACCTCAAAGCGCTGTTATAAAGAAGCCATGCCGCTTGAAAAAGCGTATGCCATAATCAGAGAAGGCTCCGGCTCGCATTTTGATCCGGCAGTCGTTGAAGCGTTTTTCGTGGCAGCCGATGAGATCGGACAAATGACTAAATCCGAATAAAGATTTTTGATGGATCGGCATATAACAACCCCTGAAACTGACCGTTTCAGGGGTTGTTGTTATGTATAAGCATTAACTTACAAAAATTCCACCGTTCCGCTTTCCAGATGATATACCGCCCCGACAACCTTCATATCTTGGATTTTCAGGCTGTTTTCTATCACCTCGCAGCTATGCTTTACATTGAGACAGCACGCCTTTGTCTCGTCACGTTCATCGCCGACAGCTCTGAGTATCTCGTCGGTAATAAGCTTTATGTAGCCCTCATTCTTATGGTGAAGCGCCGCGTCGACCGCGCCGCAGTGATCGTGCCCGAGAACCACGATAAGCTCTGTTCCGAGATGCTCCGCGGCGTATTCGATGCTACCGAGCTGGTGCGAATCAATAACATTTCCCGCGGCGCGCACAACAAATAATTCCCCGATCCCTGCCGAAAAAATAACTTCCGGGATAACTCTCGAATCAGAACAGGTGACGATCGTGGCATACGGCGTCTGACCGTTTACGCTCGCCCTAAGAATGTCCTCCGAAGCGTCGACCGACACGGCTCTTTTTTCGGTATATTTACGATTGCCCTCAACAAGCATTTTTTTTGCCTCTTGTGCCGTATAAACATGCGTTTTCAATTTATCACTTTCCCTTGTTGTTTTTAATAGCCTTATCATAACCAATATCATTATAAACCATATTTTTAAAAAAGTCAAGTAAGATATGCGGGGAATATTTACTGCAACTTTAATTGCCTGCTGCCGAAAATATTGACAAACGCGCACGGTTGTGTTATAATAGAAAAGGATTGATTACAAACTGTTGTTAAAATCAGTTGAAAACATCTGAATTTCAGATGTCTGATTTTTTAGCGCTTAAGGAGCATGATAAATATGCAGGACAAAATATTATTATTGAGCGAATTTCTGAGTAAAGCGGCGCAAATTATGACCGAAGAAGAGCTTAGCCGCCTTGAGAAAAGCTATAACGGCAAGCTTTTCCTGACTTCCGACGATGTGATCTACAAGCTGTGGAACGAAATACTTTTACTCGCCAAAGAAAATCTTTTTTTAAGGTCTAACGGCGCCGACGCCGCGCGAATCAGAAAGCTCGCGGCTCTTTCGCCCGAGGAAAAAGAAACGCTGGCGGAAGTGGAAATAATTATAGACCAAAACCGTTTCGGCTATCACTATCAGCCTATTGTAAACACAGAAGACGGCGGCATCTATTCTTACGAGGCTCTCATGCGGCCGAAAAGCGAGATGAAGCTGTCCCCTTTCCATGTGCTGAAATACGCCGAGCTTACCGACAGGCTCAATGACATAGAGCGCGCGACATTTTTGAACGTATTGGAAAGTATCGACATTGACAAGCCGGCGTTTCACGGCAGAAGGGTCTTTATAAACAGTATACCAAAGACGAAGCTTGAAAACGAGGATTTCAGGCGTGTGGGCGAGCTGCTTATGAAGCATTCGGACACGGTCGTTGTGGAGCTGACGGAAAACGCCGAGTTCGGCGATAACGAGTTCAGCGCTCTTCAGGAGCGTTACCGCAATATGGATATAAAGATCGCCATAGACGATTACGGCACCGGATATTCAAACGTACAAAACCTGCTGAGGTATAATCCCAACTATGTAAAGATAGACCGCTCGCTTCTCACGGAGATACAGGACAATCCGAAAAAGAAGCATTTTGTGCGTGAGATAATCGAGTTTTGCCACGACAATAACATTATGGCTCTTGCCGAGGGAGTTGAGACCTCAGACGAGCTGCACACAGTTATTTTACTGGGCGCGGATCTGATACAGGGATATTATACAGCCAGACCCTCGGCGGAAATTATCGAGGCTATTCCCTTTGAGATACGTCAGGAAATAAAGCGGTATCACCAGGAGCGTCAGGACGGCAGGGACCAGCATGTATACGCCGCTGAAAACGCCGAGCGCGTACTGCTTGACAGACTTGTCAAGGACGACTATAAATGTATTCTTGTGGGAAAAGAAGGCTCCAAAAACGGCGATGTCGCGGTTATAGGTGCACCGTCTCTTGAAACCGAAATACATCTCGAAGTCGCTCCCGGATTTAAGGGAAGGATAACTCTCGATAATGTAAGTCTGTCAAATGTAAAGAGCCGCCCGTGTATAGACCTCGGCGAAAACAGTGACGTAACGCTTGTGATAAGCGGCGAGACCCGCCTCAATCAGAGCGGGATAAGAGTTCCCGAAAGCGCAAAGCTTACTTTCGAAGGCGACGGAAAGCTTGATATAAAAATTGAGGCAGTCGAATATTTCGCTATAGGAAACGATTTGAATTCCAGACACGGCGAGCTTGTTTTCAACCAGTCCGGTATGGTAAGCGTAAACGCCAGAGGTAAAACGGGAATTTGCATCGGCTCGGGTCTCGGCGGAAAAATAACAGTGGGTCAGGGAAAGATCATTTTGAACTTCAACGGAAATACAGGCGTAGGAATGGGCGCGGTAAACGCCAACGCTATGCTCGATATACATACCTGTGCTATCGACGCGGAAATCTCGCTTATGAACGGCGTAGCCTTGGGCTCTATGAACGGCAGCGCCAGCGTGCGGGTACACAAAGCCTCGCTGAAGCTCAACATGAGCGGAAAAATGCTCTCTGCGATTGGAACGATAAGCGGAAAAACAGCAAATGTGCTTGTAGACGATTCTATCGTGTCGACAAATATAAGCGGCTTTCACTGTACCGGCATAGGCTCGCTTGAGAAAGAGACCGAACTCAGGATCGAAAGCGGAGCGTTCCGCGCTTCGGTAAGCGGTGAAACGGCGCTGTCATTCGGCGGAAAAAGCGGCGATGTAAAGGCTGCCTTTATAAATTCGGACGCTTCAGTTTCTATCAGATCCAAAGAGGACACACAGGAGATCATGTCCAAATTTAATATTGAGACGGTAGGCGGAAGATCAAGAATAATTTTCAACGGACATGAAGTAGAAATAAACTGATTCAGGAATTAAGGAAAAAACAGAGCTCTTGTACGGGGCTCTGTTTTGCTGTATAAATCAGCGTTTCAAAAGTCCATAGTAATATCGTTTAAAATGAGAAAAAGGAGAGTGTTTGTATGAATATGACGCCCCCCACCGGAAAGGTCAACGACCAATACCGTGTTCAAAAGCCCAAACGCCTGCGCGATGTTCCGGGATACATAAAAAGACTTATCGGAGATACAAGCGAGCGTATGTTTTATATCATAAAGCTGGTATGGGAAGCAAACCGCGGGATAATGTTCATAATGGCGTTTATGACGCTGTTTAACGGAATAATGCCCGTTATAGGTTCGCTTATCAGCAAGGAGATACTCAATGATTTAGCCAAAGCGTATCAGAATGAGCTTACAAGCTTTCAGATAATTGCCGTGCTTCTTATCGCGCAGTTTGTCTATCTGCTGTTTAAGGACGCTATTACGCGTGTATACTCGACAGTACTGCGGATATCGGGCGAGATCGTCGCAAACCACATCAAGATAAAGCTGATGACCAAATCAAAGGAGGTCGACCTTTCAAGCTACGACAGCCCCGAATATTACACCAAGCTTGAAAACGCGACACGAGAGGCGGCGCGCCGTCCTATCGAATCGCTGACGGCTACTTTTTCAATTATCTCGACCGTCATCAGCATCGTAAGCTACATAGTTATCATTCTCGCGGTGGGGATATTGCCCGCGCTTGTTATAATCGCAGTATCCATACCCTCTACTGTCATCAGCTTCTACTTCCGCAGAAAGAATCACGACTATCTTTCCCGCAAAAGCAATGAGCGCAGACAGCTCGCCTATTACTCGGAGCTTATCACCAACAAAGATCTCGTAAAAGAAATGCGCACGCTTGATCTCACGGACACCTTCATTGAAAAGTATAAATCGGTTTTCGGCGTTTACTTTAAAGGACTGAGAAAGCTTATGGTGCTTGAGTGCATGTGGAATTTAGGCGCGGGTATCCTCTCCACAGCCGTAAACTGCGTTTTGTTTGTGATGATAGCGCGGGGAGTCTGGAGCGGCGAATACGAGGTGGGAAACTACGCCCTGTACACAGGCGCGCTCAACTCTATCGCGGGAGGAGTAGCCTCACTGATAACCACCACCGCGTCTATTTACGAATCAACGCTTTTCATCAACAACATGATATCTTTTATGAAAGAAGAACCGAAAATCGTTCCCTCGATCGACCCGCCCCGAAAAGTTGAGAGAGGCATAGGACATACCATCGTTTTCGAACATGTGTCCTTTCGCTATCCGGGCGCCGAGCACGATGTGCTGACAGACATCAACTTTACCGTATCGCCGAATGAATCGGTCGTATTGGTAGGTCTCAACGGCGCGGGAAAAACAACGCTGATAAAGCTTCTGATGCGTCTTTACGATCCGACCGAGGGCATTATTCTGCTCGACGGTCACGATATAAGAGAATACGACGTCACCGCTCTTTACGCCATGTTCGGCGTTGTATTTCAGGATTACGGCAAGTACGCTGTGACCGTCAGGGAAAACATCGCCTTCGGCGAGGTGACGAAAAATATCGTTGATGAGGACATAGAAAAAGCCGCGCTTTACAGCAACGCTCAGGACTTTATCACTAAGCTCCCTCAGAAATATGACACCCCGCTTATGCGTTATTTTGAGGACAGCGGCACCGAGCTTTCGGGCGGTCAATGGCAGAAGATAGCCATAGCCCGCGCGTTTTACGCCGACTCGGACATTCTTATCCTCGACGAGCCGACCGCCTCTCTCGACGCTATCGCAGAGCAAGAGATATTTACGCAGTTTGAAACGCTCCGCGAGGGGAAATCCTCTATCTTTGTCTCGCACAGGCTTTCCAGCGCCACCACAGCAAACAAGATAGTGGTATTGAACAACGGAACGGTCGAAGAAACGGGAACTCACGCAGAGCTTATGAAAGCGGGCGGGGAATACTACAAGCTGTTCTCCACGCAGGCACAGCGGTATCAATCGCCGGAAGACTGTCGATAAACCCCCATCTGCTTTGTCAGCCGTGCCACGATAGCCACAAAGGCT
>JAFLUG010000056.1 GCA_022508885.1 Oscillospiraceae bacterium | reverse complement strand
CCGCGAAAATATCCTTAAAGCGGTGGTCGTACGTCTTGGAGATAGTGTCCTTTGACGCGAACCACAGGGTCTCCTTGGCGTCAAGAGCATAGTTAAAACACGCTCTCGCAAAGCTCGCGATCGAGTTATCAAGATTGTGAACACCCTGAACGATACCGTCGGAGTCCTTGAAATCATGGATAAGAGCGCGCGTTTCGTTTCCGTTTTTATCCGTTACGACAACCTCAGCCTTGCTTCCCTGTGCGACCTTAAGCTCGGTGTTTTTGTAAATGTCGCCGTATGCGTGACGGGCAATAGTAATAGGCTTTGTCCATGTAGGAATGTACGGGGTTATGCCCTTTACCAGAATAGGCTTTCTGAACACTGTTCCGTCGAGAATGGCACGGATGGTGCCGTTGGGAGACTTCCACATTTCCTTGAGCTTATATTCCTCAACACGCTGAGCGTTGGGGGTAATTGTCGCGCACTTTACCGCAACGCCGTATTTTTTGGTAGCGTTCGCGCTGTCGACAGTTACCTGGTCGTTTGTTTCATTTCTGTGGACAAGCCCCAAATCGTAATAGTCGGATTTCAGATCAATATACGGAAGTATCAGGATGTCCTTTATCATCTGCCAGATAATCCTGGTCATCTCGTCTCCGTCCATTTCTACGATAGGGGTCGTCATCTGAATCTTTGCCATTTTTTGTCCTCCTAAATTTTGTTTACGGTATCGCGAAGATATATTCAACATCCCCGCCATAACTGTTTATCGCGTCTTCAAACAAAGGAAGCACGTCCTCGCGGCGGTTTCTGAACACCCCGCAGCCGAACGCTCCGAGTATAACAACGTCGGGAGCCTTTGAAACAGCAAGTGTGATGATCTTCTCAATACGCTGTTTCATCTTTGCATTGACCTCACTGTCCGGAAGTCTTGCCGCGCCTCTGTTGACGGCGGGAGATGTGATGAAATCACACAGCACGGGAGCTTTCAGCAACACCCCGCTGTCATCTCTGACAACAGGCACATTCTCGGAATAGATCATGCCGTCCGTATAATCCGACAGCTTGTGGCGTGCGTTTTGCTCATAGTATTCATGAACATCCTTTATGGTGTAATAAAGTCCCGAAGCTCTGCACAAGGATTCCTCCTGCGCGGAGGCTCCCGTGAGATAACCGCCGCCGGGGTGACGTGCGCTTGCGAAATTAAGCGCGATGATCTTTTTTCCCGCGTTTTCGAGAATACAGGCGACTGTCGTCATTTGCACAAGGCTGTCCGAAACGGAAAAGCTTTTGCTGCGGGGATTTTCAACAGGCTTAAGGTCTGAGAAAAACTCCGACTTCATTCCGTCAAACGCTCCGCTTTCATACAGGCGGTCGTTTTCCTTTACAAGCTCCATAAACCTTTGTCTCACAATAAGTTCTCCTTGTTATGCAGCAGTTCGGCATGGATAATTACGCAAATCAGCTTTCCTTTGTGTAATTAAGCAATCCTCCCGCGAGTATCATGCCGCGTCCGCGCTCGGAAAGCTCGCAGTTTACCTCAAACGAAAAGCTCTTGGTCTTGTTTTCGACAACTATTTTTCCGCCGTTCTTCACTGTTTCACGGATATCTGCGATAACAATCTCATCGCCCTGCTCAACTTTATCATAATCAGCTTCGTTTGCAAACTCAAGCGGCAGAATACCGTTGTTTATAAGGTTCTGGCGGTGGATACGCGCAAAGCTCTTGCAGATTATCGCCTTTACGCCGAGATACAGCGGGGCAAGCGCCGCGTGTTCTCTCGATGAGCCTTGTCCGTAGTTCGAGCCTCCGACGATGATAGATGTTCCCGCTTCTTTCGCGCGCTTGGGGAAAGTTTCGTCGCATACGGTAAAGCAATACTCCGAGATAGCGGGAATATTCGAGCGCAGCGGAAGGATTTTCGCGCCTGCGGGCATAATATGGTCGGTGGTGATGTTGTCGCCTACTTTAAGCGTAACAGAGCTCTCGATAGATTCGCCGAGAGGCTTGTTTATCGGGAACGGCTTGATGTTCGGACCGCGCAGAATTTCAACTTTCGGCGCTTCCTCAACACTTGCGGGAGCGACAACCATATTGTCGTTGATAAGAAATCTCTCGGGCATTTCATAGGGCGGCATTTCGCCAACAGTTCTCGGGTCGGTAAATACTCCGGCGAGCGCTGAAGCCGCCGCTGTTTCGGGAGAAACAAGGTATACCTCGGCGTCCTTTGTGCCGCTTCTTCCGAGGAAGTTTCGGTTGAAGGTGCGCAGTGAAACGCCCTTTGAATTAGGCGACTGTCCCATGCCGATGCAAGGACCGCACGCGCTTTCCAGAATTCTCGCGCCCGCTTCGATAAGAATTGACAGCGTTCCCTCCGCGGCAAGCTGATTGAACACCTGCTTTGAACCGGGAGCGATCGACAGCGAAACGTCGGGATGTACAGTTTTTCCCTTAAGAATATGAGCGACCTTTCTCATATCCTGCAAAGAGCTGTTTGTACATGAGCCGATGCAGACCTGATCTATCTTGATCTTTCCGATCTCTTCTATCGTCTTGACATTATCGGGAGAATGAGGACAAGCCGCAAGAGGCACGAGCTTGGACAGATCGATCTCTACCTCTTCGTCGTAAACAGCGTCGGAATCGGCGGAGAGTTCAACATAGTCCTCTTCTCTGCCCTGAGCTTTTAAAAACGCAAGCGTTGTTTCATCGGAAGGGAAAATCGACGTGGTGGCTCCGAGCTCCGCGCCCATATTCGTGATAGTGGCACGCTCGGGTACGGAAAGATACTTAACGCCCTCGCCCGTATATTCCATTACCTTTCCTACGCCGCCCTTTACGGACAGTCTGCGTAAAACCTCAAGGATAACATCCTTTGCGCTTACCCAATCATTAAGCTTTCCGGTGAGGTTTATTCTTACTACCTTGGGCATTGTTATGTAATATGCGCCGCCGCCCATCGCCACAGCAACGTCAAGCCCGCCCGCGCCCATGGCGAGCATACCAATTCCGCCGCCCGTAGGAGTGTGGCTGTCAGAACCGATAAGGGTCTTTCCGGGCTTTCCGAAGCGCTCGAGATGGACTTGGTGGCAAATTCCGTTTCCGGGACGCGAAAACCATATCCCATGCTTTTTTGCTATCGAACCGATAAAACGGTGGTCGTCCGCGTTTTCAAAGCCGCTCTGAAGCGTATTGTGGTCTATATATGCCACGCTCCGTTCGGTTTTTACACGGTCAACGCCCATTGCCTCAAACTGAAGGTACGCCATTGTACCCGTAGCGTCCTGTGTGAGCGTCTGGTCGATTTTGAGCCCTATCTCCGAGCCTTTTACCGGCTCTCCGTCTACGATATGAGCTCTGATGATCTTCTCTGTCAGAGTAAGTCCCATTTTGTCTCCTCCTTTATTTTTGCAAGGTCATGCCGCAGATATTGCGGAATGGCAATGATTTCATGTTTTTATTATACTACACATTGATTAAATTGTCAAGCGGTGAAACAACATTATAAAACATGACCAAATCAAGCCTAAAAGTACGGAACCGGGTACGTTAAATCTGACTGATAATACACCAAGGCTTAATTCGACACAGTTTTATTTACAAATTACATAAAAAATTTCACCAAAGAGTAAAATATAATACGTTTTTGTAGAATATCACCAAAACTGGCGTTTTGCTATTGACAAATCCGTCAAACGGTGCTAAAATAGTGGTGCAAGGAAAAAAGAGAGCAAAAAGCTCCGGGCTTGCAAAATGTGTAGAACAAACAGAGAAAGGTGGGAAATATATGAAGTACATGCTTTTATCTATCGCGTACTGCTATGACGTGGTAAAAGACGAAAAAGAAGCAGCAGATTCTATTGGATCCCTGCTGAACAGTTACTTTGGATAACTGTAAAAAATGTTTAAAATAAATTTGCCCTCTTGTTTAAAGAGGGCATCTTCTTTTTGCTCACTTTCACCAAACAGATCAAATTATCTCCCAGACAAAAACAACGAGTGTGTTTGACTGTACATCCTCGGGCGTAAACTCGGGTACAGCCGCAAGAGGCACTGCCGTCCGCATTATTCTGTAATTGCTGGGAGAAACAGCGTTTATCTCACCTAAATTGTAATCGATCGACACAAGCTCCCCGAGGGTTTTTCCCGACGCTCTGCAAAGGATCTCCGCCTTTGCCCTCGCGTTTTCCGTAGCGGAAACAAGAAGCTGCTCCGATATTTTTTCGGTATCCTTTACGGTAAAGGCAATCGAAAACTCTGCGTCGGCACCGCTTGTAACGATCGCGTTGAGCGTTTCAGCAAGACGCTGTGCGCTAAAATCAAACGAAAGCTTGAGATGATAGCTGCATGAATAACCCGCCAGAACGCTTTTGTAAAGCCCGTTTTGCTGAATATTCTCAAACTCTGAGTTTACGGAAAAATCATTTGTTTTCAGGTCGTCTTTATCAAACCCGATTTTCGCAAGTGCGTCTTTCATCAGCTCGATACGGCGGTTCGCCTCTCCGACAGCGGCATCGTAGCTTCTGTTTTTCGAGGAAATATTCATAGAGATAACGATATGATCGGGCTTGTTTTTTGCGGTTCCCACACCGCGCACTGTAATGGTTTTAGACATAAAAAGCTCCCTTCTAAAATTAAAGGCAAGAGAAAGCTCTTGCCTTTATTGTTTAATTATCCCGAATTATCCAAGTATGCTGAGCAGAACGCCTGCCGCAACAGCGGAACCGATAACGCCCGCAACGTTCGGACCCATTGCGTGCATAAGCAGGAAGTTCGACGGGTCGGTTTTCTGACCCTCCTTCTGCGAAACACGAGCCGCCATGGGAACCGCCGAAACGCCCGCGGAACCGATAAGCGGATTTATCTTCTTGCCAGAGATCAGATACATAAGCTTTCCGAGAAGCACTCCGCAGGCTGTGCCTATGCAGAACGCCACAAGACCGAGCACGATGATGAAGATAGTCTTCCAGCTGAGGAAGTTCTCCGCGACAGCCGTTGCTCCCACCGTAATTCCGAGGAAAATGGTGATGATATTCATAAGCTCATTTGTCGCCGTTTTAACAAGTCTGTCGCACACTCCCGACTCCTTCATGAGGTTTCCGAACATAAGGATGCCGACCAGCGGAGCCGCAGAGGGCACGATAAGCGAAACGATAACCGTAACCGCTATAGGGAATACGACCTTTTCGAGCTTTGAGACTTCGCGGAGCTGTCCCATTCTGACAGCACGCTCATTCTTTGTCGTGAGCAGTCTCATAATAGGCGGCTGGATAACCGGAACAAGCGCCATGTAAGAGTAAGCCGCGACCGCGATAGAACCCAATAGCTGAGGCGCAAGCTTTGATGTAAGGTAAATAGCCGTAGGACCGTCCGCGCCGCCGATTATGGCGATAGACGCCGCCTCTTTAAGCGTAAAGTCCGCAATACCCGTCATATTGAGCAGGCAGGCACCGAAGAAGGTAAAGAAGATACCGCCCTGTGCCGCAGCTCCCAAAAGAAAGCTCTTGGGGTTTGCGATAAGCGGGCCGAAATCGGTCATAGCTCCTATGCCGAGGAAGATAAGCGGCGGATAGATCTGCAGCTTAACTCCGAGATAAAGCATATCAAGAAGGCCGCCGTCGTGAAGCACACGCCCGTAATCAAGCGAGGTCTCCTGTGTGAAAACGCTCATAAATATTGGCGTGGAGCCGTCTACAAGACCCGAATCAAGATACTGCGGCGCAAAATACGGATTTGTCGCCGGATCCCAAAGCTCGGGGTGATAGAGCCCCGTGAGCGGAAGGTTTGTAAGCAGCATTCCGAAAGCGATCGGCAGCATAAGCAGCGGCTCGTACTGTTTTACAATAGCCAGATAGAACAGCACAAACGACAGCAGGATCATTACAGCATTCTGCCATCCCATGCCCATCAATCCCGACGTATCGATCAGACCGGTCAGTGTATCAGTAAAGATTTCCATATTTCAGTTCCTTTCGCCGTCAAAAGGGACGGGTATTTTCGCTAATTCCCGCGGTGCTCCAAGCGGAACGCGTCCTCGGATTATGCTTTCTGATGCTCTTTACAGTAAAGCTCTGCTCTGTATAAGCCGCGATCGCCGCGCTGATAACAGCGACGAGCTCCTCGTCGTTACTGTAATCTTCTTCAACCGCTGACACAGACTCGACAGCCGGCTTTGCAACAGCCTCGGCATTTTGCCTCGCATTTTCCTCAGCCTTTGCGTTTTTTGATCTGTCAACAGCCTTAAAGATCGCGCCCAAAAGCCAGAACATGAAGATAAGTATCGCGAGAATAAGAAAGACTACTAAAATTCCCGTAAGCGCAATGATACCGACCGAGCTCCAATAATCAGGATCGGCAAGCTGTTTCTTCGCGTCGCCGAGACCCTGAAGCCTGTCGATCACGCTTGCGCCTTCGGACAGCAAAACCAACGCGTTGTTCATAAAAATCTCCTTTTTATATCAAAATAGATAAAACATTACTCAATTAAACATAATAATTATACAATATTTTCAGAAATAATTCAATAAATTATCGCAAAATTGGCGAAAAATTATCTCACAAGTTTTTTCAACTTTTGCCAAGCAGCTTTGTGTATTTTGACAATATTTTCAATGAAATCCGCCATCAATTCCCAAGACCTGACCTGTGATGAACCTGTTTTCCGCCAAAGCGCGAACCGCCTGCGCTACCTCAGAGGGTCTTCCCATACGCCCGAGAGGCGTTTCATCACATAGCGCTTTCAGCTCGTCTTCATTGAGATGCGCACTGTTCATCGGACTTTCGATCACTCCGGGAGCTACCGCGTTTACGGTTATCCCGGACGGAGCAAGCTCTTTTGCGAGAGCTTTTGTAAATCCGATAACCCCCGCCTTTGCCGCCGAATACGCCACCTCGCAGGACGCGCCGTAAACTCCCCAGACCGAGGAAATGTTGACTATCGCGCCGTTTTTTCGGCTTATCATATTCGGTGTAATAGCCTTTGTTACGCGGAATACTCCCGAAAGATTAACCGAGAGCTGTTGTTCCCAATCCTCTTCGGTGATGTCCGCAAAAGGCTTTATCAGCGAGATTCCCGCGTTGTTTACAAGAACATCTACCCGCTTAAATTCCACGATAATATCGTCAGCCGCAGCTTTCACGGAATTATTATCAGAAATATCCATTTTCACGGCTTTACAGCGGAATTTTTCGGAAAGCTCCTTTGCCTTGACTTCATTTCGATTATAGGTAAAAACAACGTCGTTTGTACGGGAAAACTCCTCAACAAGCGCCTCGCCGATGGCTCCCGTGCCGCCTGTAATCAGAACCACGCTCATTTTGCAAGCTCCACGTTTATCTCGTCGCCGCTTGCGGTTATTTCGACCGACTTAAAGCTCTCTTCACTGTGTTCGATAAGAAGCTCGGCTATTTTGTCCTCGATATCCGAACGTATCACGCGGCGGATGTCGCGCCCGCCGAACTTTCCGCCGAACGCCTTTTTAGCCACCGTTTTGTAAACATCATCTGCGATATTAAGAGCAAGCTTTTTCTCCGAAAGCGGCTCGCGAAGCTCCTCGAGATTGAGCCTTGCGATCTTTGCGTAGCTTTCTTCATCAAGCGGAGCAAAGCAGACTATCTCGTCAACTCTCGCCATAAACTCGGGGCGCAGAAAATCACGAAGCCCCTTCATGGCGCGTTCTTTGCTGATATCCTCCACCGTCTTCGCGAAACCTACGCCATTCATTCCGTTTGAACTGCCGGCGTTTGAGGTCATTGCGATGATGGTGTTTTCAAAGCTTACGTTTCTTCCCTGAGAGTCGGTTATTTTACCCTCGTCGAGGATTTGCAGGAGAATGTTCATAACGTCGGGATGGGCTTTTTCTATCTCGTCAAACAGAATGACAGAATACGGCTTTCTGCGCACGCGTTCCGTAAGCTGTCCCGCCTCGTCATAGCCGACATATCCGGGAGGCGAACCGATGATCTTCGACACGCTGTGCTTTTCCATATACTCCGACATATCAAGCCTTATCAGCGGGTCTACCGTGTCGAACATTTCCTTTGCCAGAACCTTTACAAGCTCGGTCTTTCCCACACCCGTGGGACCTACGAAGATAAACGACGCGGGTCTGCGGCGGTTTGAAAGCTGAACTCTCGAGCGTTTTATCGCCTTTGAAACAAGCTCACACGCCTCGTCCTGACCGATGATCTTCGCTTTAAGGCTGTCTTCGAGAGACGCCATTTTCTTAAACTCAGTCTCGCGTATCTTATTCGCGGGGATTCCTGTCCAGAGCTCTATGACCTTTGACAGATCTTCAAGCGTTACCTCTGCTTTTTCGGCTTCCTGCTTTACCGCTTCAACCTTCTGCTCGGTCTGGGCGATCTCGGTCTTGAGCTTTGCGAGGCGCTCGTAGTCGATATTGCTGTCCTCGGCGAGCTTGCTCTCCTCAATTTTCTGCTCCTTTAACTGCTGTTTGAGCTTTTCATACTCGGTTATACTTTCGTTTCCGAGAGAAGCGCAGGCACAGCTTTCGTCAAGCAGGTCTATCGCCTTGTCGGGGAGAAAACGGTCGTTGATATAGCGTTCCGACAAAAGCGCGCACATTTTCGCTATCTCGTCGGAAACACGGACCTTGTGATGTTCTGCGTAGTACTGCTTTATTCCGCCGAGAAGCTCTATCGTTTCCTCTATCGTCGGCTCGTTTACCGTTACAGGCTGAAAACGGCGCTCAAGCGCGCTGTCCTTTTCGATATGCTTTCTGTACTCGGAAAATGTCGTGGCTCCGATGACCTGAAGCTCTCCTCTTGAAAGAGCGGGCTTGAAGATATTCGCGGCATTCATCGAGCCCTCTGAGTCGCCGCCTGTTCCCACGAGATTGTGCACCTCGTCTACAAACAGCATAACGTTTCCGGCATTTTTGACCTCGTCAATGAGATTCTTTACGCGGCTTTCAAACTGACCGCGAAACTGCGTTCCCGCGACAAGCGCCGTAAGGTCAAGCAGATAAAGCTCCTTTCCCTGAAGCCTGAAAGGTACGTCTCCGCTCGCGAGTTTAAGCGCTATGCCCTCTGCTATCGCCGTTTTTCCGACTCCGGGCTCGCCTATGAGACAGGGGTTGTTTTTGGTTCTGCGGGACAATATCTGCAAAACACGGTATATTTCGTTTTCACGCCCGATTATTCTGTCGATCTTTCCCTCTTTTGCTCTGCGGGTAAGATTTGTGCAAAAGGTCTCGAGACATTTGCGCTTTTTGTCGGTTTTTTCCTGCTTCTTTTTTGCTTTTTTCTCCTCGGATTCGTCCTTTTTGGAGCTGTCTGAGCTTCCGAAGAGATTTTTCAGAAAGTTGGGCATTGTCCCCGCGCCGCCGCGCTCGAAAAGACTGTCGTCCTTTTCCTCCGGATTTTCCTCTTCAAACTCTGGCATTTCAAAACCCTCTCCCAACTCTTCGCCATTGTCGTCCTTCATATCGAAAAGCTGAGAAAAGGCGTTTGTATTAAGCTGACCGTTTTCATCAAATACAGTATCAAGCGCGTCTTTTACGTCGTCTTCATTTATTCCCCATTTATTGAGGAACTCCTTCATCTGCGGAAGATTAAGCTCGCTAGCGCACTGAAGGCACAAACCCTCGTCCTTTCTTTCTCCGCCGCTGACTGTGGAAATGAACATAACCGCGGGACGCGTTTTACAGCGCGAACACATCATCATAAAAAATCACCCTGCCTTTATCAAAAAATGATTAGATCCAAATTGTAAATATGCTTAAACAAAAAAGTACTTTCTATCGCGGTCTCATTAAACAAAATTATGTTTGTTCCGCTGCAAAGGGATACAATAAATCTCGTAACAACACAGACTATAAGCACGACTGCCGCGCTCTCCAGAAAGCCCGCGACGCCGCCTAAAAACTCGTTTGCTTTTCCAACCACGGGAACTTTATTCAGCCATCCCGCAAAATATATTATAACATTAAGTATAACCATTGCGAGAATGAAAATTATCGCGAACAGGATCGTCCTTATAATCGTAGTACAGTTAGGCTCAATTATTCCCTCCATGATCGCGGATTTCGCCGTTGTTCTTGTATCCAGCATAGCAAGAACAACTCCGCTTATGGTTGAAACAGTAACGCCCGAGGTCCCTGAAATGAAATCCGAGGGAAGGTATGCCGAAAGCTCATTCAGCAGGTCGCCCCACGGCTCCGCCGCCCCGCTTCTTACCGAGCAAGACGCGATATACTGTGCCGCGACAAGCATTCCCACTCCGTATTTTTTTTCGTCGTTTATTGTACACTCAACGGTTTTGACCGATACAGACGAAAGGTCTTCGCCTTTTTCTATCCCGAAAAATGAAAGGTCGATTTCCGCAAGCCCCGTTTCAGACAGGTCAACCACCTTGTTGGTAAGGTCGATAACAGCGGAATTTTTTCCGGCGTAATCAGGCTCAAAGCTGTCTGTATATTCTCCGTCTATCTTTACCTTATCAAAATCGAGATTTTTGCCGCCGAAATAATCAACATTCAACAGCTCGTCAAGACTTTCGGCGCTGTTTTCAAGAAACTCCTCGGCGGGCTGTTTTACAAAACTCTCGTATATCTGCCCTGCCAGCGGCTCACTGAGAGCAACCGCGCAAAGCGTCGCAACAACGACTGCCGCCATTTCAAGAATAATTTTCGCAAACCCTTTTTTTGCTCCCGCAAATGTCAGTCCGACTATAATTGCTATTATCGCTATATCAAATATAAACGCAAAGTTCTGTCCCATATCAGTCTCCCTACAGGGCTATTCTCTGAACGCTGTTATAGCCCAAAAAATACGCGTAACCGCCTATTATCTTTACTCTTGAATAATCATCGTCAAGCTCGTACACACGCTCGCTCTTAAGCATATCCGAATAAGCGTAAAGCTTATTCTTTGAAAGCACATATAAAATACCTTTGCTTATGTCAAACGAAGACACGCTGTCAAAAGATCTTGTATTTACCGAAGCGAGCCGGCTGTCATAAGCCGCTGCCGTATCACCGTTGAATGCCGTGTCCCGAAAAAAAACGACTCTTGTACCGTCTGTTTTGCATATTCCCGAAACACTCTGCGAAAACGAACTCTGCGCGGTCATTTTTCCGCTCGAAGCGTCCAGCAAGAACATACCCTGCTCTGTAATGCCGTATATTCCGTCGCTGCAATACTCAAGAGAATATGTAAGCGCGTTTCCTATATACTCGCGCCAGACGGCGTTCTGCTCTTTGGTTATATCAAAGCACAAAACCGCGCTTTCAAGCTCTCCGTCCTTTTCCCCGACAACCGAAATATAAACAAAATTCTCATTGTCCGAAAAGCAGACCTGCATTATCTTTTCCGTCGGCGAGGCATAGCGGAAAACCTGTTTTCCCTCGTCGTTAAAAACGCATAGATAGTTTGAATACCGCGAGGCGGTGGTTATTACCGCAGAGTGGTCGTTTTTCCCCATTTTCGCGAAAACTATCGTATCATCGAGCGTTTTCGAAAACACCTCAGCGCTTCTTGAATAGACCTTGAATCCCTTTCCGTTTTTATCAAAAACCAGCGCGCGCTTTTCACCGGAGGTCACGCTCGGATTCTGAAAGCCGTGCTGTATGCCCGCGATCTGCGCGCCGTCGGCATTGTAGGTGTAAATATATGTATCCGTAAGAAGATAGAAATTCGTACCCAAGCTGTCCAGAACGTACGAGGCGCTTCCGGGAAGCGATATCGGAAATCCGCCCTCGCCGGTATTAAGCGCGGCGTCGCGGAACGGAGCAATGATTTTTTCCCAATTTACGACAACAAGCACGGCTGCGGTAATGATCAGCACCGCAACGGCCGCTCTGATTATAAGCTTTTTGCGCTTGTTCTTTTTATTTATCTCTCTTAAGTCGATTTTCTTTTCCGTAAAATCACCGCCATTTCCCCAAAATAACCCCTATCAAGGTATTATACCATATTTATGCATTTTCGTCAAGTACTAATAACAAACCTCGTTTAAATACAGGCCGTCGGGCGGGAGAGTTATTCCCGCAAGCTCGCGGTCTCCCGTAACAAGCGCGTTTTCAATATCCGAAACAGAACGCTTTCCCTCGCTTATATATATAAGCGTTCCGGCGATAATTCTCACCATATTATACAAAAAACCGTTTCCTTTTATTTTTATTTCGACAATTCCGCCGGTCTCACTCACCGAAACTGAATAAATCGTTCTTACAGTTGATTTTACGCGCTTTTTTCCCTCAGACCGGCAGAATGCCGAAAAATCGTGCTCGCCGACAAAAAGGCTTGCCGCGGACTGCATTTTTTCGATATCAAGCGGAAACGGATAATGATATGCCAGCTTCCGGAGAAAAACGTCGCGCTCGGGCTTGTTGTTGATAAGATACACATACTCCTTGGCTTTTGTGCAAAAACGCGCGTGAAAATCATCATCAGCCTCTTCGCAGGACAAAACCGCGATATCATCGGGCAAAAGCGTGTTCATTCCCTTAACAAAGCCGACACAGGGGATATTGTTCTCGATTTTCACATTGAAGCAGAATCTTCTCGCGTGAACTCCCGCGTCTGTTCTCGAACAGCCGTAAATCACGGGCGGCTCGGTTTTAAGCAGCTTTCCTATCGTATTTTCGACGATCTCCTGTACGCTGACAGCGTTTTCCTGACGTTGAAAGCCGTGATATTCAGCGCCGTTGTAGGAAATAAACACTTTTAAATTCCGCATTTGCTTCTCCTCTCGACACCAATCAAAAAGCGGCGAAACGCTCCGCCGCTCTTAAAACTTCGGTTAATGATGAAACAGGCGGATACCCGTAAACGCCATTGCTATGCCGTATTTGTCACAAGTTTCGATCACGTTGTCGTCGCGGATAGAGCCTCCGGGCTGGGCGATAAACTCAACGCCGCTCTTGTGAGCGCGTTCGATATTGTCGCCGAACGGGAAAAACGCGTCTGAACCGAGAGACGTTCCCTTCATCGTATCAAGCCACTCGCGCTTTTTCTCGCGTGTGAACACCTCCGGCTTGACCTTGAATATTTTCTGCCATTCGCCCTCTGCCAAAACGTCCATATAGTCCTCACCGATGTACAGATCAATTGCGTTGTCGCGGTCCGCGCGGCGGATATCGTCCACAAACTGCAGCTCCATGACTGTAGGCGACTGTCTAAGATACCAGTTGTCAGCCTTTGTTCCGGCGAGACGCGTGCAGTGTATCCTCGACTGCTGTCCCGCGCCTATGCCGATAGCCTGACCGCCCGAAGCGTAGGCTACGGAATTGGACTGGGTATATTTAAGCGTGATAAGCGCAAGCGCAAGGTCGTCAATGGCGTTCCGGGGAATATCCTTGTTTTTCGTGGGGCGGTTCGCGAAAAGCTCTTCGTTTATCACAAGCTCGTTTCTGCCCTGCTCGAAGGTAATTCCGAAGACCTGCTTGCGCTCAAGCTGCTCGGGAACATAATCGGGGTCGATCTTAATGATATTGTATGTTCCCTTCCTCTTGGACTTAAGAATTTCGAGAGCGTCCTTGTCATAGCCGGGAGCTATGACTCCGTCCGATACCTCGCGCTGGATAATTCTCGCCGTCGAAGCGTCGCAGACGTCCGAAAGCGCTATAAAATCACCGTAAGACGACATTCTGTCAGCGCCTCTCGCCCGGGCATACGCGCACGCAAGCGGCGAAAGCTCGCCCAAATCGTCTACCCAGTATATCTTCGCGAGAGTTTCCGAAAGCGGAAGTCCTATCGCCGCTCCCGCGGGAGAAACGTGTTTAAAGGACGTGGCGGCGGGCTTTCCGGTCGCTTGTTTCAGTTCCTTTACAAGCTGCCAGCCGTTGAAAGCGTCCATAAAGTTGATATATCCGGGCTT
>JAFLUG010000055.1:5466-13969 GCA_022508885.1 Oscillospiraceae bacterium | reverse complement strand
TGAGGGGAAACTTTCTGTAGAAAGTTTCCCCTCAGACTCCCTTTCAAAGACTTTTGTATTATCCGATTATCGCAAGCGTTCCGTCCGTTACGCCTACCTTTATCGTATCTCCCTGATGCAGCTTGTCGGCAAGTATCTCCTTCGCGATAAGCGTTTCGAGATTTCTCTGCATATAGCGCTTAAGCGGACGCGCCCCGAACGCGGGGTCGTAGCTTTCGTCAACAATAAGCTGTTTCGCTTCATCGGTAATTTCAAGACCGAGCTGTTTTTCCTTCAGGCGCTTGGCAAGGTCGCTTGCCTGAATGTCGATAATGCCGAAAATGTTATCCTTCGACAGCGGCTTGTAGAATACTATCTCGTCAAGCCTGTTCAAAAACTCGGGTCTGAACGAGCGCTTTAAGACCGCGTCTACGCTCTCCCGCGCCTGCTCGGTTATCTCGCCGTTTTCGTCGATCCCGTCGAGAATAAACTGCGAGCCTAAGTTTGAGGTGAGTATGATTATCGTGTTCTTAAAGTCGATAAGCCGCCCCTGACTGTCGGTAATTCTGCCGTCGTCAAGCACCTGCAACAGCACGTTGAACACATCGGGGTGAGCCTTTTCGACCTCGTCGAACAGCACGACGGAATACGGCTTTCTGCGCACCGCGTCGGTGAGCTGTCCGCCCTCCTCGTATCCTACATATCCGGGAGGCGCGCCGATAAGGCGGCTGACGGTGTGCTTTTCCATATACTCGCTCATGTCGAGGCGGATTATGTTCTTTTCGTCATCAAACAGCGCCTCGGCGAGCGACTTCGCAAGCTCGGTCTTTCCCACGCCCGTAGGCCCTAAGAACAAGAACGAGCCTAACGGCTTTCGCGGGTCGTTTATTCCCGCACGGGAGCGCATAATGCTCTCGCTTACGCGCGAGACAGCCTCGTCCTGACCCATAACACGCTTGTGCAGGGTTTCGGGGAGGCGGAGTATCTTCTCGCGTTCGCCCTCCGCAAGCTTGTCTACGGGAATGCCCGTTCTGCGGGCGATTATCAGCGAAATTTCGTCCTCTGTCACCTTATCGCGCAGCAGCGAGCTTGCCTTTGCCTTTTCCGCAAGCTCCTCTTCTGCCTGCAAGTCTGATTGAAGCTTCGGGAGCTTTCCGTACATAAGCTCGGCGGCCTTGTTCATGTTATACTCAAGCTTTGCTTTTTCAATTTCGGCGTTGGTCTGCTCGATCTCCTTGCGCAGATCCTGAACCTTGGAGATAGCGTTTTTCTCGTTTTCCCATTTGGCTTTCATTGCCGCGAAACGCTCGCGCTTTTCCGCAAGCTCTTTTTGTATTTCCGCGAGGTGCTCCTGAGTGAGCTTGTCGGTCTCTTTTTTGAGCGCGGTCTCCTCGATTTCGAGCTGTAATATCCCGCGCGATATCTGGTCAAGCTCGGCGGGCATGCTTTCCATTTCTGTTCTTATCATCGCGCAGGCTTCGTCCACCAAGTCTATCGCCTTGTCGGGCAGAAAGCGGTCGGTGATATAGCGGTTGGACATTGTGGCGGCGGCGATTATGGCGTTGTCCTGAATTTTTACGCCGTGGAAAACTTCATAACGTTCCTTAATTCCTCGGAGAATTGAGATAGTGTCCTCAACGGTCGGCTCGTCAACAAGCACCTTCTGAAAACGGCGCTCGAGCGCGGGGTCTTTTTCGATGTACTTCGCGTATTCGTCAAGAGTCGTAGCTCCCACACAGTGAAGCTCTCCGCGCGCAAGCATGGGCTTTAAGAGATTTCCCGCGTCCATAGCTCCAGAAGACTTGCCCGCGCCGACGATAAGATGAAGCTCGTCGATAAACAGGATAATCTGCCCCTCGCTCTTCTTCACCTCGTTTAATACCGCCTTTAAGCGCTCCTCAAACTCGCCCTGATATTTCGCGCCCGCTATAAGCGCGCCCATATCGAGCGAAAACAGCTTTCTGTCCTTAAGGTTTGACGGAACGTCTCCGCGCACTATTCTCAGCGCGAGACCCTCGGCGATAGCGGTCTTTCCCACGCCGGGTTCGCCTATTAAACACGGATTGTTCTTGGTCTTGCGCGAAAGAATGCGTATCACGTTTCTTATTTCGCTGTCGCGTCCGATTACGGGGTCGAGCTTGTTCGCACGCGCAAGCTCCACTAAATCCTGTCCGTATTTTTTCAGTACATCGTAGGTCTCCTCGGGAGTCTGCGAGGTCACGCGCTGGTTTCCGCGTATCTCCTGCAAGGCTTTTAACAGCTTGTTTTTATCAATGGCAAAGCTCTTTATTATTCCCGAAACGCCGCTGTCGGCTTTTTCCACGAGAGCCATAAGCAGATGCTCTACCGAAACATATTCGTCGTTCATCCGCTCCGCCTGAGCTTCGGCTTCGGCAAAAGCTTTGTCAAGGTCTGAGGAAACGTATATTTTTCCGACCTCTCTGCCGCTTCCAGAAACGCGGGACATTCCCTCGATGAATTTCAGCGCCGCGGTTTTTACGCCGTTTGCGTCTACGCCCGTTTTCGTCAGTATCTGCGGACAAAGTCCGCCCTCGTCGTTCATAAGCGCGTAAAGCAGATGCATTTGCTCTACGCAGTTGTTCTGATACGAAACGGAAATGTCCTGAGCCTCCTGAACGGCCTCCATTGACTTTTTGGTCATCTTATTGGGGTTCATAATAAATCAACTCCTTATTTAAATTTGAATTTCAAATTTCGCACTTGACGTCAGCGGAGCCGACGTCAAGTGCGAACCGCGCGAAAATTTTTTCTTCAGAAGAAATTTCACGCTATTTGAAATTCGTCCTTTGGGATAATGTTGTTTTAGCCGGGAAATAACCCGCCAAGACCACGCCTTAGCTGAGCATTAAACAGCCAAAACAACGTCTCAGGCGTAAGCGAAATTTCAAAAATAAGCGGCACGGTGCAGCGCAGCTGAACCGTGCCGCTTAGATAGCAAAACACGGAGTGTTTTGCGGTTTTGAAATTTCAAATTTAAATAAACACCGCCAAGACAGTGTCTCAGGCAAAAATTAACCCGCCAAGACAACATTATATCCGAGCATCAATCCGCCAAGACAGTGTCATTATCAGGGTAGTTACGCACTACGCAATTTCCGTGACCTTATAGTCCTTGTCTTCAACTGCCTTTTTGAGAACTTCCGCGTCTATCTGCTCGGAGAGCTTTACGACTGCCGTTCCGCTTTCGTGACTTACGGCTGCCTCGGAAACTCCCTTTACCGCTTCGAGCGCCTTTTTAACGGTCGCCTCGCAGTGTCCGCACATCATACCTTCGATTTTCATTGTGATTTCCATAGTAATTTCCTCCTTGGTGTTTTCAAGATTATTTTCAAGCGAGCTGTTCGCTTTTTTACGGATCTTTTTGTCGTGCTTCGGGTTGTAGATATTGAAGAAATTGAGCCGCAGGGCGTTTGTGACCACAAAAAAGCTCGAAAGACTCATAGCCAAAGCCCCGAACATCGGGCTGAGTTTCCATCCGAACAGCGGTATCCATACTCCCGCCGCGAGGGGTATTCCTATCACGTTATAGAAAAACGCCCAGAACAGATTCTGGTGGATATTGCGCAGCGTCAGCCGCGACAGGCGTATTGCCGCGGGAACGTCGGACAGCCTGCTTTTCATAAGCACAACGTCCGCCGCGTCTACCGCGACGTCCGCGCCCGCGCCTATCGCTATCCCGATATCGGCGCGCGTAAGAGCCGGCGCGTCGTTTATCCCGTCGCCGACCATTGCTACCCTTCCGCTTTTCTGAAAGCGCTTTACAACGTTCTCTTTATCTCCCGGAAGGACCTCGGCGATGACCTCGTCTATACCCGCTGCTCTTCCGACAGCCTCGGCGGTGCGTTTGTTATCTCCCGTAAGCATAACGGTTTTTATGCCCATGTTTTTAAGCTCGGCGATTGCGGAGGGACTGTCCGCCTTTATTTCATCGGCTACGGCGATTATCCCTATAAGCGCCTTTTCACGGCAGAAAAACAGCGGCGTTTTTCCCTCGTTTGCGAGCGTGTCGGCTTTTTCGCGGACGCTTTCGGGAATGTCGCAGTACGTTTCGCAAAGCCGGAGATTTCCCGCGACATACTCGTTTTTATCAAGAACGGCGGACATTCCCGCGCCGCGCAGGACTTCAAATTTTTCAGGCTCCTCAGCCGAAAAGCCGCGGCTTTCGGCGTGCTTTACTATTGCCTTTGCGAGGGGATGCTCGCTGCGCTTTTCAAGAGAATAGGCGGTTTCGAGAAGCTTATCCCCGGAGATCTCTCCGCAGGGAATAACGTCAGTTACGACAGGCTCTCCGCTTGTTATCGTTCCTGTTTTGTCAAGCAGAACTATTTCGGTTTTTCCCGTTTGCTCGAGAGAAACGGCGGTTTTGAAAAGAATACCGTTTTTCGCGCCCATTCCGCTTCCGACCATGATAGCTACGGGAGTAGCAAGTCCGAGCGCGCACGGACAGGAGATAACAAGAACGGAAATTCCGCGCTCTATAGCGTATCCGGCTCCGTTCCCCGCAATAAGCCATACCGCTATCGTCGCAAGCGCGATCGTTATTACCGCGGGAACGAAAACTCCCGAAACTCTGTCGGCAATTTTGGAGATAGGCGCTTTTGTGGCGGAAGCGTCGCTTACCATTTTGATTATCTGCGACAGCGAGGTGTCCTCTCCTACGCGCGTCGCCTTGCAGCGGATATATCCCGAAAGGTTTATCGTCGCGGCGGAGACTTCGTCGCCGACGATCTTATCCGCGGGAATGCTCTCACCCGTAAGCGCGCTTTCGTTTACCGAGGTCTCGCCCTCGACTATCACCGCGTCAGCGGGAATGCTCTCACCCGCCTTTACCGCGAAAATATCGCCCGCCTTTACCTGTTCTATCGGCACGGTAACTTCCGCGCCGTCTTTTATCAGAACGGCGGTCTTCGGCGCGAGCTTTATGAGGCTTTTAAGGGCGTCGGTGGTTTTTCCCTTCGAGCGCGCCTCGAGAAACTTTCCGAGCGTGATAAGAGCAAGGATAACCCCCGCGCTTTCGTAATACAGCTCATCCATATAGGTCATAACAAGCTCGTGGTTTCCCGCGCTCATCGCGTTGGACATGACAAAGGTCGCGTAAACGCTGTACCCGAAGGCCGCCGCCGAGCCGAGCGCAACGAGGGTATCCATGTTCGGCGCGCGGTGGATAAGCCCCTTAAATCCGCTGATAAAGAATTTCTGGTTTATCACCATGATTATTCCGGAAAGCAAGAGCTGAACCAGCGCCATCGCGATATGGTCGTTTGCTAAAAACGGCGGCAGTGGAAAGCCCCACATCATTCCGCCCATGGAGATATACAAAAGAACGACCATAAAGCCTAAGCTCCAGAACAGCCTGAGCTTCATTTTCGGCGTTTCCTTATCTTCAAGAGCGTCCTCACTGTTGGAAACGCCGGCGGTTTTTTCCGCGGCTTTATCCTTAAGCTGAGCGCCATAGCCCGCTTTGACCACGGCGTTTATTATCGCCGAGGATTCTCCTCCCTCTACGCTCATGGAGTTTGTAAGAAGATTTACGGAGCACTGTGTTACTCCCGATACTGCGCTTACCGCTTTTTCTATTCTCGCGGAGCAAGCCGCGCAGCTCATTCCCGTAATGCTGTATAAAACCATTTCATTCCCCTATCTCATCAGTTTTTGCAGGGTGTTTACAAGCTCGTCGATAATGTCGTCGTCGCCCTCTCTGATATTATCCGCAACGCACGTTCGGATATGCTCGGACAACAGCGCTTTATTAAACGAGTTGAGCGCCGAGCTTACCGCCGACACCTGAATAAGGATATCAGTGCAGTAGGCGCATTCTTCCACCATTTTCTTTATCCCGTTTATCTGTCCGGAAATTCTGTTCAGTCGGTTTATAAGACTTCTGTATTCCTCGGGTGGACGGTTTTTCTTTTTGGAACAGCCGCAGTCCTGCATAAAACATCGTTCCTTTCTTAACGGTTTACAAGTTTATTATATACCCCATGGGGGTATTTGTCAAGGGGTATTGCGGAAATTTTTCTGGGAATTTTCGTCCGCTTATAACAAAAAGCGCTCCCCGAGCATTCGGGAAGCACCGAAAAGAAACAGTTATATTTTAAGTGTAAGTATCCAGTCCATAAGGCTTAGCGCTAATTTCTCCTGTGCGGGAGTCATTGACTGAACCTTGCTTGTTATTGCCTTCGCGGCGTCGCATTCGCTCTCGGCGACTGTTCCCAAAAGCAATGCGTCGGGCGTTGTTTCAAGAGCCGCGCACAGCTTCATAAGCACATCTATGCTGAGTACCGACGTAGCGCGCTCGATATTCGACAGGTATTTATCCGACAGCCCCGCCATTTCGTTTACCTGCCACTGTTTAAGACCCAATTCATGACGCTGCTTGGCAATTCTCTGCCCAAGCTCTTTGTAGTTTACATAGTACAAGAAAATCACCCCGTACTGTAATTATACCACTTACAGTACGAAACAAAAAACCGAGCATAAGGTGAGTTTTCGCCCGTGAGTATACCTATGTATTGACATGAAGATTTTGTTATATTATAATGATAACCGTCAGATATGATCATCTTTTAGGGGAGATATTATGAAGTTTAAGGGATTTTCGACTGCGGCTGCGGCAGGAGCATTGATATTATCCCTGACCGCGTGCAGCGGTGACAGAATGCCAAACAGCTACATAAATGATATAGAAAACTCGGTATCGGAAAGCAAAGATACCGCATACGGCTCTATGGGTATGGCAGAAATAAGGGGAAAGAAATACGATATCGCGACGACGACTGAATTGAACCTATCGTATCTTGATTTGACCAATGAAGATCTGATACAGGTCGGAAAGCTGGTAAATCTGACCTGTCTGGGTCTGGGAGGAAATCAAATCAGCGACATAACGCCTCTTGCGGACCTGAGAAAGCTTAGTTCTTTGGGTCTGTACAAAAATCAGATAAGCGACATAACTCCTCTCGCTGATCTGACAGAACTTACCTCTCTGGGTTTGTACGGAAATCAAATCAGCGATATATCCTCTCTTGCCAATCTGGTAAAACTGAAAGAGCTGTCTTTGCAGGACAATCAGATAAGCGATATATCGGCTCTTGCCGATTTGAGAGATCTGACAGATTTATACCTGATGAGAAATGAGATAAAAGAAACTGACTTGAATTGGCTGATATCGCAATTACCCGACTGCTTCATCAGAGAATAATCCTTCTTAATCACTTATCTTTTTCGTTATTCTACAACAGCCAATCAACCGCCCCGTTTTGCTTATTCTGCAAAACGGGGCGGAATTTATTTGTTAAGCTGTTGGCATTGCAATTTATGCTTTTATTATTCCGTATTTAAGCTTGTAAATAAGTATCCTCATAACGCTTTCGTCTAATCTGCTTTCGGTGATGGTCCCGTCGTTTACCGCGCTTAAAACTCCGTCAAAAGACGCGCCGAGGTTGTCGGGCAAAAGCAGGATATCACAGCCCGCGAGAATTGCGTTTACCGCAGCGGACTTTGCGTTATACACTTTTGTGACAGCTCCCATAGCGAGAGCGTCGGTAATGACCAGCCCGTCAAAGCCAAGCTCGCCGCGGAGTATCTGAGTTATCATCTGTCCTGACATCGTCGCGGGAACATTACTGCCCGTTATCTGCGGCGCGGAAATATGCCCCGCCATAACGCCGTCAAGCGAGCCTGCCTCCATAAACGGCAGCCATTCGCAGGTGAGCATTTCGTCATGCGTTTTGTTGGCGTAAGCCGCGCCCGTGTGGCTGTCCTCGCTTGTGTCGCCGTGACCGGGAAAGTGCTTGTAAACGGGAATAATGTTGTTGTTTCTTAAACCCTTTGCCATTGCCGCCGCCATTTTCGCGGCAGTATACGCGTCCGATGAAAACGCCCTGTTTCCTATCACGGTGTTGTTGGGATTGGTAAACACGTCCGCGTCGGGCGCGAAATCCATATTAAAGCCGTATTGGCTGAGATAATTTCCTATCGTGTTTCCCATTTCAAGCGCCGCGGAGGTATCTCCCGAAGCTCCGACAGCCGCCGCGCTTTCGTATTTTTTCAGCCCGAAGGCGCTGTTGTTCGCAAGTCTCGCTACGCGTCCGCCTTCTTCGTCAACCGCGATAAAAAGCGGAATATCGCAGACATTTAAAAGCTCCCTGTTAAATGCCGCTGTCTGCGCGGGAGTGAGTATATTGTCGGCAAAAAGCGCCACGCCTCCCACGGGATATTTCGCGAAATTTGCCCGCATTGTATCGGACATAGAAGAAACGCTCTTATAGCTTGTCGAGAGGTTGCTGTTGGGGGTCGCGAGCGCCTCGGGACGCACGATGAAAAGCTGTCCTACCTTTTCGCTCGGTGTCATTTCCGAAAGCAGTCTTCTCGCTATATCCTCCGTGCTTTCGGGCACGGGAACAGGCGGTTCGGGAACGCTCGAACTTGTTGAAGAACTTGAGCTTGCCTTTGAAGACGAGCTTGAACTTGCCGAGGAACTCGAGCTTGCTTTTGAAGAAGA
>JAFLUG010000055.1:0-5366 GCA_022508885.1 Oscillospiraceae bacterium | reverse complement strand
TTGCCGAGGAACTCGAGCTTGCTTTTGAAGAAGAACTTGAACTTGTTGAAGAACTCGAGACGGAAGAACTTTCCACAGGTTCTGAGCTTGAAATATACGAGCTCTCCGTACTGCTTGAATGAGAAGGCACTATTATCTGCGGAGGATCATTGTCGGACTGACAGCCCGATATTAAAAGACTCGCGCAGAGAATTAAAGCCGCTGTTAGTTTTTTCATAAAATCACCCCGTTTGCTGATTTTATTGTAACACATTTTTTCGGCTCAGTCAATGGTAAAAATCGCATAACGAGCATTCAGTTCTCTTTTTTCAGCAGACGTTTATAGCTGAAGTCGATCCCAAACGCGCCGAGGGGCGCTGTAATTATGATCGCGAGAACCGACACGGACAGCACGATATTTCCGCAGGAAAGCCCGAGTGACAGCGGTACCGAACCGATAGCCGCCTGTACGGTGGCTTTCGGCAGATATGCTATCACGCAGAACAGGCGTTCTTTGAAACTAAGCTTTGTGCCGAGCAGACAGATTATTACTCCCGCGGCTCTGAACACGAGCGCTGTGAAGATCATTCCCACAGCCGCCGCGCCGGCAGACAGCGTATAGCGGATATCAACGGCGGCTCCCACAAGCACAAACAGAACGATTTCCGCGGCTATCCACAGCTTACCGAACTTTCCGGACAGCTTTTTTGAGGTCTCGTCCGTTCCCTTAAGCTTTATCACGCACGCCATGCTTACAACCGCCAACAGTCCCGACAAAGCCACATGACCTTTAAGCAGAGTTTCAACGCTCATCAGTAAGAATGCCGCGCCCATAATAATTATCACCTTGACGCTGGCGCGTATGTTTTTGTTTCGGTCAGAGGAGAATTTAAACAGCAGATACAACGCAAATCCTACAAGAACTCCGAGCAAAACTCCGAGGACAATTGATACGGGGATATTCAGGAAGTCCATAAACCGTGCCGTATCTCCCTGTGCCATTGCTACAAAGGTCGAAAACAGTACTATGACGAAAATATCGTCGCAGGACGCTCCCGCGAGTATCATCTGCGGAATGCTCTTTTCGGTGCCGTATTTAGTTTCGATGAGGTTTACCATTCGGGGAACAACGACCGCGGGCGACACCGCGCTTAAAACCGCGCCCATTACCGCCGCCTCGAGCCTGCTTATTCCCAGAAGATAAGGAGCTATGAAAAAGTATCCCAATATTTCAAAGCAGGCGGGCACAAACGCCATTAGGATGGCGGGTCTGCCTACCTTTTTCAGGTCTGACAAATTCAGCGTTATTCCCGCCTTTATAAGGATTATGATAAGCGCGATCTGTCTAAGCTCCGATGATATACCGAGAATAGACGGGTCGAGCAGATCCAGCACAAACGGACCTATGACAATTCCCGTCGCGAGCATTCCGATTATTCTCGGCAGTTTTATTTTCTCGAAAATCGACGCGGCACAAAGTCCTGCAAGAAAGATAAGTGCAAGCGAAAGCAGCATAAAAATTCCTCCAAATAAAAAAGCCGACAGCTACTGCGTAAAAGCAGAAGTCATCAGCTTAAAAAGCGGTTTAGGTTTCCCAAGGGAGACATCATTCCCATATTATTTGATCAGGTAAAAAATTGCACCGGCAAAGCGACGCAGACGGTAGTCTTTGCGTTTAACCTTTAGAAAAAAAGATTTCGTTGTATTCGAGCATAAAGAATACGTCCCATAACAACGTATGGGACGTATTGCGCGCATTATGCGCTACGCGCAAAACGCTGGTGGAGATAAGGGGATTCGAACCCCTGACCTCTTACATGCGAAGCAAGCGCTCTCCCAACTGAGCTATACCCCCGTTTAGAAGTTAGAGATCGGAAATTATATCTCTATCCCCCAACGAGTAGAATTATATCACATTTTCAGATATTTGTCAATAGTTTTCTAAGAAAAATTCAGCCGCCGTGCAAGGCTGAACTTCAGCACCGCACGGCGGTTAATACTCGGCGGACTGTTGCCCGCCGATTCAGGGCATGACAGACGCGTTTTTGTTACGCGTTATTTCTTGATCGGCTCGCTGTTGTCGGAATTATTGCCGTTGGAAGAGTCGGGGTTTATCTCGACATTGTCAAGGTTGTTTATGACCTGTTGAGCAAACGGGCGAAGTCTCTCGGGAATTTTTGAGAGATCTCCGCTTTTTATTGCCGAAACTGCCTGAGCGATTTCCTCGTCGGTTATTCCGGCCGCTTCTATCTGATTGGAATACTGAGCTATGACTGCCTCGATTTTTTCGTCTTCAAATATGCTCGCTTTGGTTGCTTTCTGAACGCCGTTCGGATCGATAGTGTAATTGTCCGGGTAAATCAGCTCGCTTACGGTTACAAACTCGTAGCCGCTTTGTTTGAGCTGTTTCAATATCGCGGGCAGAGCCATGGTGGTGTTTTCAAGGTCGTTGTGAAACAGCAGAATAGAACCCGATTTGGTGTTTTTGATTATGCGCTTTTCAATATCTTCAACACTTGCGCCGTCCCAGTCGATGCTGTCGGCGTCCCACTGAATGGTCTTTAATCCCATTCCGTCAATGGTCGTAAGCATATTGTCGCTGTATTCGCCGTATGGCGCGCGGTAGAGAACAGGGTCCTCGCCGGTAAGCATTTTTATTTTCCTCGTGCATTCGCGCGTGTCGTTGATAAGGTCGTTTACACCTATCTGCGCAACGTGCGGGTGAGCGTCAGAGTGGTTTCCTATTTCATGTCCCGCCGTGTAAAAAAGCTCTACGTCTTCAGGGTGACGGTCGCAGAAATCCCCGGTAACAAAAAATGTTGCCTTTGCGTCGTATTCGTCGAGAATGCTTAAAAGCTCGGCAGTGTTTGAATTTTCCCAAGCAACGTCAAATGTAACAGCAATTTTGTTGTCGTTTCTGTCGACGCTGTAAATCGGCACAAGCCTCTGCTGGGCCTTTGTACCGACGGAATTTACCGCCACGGTTATCCCAACGGCTGCTGTTGCGACAACTGCCGCCGCTATCACAGCGAGGCGCTTTATTTGTCCTTTGGTAAATGTAACAGCTCTCATAACTTTCCCTCCTGATGTTTTGGTAATTGATATTATGAATTTCGGACAATTATGACAAGTTTGCTAAAATTTTACAAAATATTCAAAAACTATTGACAAATTAAACATCTTATTGTATAATATAAGGTGGAAGTTTGGCTATAAAGAATTTTATTCGGAGGAAGCACTATGGCACTTGTCAATGTGATGGAAAAAATTGTGGATGAAAAGCTTAATGAAATGCTGAAGAATGAGGACTGCTGTAAGTGTGAGAAATGCGTTGAGGATATGAAGTGCTTCGCTCTCAATAAGCTCCCTGCCAAATATGTTAGTTCGCACAACGGCGAGCTTTTCTCAAAGCTTGATGCTACTACGCGCCAGATTTCCGTTGACTTGAATATTGCGGTTTCCTCTGCAATTGACTGTGTGGCTACGCGCCCCGCGCACGACGCTCCGCAGAAGGAATAAGATCGTTTTTGATTTGCAAAGAGATAAAACCCCCGAAGCAGTCTGCTTCGGGGGTTGTGTTTTTCATTGCGTAATTATATCGGTTAATGAACTGTTAAAACAGCAATGCGTAATTCGAGATCATAAGCAATTACGAATTACGCATTGTGAATTATGAATTAAACAACTCCGCCCTTGTTTATGTAAACGGGGAAGTCCGCCGAGCCGGTGATTACCCTGCCCTTGGTTACTGTAACATCCTTATCGGCGATCGCGTCGATAAACGAAGCCTTTTCTTCGATAACTGTTCCCTTCATAACGATACTGTTTTTAACGACCGCGCCCTTTCCGACCTTAACTCCGCGGAATAGAACGCTGTTTTCAACAACGCCGTCAATTATGCAGCCGTCCGCTATAAGCGAGGACTTTACCGAGCAGTCAATTCCGTACTTTGCGGGAGCGACATCGTGAACTCTCGTGTAAATCGGCTTTTCGAGGTTGAATACTTCCTTGGAAACCGAGCGGGTCATCATATCCATGGTAGCCTTGTAGTAGGTCTTCATGCTGTCAATGACCTCATAGTACTTGTCATACTTATAGCCCAGAACCTTGTAGTCCTTCAGCTTGTGCTGGAGAATATCCGTTTCAAAGCTGTAAAGGCTTCTGCATTCGCTCTCTCTTATAATTCCCTCAAGGAAGGTCCTCTTCATAACGTATACGTTGAGCAGAATGTTCATCTCGCCGCTTATCATCGGTCTTGCGAGAACATCATAAACCACGTTGTCCGAATCAACATTTATGACGGTCTGAGCCATAGCTCTCTCGGTGGTATAAGCGCCGCTTCCGTAAACGCAGGTGATATCCGCCTCGTTCTTTTCATGGAACTCGACAATGGGCTTTAAGTCCATGTTAGCTATCACGTTCGCGTCTGCCATAACGACATAATCCGCGCTGCTTTCGGTGATGAACTGACACGCGCCCGCGAGAGCCTCGAGTCTGCCGCGGTAAATACCCGTATTCTCGCGTCCGTAGGGCGGGAGAATATGAAGCCCTCCGTTCTTTCTCGCCAGATCCCATTCGGAGCCCATTCCGAGGTGGGTCATAAGCGAATAGTAATTCTGCTTTGTTATAATTCCGACCTGTGTAATTCCCGAATTAACCATGCTCGAAAGCGGAAAGTCAACCAGACGGTATTTGCATCCGAACGGAACGCTCGCCATTGCTCTCGCCTTTGTAAGCTCGGGAAGAAGCTGTTCGTGCATATTAGCGAAAATAAGCCCTAAAACATTAGCCATACTTGCCATATCAAAAACATCCTTTCCTATCTTAAATATCCTTAGAGATCATAGCCTTCGGCGGAGCAATTGCCTTGTCCGAAACCGTTACGTTATGTCCGATTACCGCTACGCCCCACTCGTCCTTGTTTTCGATAAGCTCGGGACGCTCGCCGATATGAGCTCCCTCGCCGATCACGCAGTTTTCGCCGACGATCGAGTACTCTATAACCGCGCCCTTTTTGATAGTCGTATTCGGCATTACGATACTGTCGCGTACTATCGCGCCCTCTTCAACGGTCACTCCCGCGAAAAGCACGGAGAAATCTATCATTCCGTTTACTTCGCAGCCCTCGGCTATCATGGAGTTTTCCACACGGCTCTGCGCGCCCGCATAGTGAGGAGGCATGACGGGGTTTCTTGAGTAGATCTTCCAGCTGTCGTCAAGCAGATCGAGCGGAACGTTCGGGTCAAGAACGTCCATATTCGCTTCCCACAGACTGTCGATAGTTCCGACATCTTTCCAATAGCCGTCAAAGTGGTAAGCCACCATCTTTTCTTTGTTGTCGAGCATCGCGGGGATTATGTTCTTTCCGAAGTCCTTTGTCGCGCCCT
>JAFLUG010000054.1 GCA_022508885.1 Oscillospiraceae bacterium | reverse complement strand
AAACCTTTCTGAAGAAAGGTTTTTCCCCACACCCCTTTTCCAAAGACTTTTTGTACACTACCCTGATTATTTCAGCGCGTTCTGCCCTATCATTCGCGGAATGCTGAAGTACGCAAACTTATCGTAAAAATCATCCTCACTTTTTATGTGTTCTAAAAACGAGTCAAGCTGTTCGGAAGAATATCCGCTTTCCTTAAGATCAACGGCAGGCTCTATTGCCGAAAATCCCAGCTCATAAAACTCGCCGACGTCTACTTTTTCAAGAGTGCCGTTTTGGTATGCGGTTATGTTATACCGCGCTATCTGTCCGTCAACGTCGCCGAAGCACAGGATACCGAACATGACCGCAAACACGGCGAAGATCGCTTTCCAGAAACGGAAATCCATAAACTGCATTATAATAACGATAATGAAGATAAGCGCGAGCAAGATCATAAACCACGAGGTGTAAACGCGAAGCAGAGTCATTCCGAGGCGGTTTATATACATAAACATTTTTACCAGCGCGGTAGCGATTATCCCGAGTGTGCAAACGCTGAGCAAAACCGTGTATACCCGCAGCGCAACAGGCTTTTTGTCGTCCGCAAGCCGTTTTGTAAAGGTTTGGATTATCATTATCACAAAGAGGTTTATCACCGCGATCACGCAAAGCTCGAAAAAGCCTCTGCGCGCGAAATCGGAGTAGCTCGAGTCGGAACTCAGCGTTTCACCGAAGATCCTTGAGATCTGGATTCCGATATAAAACAGGTAAAACGCGCATATCGGCGACACAGCCACATAACCCACAACAGGCGGAAGTCCGCGGTAATCAGGCTCTCCCATGCGCACGGCAGGGGAGGGTTTTTCTGTTGAGGAAAAGGCGCCGAACAAGTACATTGAAATAGGTATGGCAAAGAATATCTCGGGAATTATCGTAAAGGAAATTCTCGGGAGATTTCTGCCGAGATCAAGCATGAGGTTTTCGAAAATATCGTCGCTTGACATCAGAAGAAACGCAACCGCGACGGTAAGCGGAACCGCGCACACCAAGCCCAGCAGTACAAAGAGAATATTTTTCGCGCGCTTTTTCCCTTTGAATATCGAGGTCATGCAAACAAGCTCTTTCGCAAAGCTGAGAAAGGGACGTACAAAAACGCTTTGCAGAATGTTTACAACAAAATGCTTTCCGAAAAGCTCCGCTCCGCTGAGTGTTATCATAAGGTAAAGGAACATCAGACACACAAACGACGCCGAAAGGAAATTTATAAACTGGCTCGTGCAGAAAAACGGCGACAGGCTGAAAACTTCCGCGATTATAAATAGTATAAGCTGCGCTCTTGAGACTTTCAGTTTTTTTGCTTTGATGCAGACTGCTCCGACTATACCGTATGAAAACCAGAAAATTCCGCCCCATATCCCTCCGGCGTATCTCACCGCGAAATGCGTGAAAACAAATCCCAGTGCGAAAACTATCCACGCCGTGATCGCCTCGCTGAGCGGGATCTTCGACTTTTCTATGTCATTTACGGTCTGAACGGGCGGTGTTTGTATTTCGTTTAAATTAAGCTCGTTTTCCATAAGATCACTCCTCACTATCGGAATTATTGACAGGTTTTCCGTCGTCTGCAAATTCAAGAATATCTCCCGGCTGGCATTTAAGCGCGGCGCAAAGTCTTTCAAGAGTTGAAAAGCGTATAGCTTTGGCTTTTCCCGTTTTCAGGATAGAAAGATTTGCGGGAGTTATCTCAATAATTTCGGCAAGCTCGTTTGATGATATTTTGCGCTTAGCCATCATAACGTCAAGATTTACAACAATCATAAGCGCACCTCAAATCGTAAAGTCATTTTCCTCGCGGAGCTCGACCGCCTGTTGAAAGCAGTTTTTCACGACCCGCAGTATAATGCCGAAAAACACCGCCGCGGCGACTATCGCCCAGGCGAACGGACGCAGCACCGCAAAGTAGATGAATATTGCCGCGCCGCAAAAACAGCAGAAGGAAATTATCCTGAGATAACGCACGTTTTTGCTTATAAAGGGTCTGCCGCGCCGGATGTTCAGAAGCAGCAGATCGAGGTGGACAAGCGCTGTGACCGCGGGCGGAACACAACAGTACAGCGTAACCAGAAGCGGTACGAAAACACTTTCCAGACCCGCTTCCAAAATAACGCGCTCGTCATACTGCTTTACAAGCGCCGGCGCGATAATACAGCACACTGCTATCCCGACGTACATTATCTTTATTAAAATCTGCGACAAAATAACAGATTTGTCTTTATTCCACATAAACAGCCTCCCGAATCAAAGTTTGGAATCTATGATGTTATGATAACACAATAATTTTTGTTTGTCAATAGGTTTTTATCGAAAAACAATAATTTTTTTCTTTTTTTCATGGATAAGACTTTTTTGTTGACAAAAATACCCATATGTAGTATAATGAAATAAGATTTTATATGGGGAATGAGGAATAGTCATATGCCGAAGGAAAAAACCGTGTTTGTTTGCAGCGAATGCGGACACGAATATCCCAAGTGGAACGGAAAATGTACGGCGTGCGGCGCGTGGAACAGCCTTGAGGAGACTGTTCCGCTTACGGTTTCGGGAATAAAAACGGCTTCGGCGGCGGAGCTTAGATTCAGCAAAATGTCCGAGGTGTCGTTTGATGACGAGATACGGTATAATACCGGGATATCCGAGCTGGACAGAGTGCTTGGCGGGGGCTTGGTAAAAGGCTCGCTGGTGCTTATAGGCGGCGACCCGGGCATAGGAAAATCAACGCTTTTGCTTCAGATATGCGGAACAATGGGAAGCGGGCATACTATTCTGTATGTTTCGGGAGAGGAAAGCGAAAGGCAGATAAAGCTGAGGGCAAACCGCCTCGGGATATCGGGGGAGAACCTGTTCTTAGCTTCAAACAACAGCTGTGAGAGCATTATAAGAGCCGTTTCGGAAAACAAGCCCGAAATAGTGATAATTGATTCGATCCAGACGATAACCACAAGCGCGGTCTCGAGCTCGGCTGGAAGCGTCGTTCAGGTAAGGGAATGCACAAACGCCTTTATGCGAATGGCGAAAAGCGAGGAAATACCCGTTTTTATCGTTTCTCACGTCAACAAGGACGGCGGCATAGCGGGACCTAAGATAATGGAGCATATCGTGGACACGGTGCTTTATTTCGAGGGCGATAAACAGCTTTCCTACCGTATTTTAAGGGCGATAAAAAACCGCTTTGGTTCTACAAACGAGATAGGCGTGTTCAGTATGAACGACGACGGACTGCGCGAAGTGGAAAACCCGTCGGAGATGATGCTTTCGGGCAGACCCGCGGGAGTTTCGGGAAGCACGGTGGTATGCGCGGTCGAGGGAAGCAGACCTATTCTGGCGGAGGTCCAGGCGTTAGTCTCGAAATCGAGCTTTTCGGCTCCCCGCAGAACGGCAACGGGAGTAGACTATAACAGGCTCTATATGCTTATAGCGGTATTGGAAAAACGGTTAGGGTTTGCGTTCGGCGGACTTGACGTATATGTAAATATCGTCGGGGGACTTAAAATTGACGAGCCGGCGGCTGACTTGGCGGTTGCGGCGGCACTTTATTCGGGGCTTTGCGATAAGCCCGTGCCGGAGGATATGATAATGTTCGGAGAGGTTGGTCTGGGCGGAGAGATACGCTCTGTCAGCCGTGTGAGAGAGCGCGTAAAGGAAGCGGCAAGGCTTGGATTCAAGACCTGTATAATCCCGGCTAATTCTCTGCGAAAAAATGAGGATATGGGGATAAAGACAGTTTCGGTCAAAGATCTCGGACAAGCCTTCAGGGAAATTTCGCCCTCGGGAAAATAAAAGGGAGCAAAAAAATGCCTGTAAAAAGATTTATTTTCGGCTTCTGGGCGGTGGGCATACTTGCCGTCGAAGTCGCGATAGCCTTTTTCGCGAAAGGTTTTATCAGAGAATATGTCGGCGATGTTTTAGCGGTCGTGTTTTTGTATATGCTTGCGAGAGTTTTCTTTCCGCAAAAGCCGCAGTTTATGTCGGCAATAGCGTTTGGAGTGTCGGTTGTCGTCGAGATTTTACAGCTTACTCCGCTTCACGGTTTTTTAAGTAAAAGATCGGAGGCTCTTGCGGTGATCGCGGGCGGAACATTTGATTACCGGGATATTATCTGCTATCTGATAGGCGGGTTGATCTGCGCGGTAGTCGATATTTTTATCATCGGAAAATCAAAGAAAATAAGCGGCTGAATGGAGAATTAAAATGGATTTCAGAGATCTGCTCGGTAATGACGAATTTGTTGTGCTTGACGGAGCAATGGGGACAATGCTTCAGAAAAAGGGGCTTAAGCTCGGCGGTATACCCGAGGAGCTTAACTTTACCGACCCCGGAATTATTGAAAGCGTTCACCGCGAATACATCGCCGCAGGCGCGAATGCCGTCTACACAAACACCTTCGGCGCAAACCGAATAAAGCTTTCGCAAAGCGCTTATTCTGTTGAGGAAACGGTCAAGAAGGGCATTGAGATCGCCCGGAAAGCCTGCGCTCAGTCGGGCGCTTTTGTGGGACTTGACATAGGCTCGCTCGGGAGAATGCTGAAGCCCTTGGGAGATCTGCCCGTAGAAGAGGCTTACGAAATGTTCAGCGAAATAATGAAGGCGGGAAACGGGGCGGATTTCATCGTCCTTGAAACCATGACCGACCTTATGGAGATAAAGACCGCGCTTCTCGCGGCTAAGGAAAACACAGACCTTCCCGTTATCTGCACGATGACCTTTGAAAAGAATATGCGCACGTTTACGGGCTGTTCGGCGTCGGCAATGGTCCTTACGCTTCAGGGAATGGGCGCGGACGCCGTGGGAATGAACTGCTCTCTCGGGCCTCGCGACGCGCTGTCTGTCGCGGAGGAAATTCTGAAATGGGCGGAAGTTCCTGTAATTATCAGAGCAAACGCGGGACTTCCCGACCCTGTGACAAATCAGTACGACATTACTCCCGCGGAGTATGCCGGGATAGCGGAAGAAATGGCGAAGATGGGTGTAAAGCTGCTGGGAGGCTGCTGCGGAACAAGCCCCGGGTTTATTTCCGAAATTTCAAAGCGGCTTAGCGGAAAGAAGTTTTCGAGGGTAACGCGCGATATCCCCGCGGCGGTCTGCTGCGCGCAGAAAACGGTAGTTATAGACACAGTTAGGGTTATCGGCGAAAGAATTAACCCGACGGGAAAGAAGCTGTTTAAAGAGGCGTTAAAGCGAAGCGATCTCGATTATATCATGAAGCAGGCGGTAGAGCAGGTCAACGCGGGCGCGGAAATTCTTGATGTAAACGTCGGACTTCCGGATATCGACGAGCTTGAGATGATGAAAAAAGCGGTAGACGCGGTGCAGAGTGTCGCGGATGTTCCGCTGCAAATAGACACGACCGAGACGGACGTTCTCGAGGCGGCGCTGAGAAGAGTTTCGGGAAAGCCGATAGTAAACTCGGTAAACGGCGAGGACGAAAAGCTCGACAGCGTGCTTCCGCTTGTGAAAAAATACGGCGCGGCGGTCGTGGGACTTACACTCGACAAGGACGGCATACCGAAAACCGCCGAAAAGCGGTATGAGATAGCGCTGAAAATTCTGAAAAGGGCGGAGGAATACGGCATTCCGAGGCGCGATGTTTATATAGACTGTCTTACGCTTACGGCTTCTGCCGAGCAGGACGGAGCCGTGCAGACGCTTGAGGCGATGCGCAGAATTCACGATGAGCTTGGGCTTAAGACGGTGCTGGGCGTGTCAAATATCTCGTTCGGACTTCCGAACAGAGAGCTTGTAAACTCGACATTTCTTACAATGGCGATGAACAGCGGGCTTGACCTGCCGATAATGAACCCAAATTCCGCGGCAATGTCGGGCGCTGTGGCGGCATACAGACTGCTTTCGGGATACGACCGCGGCGGCGCGGAGTTTATCGCGAACGCCGAGAGGTTTGTCAATACTCAGGCTCCCGCGAAAGCGACCCAAAGCGCTCAGCCGAGCGCCAACCCAGATAACGAGCCAAGCTCGGAACTGTCGAAAGCGGTGTTGAACGGTCTTAAGTCGGAGTGCGCGCAGACAGCAAGAAAACTGCTTGACGAAGGCAAAGAGCCTATGGAAATAATAAACGAGCTGCTTGTTCCGGCGCTTGACGAAGCGGGGAGCCGCTTTGAAAAGGGCAGTATTTTCCTTCCCCAGCTTATTCAGGCGGCAGGCGCGGCTCAGGCGGCGTTTGACGAGGTAAAAGCCGCTATTTTCTCAAAGGGCGGCGAGAACAAAACGCGCGGAAAGGTCGTGCTCGCCACGGTAAAGGGCGATGTTCACGATATCGGAAAGAACATAGTAAAGACTCTGCTCGAAAACTACGGCTTTGAGGTAATAGATTTAGGAAAGGACGTCGAGTACGAGGCTGTAGCCGAAGCCGCCGAAAAATCGGGAGCGAAGCTCGTCGGGCTTTCGGCGCTTATGACCACGACCCTCAAAAGCATGGAAAACACCATTGCGCTTATCCGAAAGCGCGGCATTGACTGCAAAATCGTAGTCGGCGGAGCGGTTCTGACTGCCGAGTATTCCGCGAAGATAGGCGCGGATTTCTACGCGAAGGACGCAAAGGAAACGGTGGATATAGCGAAAAAGGTTTACGGATAAAGAACAAACGGCTGTAAGTGTAAAAAGCTTACAGCCATTTTCTTTTTTCGGTAAGTTAATACGAAGCTATCTGTTCTACCAGAATTTTCTCCGGTCATTTGTAAGCCCCGTAATATAATCAAGTGAAACGTCGTAAAACTGCGCAAGCCTGATATAGACCCGCATGGGCATTTCGCGGCAGCCTCTCTCGTATTCGCTGTATTGCTGCTGTTTCATTCCGAGTATTTCGGCAAGCTGGGTCTGGTTCATATCCTTATCCTCGCGCAGGTCCCTGAGCCGTTCGTAAATTTGCACTAAACCGCACCTCCGTAAATATTCTGTATAGAATTATATATTACAAAGGATTTATTGTATTTTCTTTACAAAACATATGTTGTATAATACTCTTTTTTTACGCTTGTGTAATATAATACTATTGTTTACAATGTATATTGTAGCACAAAGTAGTATTTTGTACAAGACAGTTAAAAAGGAGAAAACAATGAAAGTCTATCTTTATTCGGAAATGCAGAACGCAATTGAGAAAAGCGGCGTGGGACGCGCCATTTACCACCAGAAAAACGCGCTTGCCCGGCAGGGAGCAGAGCTTGCGGACAGGTATGAGGACGCCGACGTTGTACACATAAACACCGTCTTTCCGAAATCATACCGTATGGCGAAAAAGCTGAGAAAGCTCGGTATTCCGCTGGTGTATCACGCTCACTCCACGCGCGAGGATTTCAGAAACTCATATATCGGTTCAAATCTCGCTGCGGAGATATTCAAGCGCTGGATAATAAAATGCTATTCGACAGGCAACGTTATCATAACGCCGAGCGAGTATTCAAAATCTCTGCTTCGCGGTTACGGCATAAAAAACGATATCTTCGTCATCTCCAACGGCATTGACCTTGAGGATTACCGGAGAGACGAACGGGCGGGCAGAGAGTTTCGCGAAAAATACGGTTTTTCCGAAACGGACAAGGTCATAGTTTCGGCGGGTCTGCTGATGAAACGCAAGGGAGTTCATGATTTCGCCGAGCTTGCAAGGCGGTGTCCCGAGTATAAATTCATCTGGTTCGGGGATTCAAACTTAAATCTTGTGGGCAGGGAAGTAAGACAGGCGGTAAAAAACGCTCCCGAAAACCTGACATTCGCAGGGTATGTTCCCAAAGACAAAATAAAAGCCGCCCTTTCGGGCAGCGATCTGTTTTTGTTTCCGTCCTACGAGGAGACCGAGGGTATCATAGTTTTAGAGGCTCTGGCGATGAAGATCCCCGTTCTGCTCAGGGATATTCCAGTTTACGGAGATTGGATAGAGGTTGGAAAAAACGCGTATGCCGCGAGAGACAACGACGATTTTGAGAGACAGCTTCGGGATATCCTTGAGAAAAGAGTGCCCGACCTGACCGAAAAGGGCTATGAAACAGCAGTGAGCAAAAGTCTCGACAACACGGGAAAAAAGTTGGTCGAGGCTTATGAAACAGCAATAAACAATGTACATATGACCGTTAACAGTAATAATTAACAACAAACCGCGCCTGATATAGTGAACGTGCGGTATAGAAGTATCATACAATTCGAGTGTCCGCCTTTGACAACATACCAGACGTATTGCCAAAGGCGGCTCGCCTTCGAGCGAGGTTCGATTTTTAACAGTTATCTTTCATAAGTTTCAATATATCCTCTTGTTCGGCGAGCCCGTAGGAGAACGCCGTGGCGCTTCCGGCGGCTGTGGCGAGCTTCAGGGCGGATTCGTAACCGTCCTGTTCCAGACCCGCCAAAAAACCGGCGACCATTGCGTCTCCCGCACCGACCGAGTTTTTAACCTCGCCCTTGTGCGCCCCGCGAAAATGAGTTTTCCCGTGTTCGTCAAGCAAAAGCGCTCCGTCTTTGCCCATTGACACCAGCACATTCCGCGCTCCGGTTTCCCGAAGTCTGCGGGCGTATTCTTCCGCTTCGTCAATGCTGTTGACTTTAACGCCGAACATCTCGCCAAGCTCATGAATATTAGGCTTTACCAGAAAAGGCTTGTATTTCAGAGTGTTGAGCAAAAGCTCTTTTGTCGCGTCAACCACAGTCCTGATGTTTTTGCCGGACAGCATTTCGAGAATTTTTTCGTATATATCTTTCGGCAGGCTGTCGGGGATACTCCCCGCAAGCACCAGCGTATCTCCGTCCGAAAGCTCGCCGAGCTTTTTGTAAAGCTCATTAAGTGACCGTCCGTCAATGTCGGGACCTTTTCCGTTTATTTCGGTTTCGGTATCGTTTTTTATCTTTACGTTTATGCGCGAAAATCCGCTTTCGAGATGAATGAAATCCGTTTCAACACCTTTTTCCCGAATGCCGTTTTCGATAGCCGTCCCCGTAAATCCCGCGGTAAATCCGAGCGCCTTTGATTTAACGTCAAGCTCGTTTAAAACCAGCGAAACGTTTATTCCCTTTCCGCCGAAGAAGATCTTTTCCGCATTCGCCCGGTTTACCTCTCCCACGGAAATTTCATCGGTATATACAACATAATCGATCGCGGGATTGAATGTAACCGTGTATATCATTTCAAAACCCCCTTGGCGTTTTTACCGCTACGGTTTAAATTTGTAAGTTCTGATATAAGAGCCTATATCCGCGCCGCTTTGTATGTATCTCAGCAGAATTTCGGCACAGGCGCGGCTGTCGCTCGCGGCGTGGTGATGATCAAGTTTGATTCCGTAATATCCGCACATTACGTCGAGCTTGTGGCTCATATCGGGAAGAAGCCTTCTGCCCGTCTGCACTGTGCATAAATACCGCGCGGTCTGTTTCCACACTATGCCGTAGTCTTTAAGACAGCGCCCGAGAACGCCCATATCAAACACGGCGTTGTGAGCCGCAAGAATCCCGCTGTTCATAAGCGGCTCTATCTCAGCCCACAGCTTTGGAAATACGGGAGCGTTTCTTACGGCGTATTCATTGATCCCCGTGAGCTTTACGTTGAAGTAATCAAAGTGCGTTTCAGGATCAACAAGGGAATAATACCCGCCGACGATCTTTTCATTCTCAACAACGGTAATTCCGATCGCGCTCATTCGGTCATTCGCCCTGTTTGGCGTTTCAACGTCAAAAACGACAAAGCGGTTTTCGTTTTCTGTCACCGTGATTTCCTCCGCCGAGATATTTTATTCTTAAGACAACGCCGCGCAAAGATCGTGCGCGGTGCTGCCTTAATACAGTATAATACAACCGACAGCAAAGTTGATCTTTACTTTCTTACTGCCATTTTGAGAATATCGCCGAATTTTATCCGGTTTCCGTTGTGCAGGATAATTGCCTCGTAAACCTTGCTGACGACTATCGCGATAAGCACGACGCACGCCGCGAGTACGACGACTGCTATCAGTGATTGGACCGTATCGAAGCTTCCGAGAAGGATAGCTCCCGGAAGCGCAAACGGGCTTGAAAGCGGGAAATAGTACGAGAATATCTGCACGGGATTGCTTTCCACAACTCCCTCCAAAAGGCTTTCGGCGTTGAAAATAACGGGAAAATACGCGAGATACATTCCGACCACGCCCAAAAGCATAAACGGCTGCATTGCCGCCGCAAGGTCTTCCATGCGCGAGACCGACGCTCCCACAAGCGCCGCGATGAGCGAGAAGAACAAAAAGCCGAGAATGAATATAATGAAAACAAGTATGATGTTAAGCGGAGTAAAGTTCTGGAAAATGTCGCTGAGACCCTTTGCCATTTCGATATCCTCGAGAGAAACTCCTGCTGTTGCCGCAGCCTCTCCCGCGGAGTTCATTATCTCTGAATTTCCTATGATGCTGAGCATTCTGCCGATTATTCCGAACGGCGCCGAGACCGCGACGCTTACCGCGCACACTCCGCCGAAAAGCGCCGTCTGTCCGAGGCTTACCGCGCCCATGGCAAGAACTTTTCCTATCACCACGGCGAGCGGTCTTACGGAAACGAGCAGAAGCTCCATAACGCGGCTGGTCTTTTCCGTGGCTATCGACTGCGCGACGGTCTGTCCGTAGGTTATGATAAGCGCGAAAAGCACTATCGGCAGGATAAGCGGAACGATATAGTTTATCATTCCAGTAAATATATCCACCTGTTTGGAGCCTGCCTTAAGCGCCGTGCAGCTTACGGAGATCAGCGTTTTGGGATAGTCCTCCTCCGAAACGCCGAGGTTTATCATTTTCCTGCGGTCGATAAGCGTATAGACAAGGTCTGACAGCGAGTCTGCGCTTGCCGCGCTGCCACCCTCCGAATAGTAGACCTTTGCCGAATATCCCAAAAGCCCGCCGCTTATATCATTTACGGCGGTTATTTTTACAAGCGCCTCGGCGGTTTCCTTTACCGACAGCTCGTTTACAAGTCCGTCGGCGTCGCGGTCGGTTTTAGAGATGACCGCGCCGAGTTCTTCCGCCTTAGCAATATCCTCGTCTGTCAGAAGCTCGGTTTCGTCAATAAGATATATCTTCCCGAAATCTTCAAAGCTGTCGTTCGTGCTGTCTATTATTCCCTCAATGGCCTCGTCCGCTCCCAGAAGCACGGGCAGAATGTTTGTAAGCACGCAGACAGCCGAAAGCAGAACGCAGAAAATGATCGTGCCCGCTATGAATGACTTGGTCTTTATGTGCTGGACGATCGTAAATCCCAACACCTTCTGCCAGCCTTTAGTTCTCATTTGTACCACCTGCCTTTTCGATAAATATCTCATTCAGCGTAGGTTCTCTGAGCTCGTATTTTATAAGCGGTATCTTACTGCTTATTATCTTATTGAGAAGTCGGTGCGCCTGCTCTTCGCTTTTTACGTTAAACGATGTCCCGTTGGGAGTATCCTCGGTTACCGCAAGCCCGCACTCCTCGGCAAGCGCCCGGATATCCCCGTCTGCCTTTACCGTAAGCTTTACGCGCCCGTAGCCCTTTTTTATCTCGTTGAGGTTTCCCTGAAGAAGAGTCTGACCCTTATTGAGAATAACTATATCGCGGCAGAATTCTTCTATCGTCGTCATCTGGTGCGAGCTCATTATAATATACTTGTTTTTCTGTATCTCCTCGCGGATAACTCCCTTGAAAAGCTCGGCGTTTACGGGGTCAAGACCCGAAAGCGGCTCGTCGAGGATAATAAGCTCGGGATTTGGCGCGAGCGCCGCGATAAGCTGGATCTTCTGCTGATTTCCCTTTGAGAGCTGCTCGGCGGTCTTGTTTCTGTATTCTGTCACATTCAGGCGGTCAAGCCAATAGTCGAGCGCGCGCCTTGCGTCGGTCTTGCTCATTCCGCGCAGAGTGAGAAAATAAACGAGCTGGTCGGATATCCTGTATTTCGGATAAAGACCGCGCTCCTCCGCAAGATAGCCCACGGGCTTATCCGCCGCCAAAAACTCCTGTCCGTCCCATTTTACCGAGCCGCTGTCTGCGGCGAGCATTCCGAGGATAATGCGGATAGAGGTTGTTTTTCCCGCGCCGTTTGTTCCCAAAAGCGCGAAAACGCCGGGCTCTTTCATTTCAAACGAAAGTCCGTCTACGGCTGTATAGCTGCCGTATTTTTTGACAATATTGTTTACGGATAAAGCCATTATGTTTTCCTTTCATTACATCAGAATTTAATGATCACATTAAGTATAGCACACGGTGTCCGTTTTGTCAATAAAATTCAGCACGCTTTTAATGATGCTGTTTTCGTACCGATTTTACCTTATCTGACAAACCGGCTTAAAAATTATTCCGAAAAATATTTATTTTTTTAAAAAAACTCTTGACAAATTAAAGTAAAAGTGGTAAAATATTAAAATGTATCATAATGGAGTTTTAGCCTATTTTTGCCGAAAACAGCATCCGGTTACTGACCCTTTATGAACCTTTATTAGATGTGGAGATTCGGTTTTGAGACCGACAGAAAATGTTTTTTATCCATCTGTAATTTTCGGTTCGTTTAATTTCCGATCTCCGATTTCTAACAACTGAAGGAGGACCAAAAGCCAATGGTAAACACAAAGCCCCTTAAATTAGGAAAAACCACGCGGCAGACTTTCTCGAAGATCAATGAAGTAATTGATATGCCGAATCTCATAGGTATACAGAAAGACTCTTACGAGTGGTTTTTGACCGACGGGATTAAGGAAGTGTTTAGGGACGTATCTCCGATCGTCGATACAAACGGACGCTTCGAGCTTTCGTTTGTTGATTATCGTCTTGACGAGAACACCAAGTACTCTATCGAGGAGTGCAAGGAGCGCGACGCTACTTACGCGGCGCCGCTTAGAGTTACGGCGAGACTTCTCAACAAGGAGACGGGCGAGATTCTCGACAACGAGATATACATGGGCGACCTGCCCCTTATGACCGACAGCGGCACGTTTGTTATAAACGGCTCGGAGCGTGTTGTCGTGTCACAGCTTGTTCGTTCGCCCGGTGTTTATTACGGCTACGAGCACGATAAAAACGGCAAAAAGCTCTTTAAGGCGACTGTTATCCCCAACAGGGGCGCATGGCTGGAGCTTGAGATGGACTCGAACGATGTGTTTTATGTCCGCATAGATAAAAACAGAAAGTTTCCGTGTACGACATTTCTGCGCGCGATAGGACTTTCCACCGACAATGACCTTACCGAAAAGCTCGGCACGAGTCCGCTTATAACCGTTGCTATCGAAAACGGAAAGGACGCGACCAAAAACGAGGAGGAGGCTCTGCTCGAGGTTTACAGAAAGCTTCGTCCGGGAGAGCCTGCTACTGTTGACAGCGCGCGCACAACACTCGATAATCTCTTCTTTGACCCGAAGAGGTACGACTTGTCGCGCTTCGGAAGATATAAGTACAATAAAAAGCTTGCAATTTCCGCGAGAATTTACGGCAGAAGAGCGGCTGAGGCCGTTATATCGCCATATACGGGAGAGATCCTCTGCGAGGCGGGCGAGATAATTACCCGCGAGAAGGCTCTTGAGATAGAAAACGCGGGCGTTATTTCCGTTGTCGTAGACAAGCCCGACGGAGAGGGAACGGTAAAGATCGTCGGCAACGGAATGGTCGATATAAACGAGTATGTTGAGATCGACGCGGCGGCTTACGGCGTAAACGAGCACGTTTCGTTCCGTGTCCTCAGCGAGATACTTGAAGAGGCGGGCGACGACGGCGAAAAGCTCGGGGAGCTTATCGCGCAGAGAGCCGAGGAGCTTGTTCCCAAGCACATAACGCTTGACGATATCTTTGCTTCCGTAAGCTATTTCATGAACCTCAACGACGGAATAGGCGACGTTGACGACATCGACCACCTCGGAAACAGAAGAATACGCTGCGTTGGAGAGCTTCTCCAGAATCAGTTCAGGATAGGCTTTACCAGAATGGAGCGCACTATCCGCGAGAGAATGGGACTTCAGGCAAACGACATCGAAAAGGTCTCGCCTAACTCGCTGATAAACGCGCGCCAGGTGATAGCGGCAATGAAGGAGTTTTTCGGCTCGTCACCGCTGTCGCAGTTTATGGATCAGAACAACCCGCTTGCGGAGCTTACGCATAAGCGCCGTCTGTCCTCGCTCGGTCCGGGCGGACTTTCGCG
>JAFLUG010000053.1 GCA_022508885.1 Oscillospiraceae bacterium | reverse complement strand
AACCGCTTTAAAGTTTTAACAAATAACAAAAAGTCTTTGGGAAAGGGGTCCGGGGAAAACCCTTTCTTCAGAAAGGGTTTTCCCCGGAAGAAAGTGAGGTCGTATAAATGAAATTAGGAATGGTAGGTCTGCCGAATGTCGGCAAAAGCACGCTTTTTAACGCTCTTACAAACGCGGGCGCGCAGTCCGCGAATTATCCCTTCTGCACGATAGAGCCGAATGTCGGAATAGTAAGCGTTCCGGACGAGCGCCTCGACAAGCTTGCCGAAATATATCACCCCGAAAAGTTCACCCCCGCGACTTTGGAGTTTGTGGACATCGCGGGACTTGTAAAAGGCGCTTCAAAGGGCGAGGGTCTGGGAAACAAATTCTTGTCGAATATCCGCGAGGTCGACGCGATAGTTCATGTTGTCCGCTGCTTTGAGGACGACAACATAATCCACGTTGACGGAAAGATCGGCGCGGCAAGGGATATTGAGACCATAAATCTCGAGCTTATCTTCTCCGACCTTGAGATCCTCGACAGAAGGATAGACCGCGCGAAAAAGGCGGTAAAGGGGGATAAGTCCCTGCAAAAAGAGGTAGATTTTTTCGAGAGCTTAAAGACTCACCTCGAAAACGGAAAGTCTGCGAGAAGCTATGACTTTTCCGACGAAGAGCGCGAAATGCTGCACGATACTCCCCTTTTGTCAAATAAGCCCGTTATCTACGCAGCTAATCTTTCGGAAAAGGATTTTTCAAACGGCGTCGAAAACAACGAACAGTATAAAGCCGTTGAGCAGATAGCTAAGGAAGAACACGCCGAAGTCCTGCCTATCTGCGCGCAGATAGAAGCGGAAATGGCTGACCTCCCTGACGAGGAAAAGGAGCTGTTTTTAGCGGACATGAACCTCGAAAGCTCGGGACTTGCGCGTATAATCAAAACGGGCTACAGACTTTTAGGACTTATTTCTTTCCTTACGGCGGGCACTCCCGAGGTGCGCGCGTGGACAATAACTAAAGGCACAAAAGCTCCTCAGGCGGCGGGAAAGATACACACAGACTTTGAAAAGGGATTTATCCGCGCGGAGATAGTAAGCTTTGACGATCTTATAAGCTGCGGGTCTATGGCAAACGCCAAGGAAAAGGGTCTTGTGCGGCTTGAGGGCAAGGACTATGTCATGCAGGACGGAGATGTTACGCTGTTCCGCTTTAATGTCTGATTATCCCCGCAAAAAAATTTCGCGAGGTGATTCATTGAAAAAAGTAATACACTGTAAAAATGTCAATAACCGTAAAATTATCGCGCTGCTGGCAGTGCAGGTATTTTTGGGAGTTGCGCCCGTCCTTCTGCTCGCCGCGTTTGTCGGATTTTCCATGTATAACGACAAGCTTCTCGCGATAGTAATTATCGTATTGATTTTTTTATGCAACGTCGCTTACATGATAACCGCGCGGCGCTATAATATCCTCAACAGCGGCAGACGCGGCGAAAAACAGCTTTTCAAAACCGTAAAAAAGCTCGAAACAGACGGCTATGTCTTTTTAAATCTTCCTATCCGCTATAAGGGCGGACGCTCGGAAGCGGACGCGATAATTATAGGAGAAAAGGGCGTTGTTATAATTGAAGCGAAAAATCATTCGGGTACGATATCGGGAAGCTGGAGATCCGAAAAATGGACGCAGACCAAATATTATTCCAACGGAAAGATAACTTCTGCCGAAATGGAAAACCCCATAAAGCAGATGCGCCGACAGCGCGATATCGTAAAAAGCGTCTTTAACGCCGCCGGAGAGGACGTATGGATAGATACGGTTCTGTACTTCTCAAACGAAAGCGCGAGACTTAAGATTCATCTGCGTGAAAACGACTATGTTTGTCTCGGCTCAGATGAGCTTATGAACTTCCTGCGCAACCACAAAACAAACACGCGCCTTTCTTCCGAAAAAATGAAAAGATATGAAGAAATTCTTAATGAAATGCGTTTGAAAATATAACGGTATGTAAAAAGACACCCTCATTATTCAACAGTTTCAACTGTATTTTCTGTTGAATACCCTATGAAAACTGCCTGAAATCGGCTGATTTTCCTCGGTTTTCAACCAAAAACTCGGAATTGCTTGTAAAATACAGCTTTTTTTGTTGAAAACACTGTTGATAACGTTGAAAGGTTTAAACGACAAATTATACATATCTGGGGAAATGATTTGTACAGGCTGACTATGGAAAATTACACATTATGAGAATAATTATAACGCTTTAAGCCGCAGCATTTTACAGGAGATAAAATCACATGAAACCTACAAAACAAATCTTCGCTTTAGTTTTATGCATGGCAGTTTCGTTTTTGATAATGTGCACCGCTTCGGCAAATTCCGCGCAGAAGCAGTGGTCGGGTCTGCATTCGACCGGCGCGGTAGTTGCGGATACCGACTGCCCTGTCATTGTGGAAAGCGAGCTGCTGACATTCGATATCCCCGATTTCCCGAGCAGCTACGGCAGTAATAATGATTACAGCGCGAACGTCACCGCTCGGTATTCGTTTTACAATCCCGCAGATTACACCGTAACGGCAACGCTTGCTTTCCCGTTCGGGAAATCGCCGGGTTACAGCAAAGGCAAAGATTATGTCAATAAATATGATATCACCGTAAACGGCTCTGCTATCGAAAAAACGGTGCGCCATACCATTCCGACATACGGCAATTCCTTCAGCCTTGAAAAAGACCTGCCGCGTATCGTTGACGGATATAAGAAGGACAGATTTTATTATCCCGAGCTGACCGTCAAGAAATATACCGTTGAGATAATAGACTATGACAAAAGCTATAAACACGCGGGCATTGGCTTTGATTTTTCCTTTTACGGCAACTATAAAGTAATTATGAGCTACAACAGCGATAAGCCCATACCCGACGGTCACCGTCTCGGAGTGCATATAGGAAGCGATAAATACATCACATTCTATATCATTGGCACGCAGGCTGTGCCGAAATACCGCTTTTACGAGGACGGCGGCTGTGAGACCGGAGAGGAGATAAGCGGCGAGGCGAAGATAATATCTGCCGAGGAAATGACGTTTGAAGACCTTGTGTTTGAAAAATATCCCGAGGATTCGGCTGTCCTTAAAGAAGACTGGTACAACGCGGTTATTGACAAGCTCAACAGCTATTATTCGGATACTCTCAGCCTGTCCGCCTTTGACGTCACCTACTCGCTTATGATGTGGTATGAATACGAGTTGACCTTAGCTCCCGGAGAGCGCGTCATAAACACCGTCACCGCGCCGATGTATCCCTCTATCGACGAGGACTACAAGCCCTATGTTTACGGATACACTTATCTGCTGTCGCCCGCGCAGAGCTGGGCGAAGTTCGGAACGCTCGATATCGTGATAAACACTCCGTTTTATCTGGCAGATAACAAAGAATTTGTAAAGACCGACGAGGGTTACACATTGTCATTGGACGGACTTCCGGACGGGGAGCTTAAATTTACGCTCAGCTCTTCGGAAAAGCCTAAAAGGCAGCTTTACTTCTGGGATTTTATTGCGGCGGCAGCGGGCGTTTTAAAATGGGCGCCGTTTATCTTTTTCGGGTCGATAATACTTACGGGGATAATAATAAATATAGTAGCGGCAACGCGGAAAAAGCAGAAATAACAGACTGTATATAAAGCTCCATCTGCGTAGTCAGCATTGCTGTGGCTTTCTCTGCAGTCTGAAATTTAACTTTTTATAAACTGAAAGGGTGTGATACTTCTCACACCCTTTGCTGTATTTATATTTTAAATTTGTACTTCTCGGAAAGACTGAAGCCCATGCTTCCGCACGAGCAGGAGCCTGAGCTTCTTCTCGAAGCGAGAACCTTTCTCGCCAGCGGCGACGCCATGACCTGCGCGACGGTTCGCTTTCCGTCGCCGACATTCTTGCTCTTTTTCTTGTACTTTCTGTCAACGCGGGCTTTCATCTCCTCGCGGCGCTTTTCGCACTCGTATCTTTTCGCCTTAGCAAGCTCGCGGTCGAACTTATTGCACTCCGCCACGGTCGGAAGACTTTGATAATGCGCCGATCTCGCGTAGCTTTTTATCTCGTTTTCGAGCGCCGCGTTAAGCCCCGCTATCGCGCTTCCGTCGCCGCCCTTTCGGACAGCCTTACGAAATTCGGAAAGCGCTGTAAGCGAGTTTGAAAGGCGCATTGAGATAAGGTCGTCGCGCGTTCTGCAAGACCTCAGAGAACAACTGAACATCTTTCGCGCGCTGTTTATCGTCTGAAAGGTAGAATAAGCGTCGGGGTCCTTCTGGGAAAGATACTGCTGTTCGGCGGGGCTGAGATAAAGTCCGCGGTATATTTTTCCCTTTATGCTCCACAGCTTTGAGTCCTTGGACTTGTCATAGTCATTGTTTGAAAACATACTGTCTATCTTGTCCATTTGCTCCTTTACCATTTCGGCAAGCGTTTTTTGCCCGGACTTTTCTGTGTCGCTGTTCTGTGTGGCTTCTATCTGCTCTTCAATTTTATCTATGGCGTTTTCAACAGCGCTTTCAACGTCTTCGGCAGAAACCGACGGAATTTCCTCCGCCTCGGCGGCGAATCTGCTTATGACCGACCGAGCGGCGCGGGAAGACTTAGCCGCTTTGACCATGCTCTCCAACGCCTCACGCGAGAAATCGACCGAATCCCGTTTATGAGCACGCACGGTCTTTTCGTTTATAACAAGCTTTGCGCGGATATCGGGTTTTTTATTAAAATCTGAAAACGCGCACTTATTGTTGATTTCCAAACTCATAATAACCTCCTTGTCGGATATGCGCTTAAATCTTCCCTGATCATACGCTCTGTTTGTGAAATGTTGTTTTAGGTAAATTCAGTATTAAATATATATCGGCACAGCTTGCGGCTTTCTTTAGCTTTGCAGCGCGGATTTTACGGAAATCAAGCTATTTTCGGCGATTTCTACAAACCTGTGAAACAAAAATTCATACATCGTAAAAATTTTTTATTCACAAACTGCCCTAATAATGTTTATAAATTTAGGCTTTTTACTTAAATATGCATCTCTGTTTTCGTCATATTGCACAAACACACTTGACAAAAAGCGAAAAATATGGTAAAATTTCAAAGTAAATCGCATATTGCATTCAATATGCCAAGAAAGAAACAAAAAGGAGAACATACAATGAAATGGTATGAAAACGCAGTATTCTATCATATTTATCCTATCGGATATTTAGGCTGTCCGAGACAGAACGACCGCACAAGCGAGCCTACGCACAAGATACTCAGGGTCATCGACGATATCCCGCATATCAAAGAGCTTGGCTGTAACGCAATATATTTCGGGCCTGTTTTTGAAAGCGTCGCTCACGGATATGACACTATCGATTACAGAACGATCGACCGCCGTATCGGCACCAACGAGGATTTTAAAAAGGTTTGCGAGGCTCTGCATGAAAACGGGATAAAGGTAGTTCTCGACGGCGTTTTCAACCATGTCGGACGCGAATTTACGGAGTTTATGGACGTAAGAGAGCACAAGCTCGGAAGCTATAAGAAAGACTGGTTCCATGTTCGTGAGGGCAACAACGGCTATAACGACGGCTTTTACTATGAGGGCTGGGAGGGTCACTACGAGCTTGTAAAGCTCAATCTGTACAATCCCGAGGTAAAGCAGTACTTAAAGGACACGATAACCTTCTGGAAAAACGAGTTCGGAATTGACGGACTTCGCCTTGACGTTGCGTACTGTCTTGATAAGAACTTCTTGAAAGAACTTCGCGGGCACTGCAAGTGGCTTTCGGAGGACTTCTTCCTGCTCGGCGAAACGCTCCACGGCGACTACAACCAGTGGATGAACGACGAAATGCTCGACAGCGTGACGAATTACGAGTGCTATAAGGGCTTGTTTTCGAGCTTTAACGACATGAATATGTTTGAGATAGCTCACTCGATAAACAGACAGTTCGGCTCGGAAAACTGGTGCATTTACAGAGGAAAGCACCTGTATACATTTGTTGACAACCACGATGTTACAAGAATAGCGACCATGCTCAAAACCAAGGAGCACCTGCCGCTTATCTACACGCTTATGTTCATGATGCCGGGAATCCCGTCCGTTTATTACGGAAGCGAATTCGGAGTTGAGGGAGACAAGCGCGGCGGCGGAGACGACGCGCTGCGCCCCGAGTTTGATCTCGAAAAGATGAAGAACGAGGGACACCGCGATATGACCGGGCTTTTAAGCAAGCTGGCGGAAATCGAAAAGAACCACCCCGCCGCTTCAATGGGCGACTACCGTCAGGTTCAGCTCACCAACCGTCAGTACGCTTTCTCGCGCTCGGCAGACGGCGAAACGCTTATCACCGTTATAAACGCGGACGGCGCGCCGTTTACTTTCAACCTTAACCGCGGCGGTAAAGCGGAGGACCTTCTTACGGGAACTGAAATGGAGCTTGGCGGACTGACGCTGCCGGCGTTTACAAGCGCGGTGTTCAAAGTCTGATAACAATAGTTCTCGGCGTCAAACGGGTTATCGAAAAGCGCACAGAAAGGTCTTGAAATGTATCATCCCATAATCGTATTTCTTTATGAAGTGATCGTATTTTTGCCAGTAGCCATTCCTGTGCTTTTACTGATCGCCGGTCTGATCATGCTTATCACCGGTATAGTAAAGCGCGTTAAAACCAAGAACGAGCTTAAGCCGCGCGGTCTTGCGCTGATAATAATGGGCGCTATTGTGTTTTTGCCGGGAGGTATTATATTTGGCAGCAGGGTCGTCAGGAGCGTTACGCAAGCGGTCACGCAGGCGACGGATGAATATAACGATATTAGACATCAGCTTTTCAAGGGAAGCGTTGAAGATGTGGAGCGTCTGCTGAAAAAAGGAGTCAACGCCAAAGGCGAGAGCTACACCCGGGAGGATATCACATCTTTGCTTGGCGACGCTGCGGATTACAGTATTATTATACCTGATTCCGCTGAAAAAGCTGAGCTGCTTATTGAATACGGCGCAGATGTGAATAAGGTGATGTGCCATCGCTGCGACCCCGATCACAGCAGATACCGCAGCGACCTGTGTTCGGCAACGCCCGTGCTTTTCGCCTGTGACACGCCCAATTATGATATGCTGAAAGCACTTATCGACAGCGGCGGCGATGTAAACGCGGTCGATTATTACGGTTATTCCGCTCTTGATATAGTTGAGAGAAACATAATTGACGCCGATGATAGATTTCATTATTCCTATACAAGTGTGTTCGAGCGGATGAAGGAACTGCTGATAGAAAACGGAGCCGAGCACAGCACTGCCGAAAAGCCCTCGAAAACCGGTCCGGATAGAAATCGCTATTGAAAACAGTATGTGAAACAAAAAGGCGGTGATCTTGTTTGGAGAAGTGCCCGTTGGAGGTCTGGCTGTGGCTTTTGCTTGTAATGCAGCCGAATAATCCCAAAACAAATCAGCTTCTCTCGCAATACGGCGGCAACGCGACAAAAACCTCGACCGCCATTCGCGACGAAAACCTTTCCTGCCTTTCGGAAAGCGAGAAAAGGCGCGCGGCTGAGACCCGAAACGGCGCTGTCCAGCGCGTGCTTAAGATATGCGGGGAAAACGGGATACGCATAATCACTCTTGACGACAGCGAATATCCGCCTCTTCTCAGAGAAATTGAAGACCCGCCGATAGTTCTGTTTGTAAAGGGAAATCTTGCGGGGCTTGAAAACGAGCTTGTTATCTCGGCGGTCGGAACAAAACGCCCCTCCGAGTACAGCCTTTCCGTGACCGACGCGCTTATCGGAACGCTCTCAAAAATCGGCGCGGTCATTGTCAGCGGAAACGCCGACGGGCTTGACTCTGCCGTTCACAGAGCCTGTATAAATGCGCGCGGACGGTCGATAGCCGTGCTCCCCTGCGGGTTGCTTTCGGATTATCCAAAGGGCAGTCAGGAGTTGCGCTCTGAGATACTCGAAAACGGAGGAGCGCTTGTAAGCGAGCTTCTTCCGTACACAAAGGCGTCGATAGGTTATTTTCATCAGCGAAACCGAATTATTTCGGGAATGTCGCTCGGAACAATAGTTCTTCAGGCGGGCGACAAAAGCGGCTCGCTGATAACCGCAAGCTTAGCGTTTGAACAAAAACGCGAGGTCTTCTACATTCCGCCTCACGACATTTTCTCAAAAGAGTACAGCGGCGCGGAAATTCTCGCGAGACAAAACGCCGTACCTGTTTTCGGCTGTGCGGATATCGCGGAAGTGCTGCTGAAAAACGGCAGTACGAAAACCGCGGTTTCCCGTAAGATCGCCGAATACGAGACTGTTAAACAGCCAACTCCACGCATATCAACAAACGATTCAAAACCGCGGAAAAATATTGAAGAAATAAATAACAAAAAGTCCGAAATTCCCGATAATCTTTCCGCCGAGGAAAAAACATTGGCAGAGCTTATCGCGAAGGCTCCATTGGATATTGACGCGCTTATCGACAAAAGCGGGCTGGACTATGAGACCGCCGTAGGCGCGCTTACCGTTCTCGAGCTTTCGGGCATTATAACGCGGCAGATGGACGGAAATTACATAGTTAACAGTGATTAGCTAATAGTTAGTTGGTTGATAGCAGCCTGTTTCTAAACTCAATAACTAACTACCATTAACTAAAAACTAATAAACCCCGTATCTCTCAACACGAGTGATACGGGGTTTATGTACTTTTGTACTCTCAGTGAAATTACTGAGCCTTGGGAGCGGAAACGGGGCAGTTGCCCTCGCAAGCGCCGCAGTCGATGCACTTTTCAGCGTCGATTACATATGCGCCGTCGCCCTCGGAAATAGCGTCAACAGGGCAGTTTTCCTTGCAAACTCCGCAGGAAATGCACTCATCGGAAATCTGGTAAGCCATAATATGATCCTCCTTAAAAAATAACAGACAGCGCTCTTGCTATCCTATATAATCATTTTAACATATTTCCGAAAAAAATCAATAGCAAAATATTAACAATTTTCACAATGATATTTGTGCATTTTCGCTTAGTTTGAGCTAACTTGTCTAAAGCATTTTAATAATATGGTTGCAATTTTTTTTAAAATGTAGTATAATAGAGGTTAAGATGGGAATTTGCGCTTGGGAGGTAAAATAAATGAAGCTTATTTTCGCGATCGTAAACAACGACGACAGCCATTCTGTCCAGTCGGCTCTTACTAAAAAAGGATTTCAAGCGACAAAGCTCGCCTCTTCGGGCGGATTTCTCATGGCGGGAAACACCACGTTTATGATCTGCTCCGAGGACGAAAAGGTAGACGAAATTCTTGAGGTGATAAAAAACCACTCTCACAAGCGCAAACAGCTTGTTCACAACCCCTCGGTCTCCAGCTACGGAGCAAACACGAACTTTCCCGTTGAGGTTACGGTCGGAGGAGCTACCGTTTTCGTGACCAATATCGAAAGATTTGAGAAAGTCTGATCATGCAGCTATACGGAAAAGAACAGCTTTGCGGGATACTTGAAAAAACCGCCCGGCAGAACCGCCTTTCCCATGCCGTTTTGCTTTCGGGGAAAAGCGGAGTCGGAAAAAAGACCCTCGCGAAATATATCGCCGAGCTTATCCTGTGTGAAAACAACAATGCCTGCGGAGAATGCGCGTGCTGTAAAAATATCGAAAACGACGCCCACCCCGACGTTATCTTCGTAAAGCAGGCCTGCGGAGGAAAATACGACATCAGGTCTCTTCGCGAGGTGATCAAAAACTGCGTTGTTCTTCCGAATAACGGAAGCTTTAAGGTCTATGTTTTTGAAGACTGCGATACAATGAATCCCGTTTGTTATAACGCGCTTTTAAAGCTTGTGGAGGAACCCGCCGGTCATCTGAGGTTTGTGTTTACCTGCGTAAATACCGCGCTTGTTCCCGAAACGATAATGTCGAGGGTCACGGAATACGAGGTGCCCGAGCCGAGCGTTTCCGAGTGTGAAAGATATCTTGCCGACATCGGCACGGAGAAAGAAAAAGCCCGGGAGCTTTCCGAAACATTTTCGGGAAACATCGGAGAATGTGTAAACTGTCTCAACGGCTCGGAAACGAAAATCGTCGAGTATGCGCGAAAGATCGCCGAGGCGATCTCCTCCCGCGACTTGTATACCGCTTTAGCTGAGCTTTCGGCTGTGTCGGGCAAAGCCGATTTTTTTCGCGTTTTAGATCATCTCGCGAATGTATTTCGCGACGCGATTGCGATAAAATACGGACAGACCGCGGAAAACATCGATAAAGAATCCGCCGGAAAAATAGCGGAAAATTTTTCCGACGCGGAAATAACGCATATGTCGGACGCTGTGTTTGAGATCTCATCAAACGAGATATATAACGTAAACCCGGCTCTCAGCGCGGCTTATTTCATCGCCGGGATCATACGGAGTTAAGGAGTTATATGGAAAAGAACGATTATTTTACCGAAAAAATTTCGCCGAAGAAAAAAACCGAAGCGGACGAACCGAACGCTTTCGATAAAGGCGCGCGTCAGGGGCTCAGAACCTCTGATGCCGATAATGTGGAGATCATCGGCATTCGCTTCAAAGACGTGGGAAAGGTGTATTATTTCTCTCCCGCGGGAGTAAGCTTTAAGCAGGGCGACAAGGCCGTTGTTGAAACAACGCGCGGGATAGAATGCGGAGAAATTGTGCTTTCAAACCGCGATATCCCCCGCGCTTCGCTCAGCTCTCCCCTTAAAGAAATAATCCGCAAAGCCACGGAAAACGACAAAAAACAGCTCGAGCAAAACCGCGCAAAGGAAGAAGAAATCATGCGCACCTTTACGGAAAAGATACGCCAGCACAAGCTCGAAATGAAGCCTATCGACGTTGACTACACGTTTGACGGAAGCAAGATCTTGTTTTATTTTACTTCCGAAAGCCGCGTGGATTTCCGCGATCTGGTAAAGGACTTGGCGGCGGTTTACCGCACGAGAATAGAGCTGAGACAGATCGGCGTGCGCGACGAGGCGAAGATGCTCGGGGGACTCGGAATATGCGGCAGGCCGTTCTGCTGTTCGAGCTTTTTGGGAGAATTTCAGCCGGTGTCGATAAAAATGGCAAAGGAGCAGTCGCTTTCGCTTAATCCCACGAAAATTTCGGGTACCTGCGGAAGACTTATGTGCTGTCTGAAATACGAGCAGAACTGCTATGAGGATTTTCTGCGAACTACTCCCAAATGCGGAGCGTGCGTCGAGACCGCCGAGGGCAAGGGATATGTGACTGACGTAAATCTCCTCACGGGCATGCTTACGGTAAAGCTCGACAAAAAGCCCGATGTTCCGTTTATCGTTAACAAAGAAGAGGTAAAGGTGCTGAAGGACGTTCAGGTAAAGGTCTCAAAAAGCGAGTTAAAGGGGCTTAAAAATCTTGAGGATTAAAATCAGGAGAACCGAATAAGATGAGTAAAAAGAAAACGATAAACATGTTCTCTCAGGCTACCAGCGTAAAAGGTCAGGGCGTAGGCTCGGCGTATATGGAGCAGGTAAGGCTGGTGAGAGAGGGACTTTCGGATAAGTTTGAGGTTTTTGAAAACGTCAGGATGAACGCGGACATAACCCACTATCACACGATAAATCCCACGTTTTTCCTGAACAAAAAGCGCCGCTGTAAAAACGGCACTTCGGTCTGCTATGTGCATTTTCTTCCGTCTACCGTAGACGAAAGCCTTAAGCTTCCGAAACCCGCAAGGGCGATCTTCTACAAATATATGATAAAATTCTACAGCATTATGGATCATCTGGTTGTCGTAAATCCGTATTTTATAGACGCTCTCGCGGAGTATGGCATTCCCCGCGAGAGGGTCACATACATACCGAATTATGTCGATACGGATAAATTCCATCCGCTGTCAAAGGAGAAAAAAGCTAAGATAAGGCAAAAACTTAAAATTCCCGAGGACAGGTTTACTGTTATGTGCGCAGGGCAGCTTCAGGTGAGAAAAGGCATTTTCGATTTTCTCGAGTGCGCCAAGCGCTTGCCTGACGTGCAGTTCGTATGGGCGGGAGGCTTCAGTTTCGGACGTCTTACGGACGGATATGACGAGATAAAGGAAGTTGTAAAGAATCCCCCGAAAAACGTAAAATTTCTGGGAATAGTAGACCGCGAAAAAATGAACATGGTATACAACGCCGCTGATGTAATGTTCTTGCCGTCTTTTGAAGAGCTTTTCCCGATGACTATTTTAGAGGCGATGTGTGTCAATATCCCCATTCTTCTGCGGGATATCCCTATATACAACAACATTCTTTTTGATTTCTACTACCGCGAAAACGACGTCGACGGATTTGTAAGCGCGCTTGAAAAGCTTCGCGGCGACAAGGAGTACTATCGCAAGGGCTGTGAAAACGCAAAGCGCGGAAATGAGTTTTATGAGAAAAAGCACGTTTTGCAGATGTGGGACGATTTCTACACCTCAATACTCAAATAAGGCGGGATATTATGAGCAACTGCGACGACTGCGTAAACTACGTCTACGACGAATACTGCGACTGTTATACTTGTCTTGTAAATCTCGATGAAGATGAGATGTTCCGATTTTTACAGGGAACAAACGACAGCTGCTCCTATTATGAGCCGGACGACGAGTATAAGATAGCGAGAAAACAATGATAAAAATTTGCTCCGCGATTATTCGCGGAGCAGTTAGGCTGTCGATAAAGCCCCACCTGCTTTGTCAGCCGCACCATGGCAACCTTTATGGTTAGCCATGGCGCGGCTTTCGCGCATCTGGGACTTTCTCAACAGCCTGAAAATAGACTTTTTTCTACAAGCTGCCAGCTCCGCGAATAATCGCGGAGCTGTTTTTTATTGTAATGTTACTTGATTTCAAAATACTTTGTTATACAAACTGTGAATAATAGGTGAAAATACGCGCATTTTCTTTGTGCAAATCAGACAATAAAGAGTGTTGAAACTATCTTAATTTCTAATATTTCGCAAATCTATTGAAATTTCCGCAAAAATCGTTTATAATAGATAAAGTATAGGCTATTTCAAAAACGACAAAAAACGAAAGGGGTTTATGCCGCTATGAAATCTCCGATTTCAAAAGATGAGTTTTTAAAACAGCTCACGTCTATTCTTGAATATGACTACAGGACCAACGCCAAGGAGGCAAATGTCACTCAGATCTACCGCGCACTTTCAACTATCGTGGTCAATTTTATGAAGGAAAAGCGCCACAACTTTATGCACGAATGCAATTCCAAGGGAAGAAAACAGGTGTATTATCTCTCTATGGAATTTCTTATGGGACGCTCGCTAAAGACCTCTCTGTATAACCTCGGGGTACAGGACGAGGCTGCGGCGGCGCTGAACGAACTTGGTATAAAGATCGACCGCGTTTATGAGGAAGAGCCCGACGCGGGTCTCGGAAACGGCGGTTTGGGAAGACTTGCGGCTTGCTATATGGACGGACTTGCTACCTGCGATTATCCCGCAACGGGTTATTCTATCCGCTATGAGTACGGAATTTTCAAGCAGAAGGTCATAGACGGCTGGCAGACCGAGCTTCCGGACAACTGGCTTCCCGGAGGAGGCGCGTGGCTTGTTCCTGTACCCGACCAGGCGGTCGAGGTACGTTTTGACGGATATATCGACGAGCGCTGGGACAACGGCTATCATCAGCTTCAGCACGTAAACTACAACAGCGTAAACGCTGTTCCTTACGATATGTACGTTTCGGGTTATGACAGCAAGGGCGTGTCTAAGCTCCGTCTCTGGGGCGCGGAGGCAATGTCCTTTGATATGAACGCGTTTAACACGGGCGACTATACAAAGGCTCTGGGAGCCAGCAACATCGCTCACTCTATCTCGAAGGTTCTTTATCCCAATGACAACCACGCGGAGGGTAAGGCTCTGCGCCTTCGTCAGCAGTACTTTATGTGTGCGGCGTCCATCGGCGACATCGTTATGCGCCACATGAAAGTTTACGGAAACATGGACAACTTCCATGAGAAGGTAGCTATTCATATAAACGATACTCACCCGACGCTTGCTATCCCCGAGCTTATGAGAATTCTGCTCGACGAGTGCGGATATAGCTGGGAAAAGGCTTGGAACATTGTTACAAACACCTTTGCTTATACAAACCACACGGTTATGGCCGAGGCTCTTGAAAAGTGGGATCAGGGTCTTATAGAGGCAATTCTTCCGAGAATTTATCAGATCATCTGCGAGATAAACCGCCGTTATTATGAGGACATTATGAACCGCACGGGCAACGACGCGGACAAAGCCGGCAAGATGTGCATAATGAAGGACGGCCAGATACACATGGCGAACCTTTGCGTTGCGGCTTCGCACAGCGTAAACGGCGTTTCCAAGCTGCACAGCCAGATAATAAAGGACGATGTATTCAACCTTCAGGCGCTCGATAAGCCGTTCCAGTTCAAGAATGTAACAAACGGCATAGCTTACCGCCGCTGGCTGCTTCAGAGCAACAAGGGACTTACCGACCTGCTTTCGGAGTGCATAGGCGAGGGCTTTAAAAAGGACGCTTCGGAGCTTATCAAGTTCCAGGTATTCGCAAACGACAAGTCCGTGC
>JAFLUG010000052.1 GCA_022508885.1 Oscillospiraceae bacterium | reverse complement strand
AGTAATACTTGATGTATTTCAAGAAAAATTAACGAAGTTATGCGGAAAATCCGCCACAAGACGGGCTTTGAGCGTTTATGTGAACAGGCTCTAGTTTCTGTATTGACCAAGTATCAAACTGCTAAGATAAAAAGCCGCGCATAATTTTTATCCTTGCTTAATCTCTCAGCCTGAACATACTGATACGGTCGCGGAGCACCTGAGCCTGAGAGCTCATCTCCTCGCTTGCCGCGGCGCTCTGCTGGGCAGTAGCGCTGTTGCTCTGGACTGCCTGAGCGATCTGCTTGATTCCCTCGTTGATATTTTCAATAGCTCCCGACTGCTTATTGCTGGATTCGGAAATTCCCTGAATAGAGGTTTTTACAGTCTCGGCAGTAGAAGCGACATTCTGAAGAGAATTGTCCGCCTTGACGGATATCTCTCTGCCGTTCTTTACGCAATTATTAACGTTTTCGACAAGCTCATTGATATTGCCGGTAGAGGCAGCGACCTTAGATGCAAGAAGCTGTATTTCCTCAGCGACTACCGCAAAGCCCTTGCCTGCCTCGCCCGCGCGCGCTGCCTCGATCGCCGCGTTAAGCGCGAGTATGTTTGTCTGGAAGGCGATGTCGTCAACGGTCTTAACAATATTGCTTATCTGATCAGCCGCGGCGGAGATAGCGTTCATGGCGCTATGCATATCGCTCATATCGCTGCTGCTGGCACGAATTCCATCAAACGCCACTTCCATAGCTTCAAACGCGCCGCGAATATTTTCATTATTGAGAGCTACGTCCGCGGTGAGGTCGTCAATAGACTTTGACAGGTCATTTATCGAAGCGGTCTGCTGGGTACTGCTCTGTGCAAGCAGCTGCGCGCCCGAGGACACCTGGTCGGAACCCTGAGCGACCTGGTTCGCCACGGAATTTATGTCTGCCATAGTCTCATTAAGCGTTGTGGAGATGTTTTCAAGCGAGTCTTTTATCTTCGCGAAATCTCCCTGATAATCCTTAGTAAGAGTAAAGTCAAGATCGCCGTCTGCTATTTGGTCGAGCACGGAAGAAATTTCGTTTATGTAATCAATATAATTGTGCAGATGGTTTACGGTAAGCGACATTGTCTTTGCCAGAGTTCCTATCTCGTCACGGGATCTTACATTGATCTCAACATCAAGCTCGCCATCGGCAATTCTCTTTGCGGTACGGTTAAGATTGTCTATGTGGCGGGTTATCATGGATATAACAATAAACGCAATGACAGTACCCGGGATTATCATGATCTGCGAAGCGATCGTAATAGCCACGCGAAGGCCATTCAAATCCTCTTTTAAGTCATCCACGGTAACGGAGGTGATGATCGTCATTCCGTTGCGCGCTGTTCTGAAAGCGGTCGAATAAGCAACGCCGCCGATGCGCATATCAATAAGATCTCTGCCGGTGTTGCCCGAAACAATAGCGTCGAGGAGCTTCTTTGTTCCGTTGGCGTCAATATCAGCAAAAGGTGTGCCGTATTCTGTGCCGTCGTGGTGAAGCACCTGATTATCCAGACCAAGCACAAAGTTTGAAGCGGTCTCATATACCGTACTTATCTCGGCGATCTCTTCGATAAGAGAGAAATCGATATCCATACCGATAATGCCGAAATTAGTGCCGTCAATAAAAAGAGGAACAACATAAGAGATCATATGTACGCCGACGTTCTCATTGAAATAAGGATCCATCCAGGTCGGACCGCCGTTGTTTACGGGAATATAATACCAGCCGACATGGTTAAGATCGGTTTTGTCATAGATGCTGAAGTCGGTGTTATCAACTATCTGATACGGAGAATTAAGTCCTCCGGTCCTCATATAGAACTTACCTGAAGTCGGATAAGCGACATCGGGACTGTAGCGTATATACGCGGAGATCGCGCCCTCGGTGTGCTCTGCCGACGATAAAATTGCCGGAGCTATCTTCTCGGTATATTCGTCAACATATGAGTCAGACGCCTTGAAAGCGCTGTAATCGCCAAGGTTATCCAAAACATAATCCGCCAGAGTATCGACCGACTGCTCGATACGCATAAGATAGCCGTTCAACTCCGACGCGGTGTTGTCGCAGATATCGTTGATGATCTCGCCTGAGCTGTCCTGAATTATTCTGTCCGCATAGTAATATCCTACCATGCCTACTCCAAACGAGGCTATCGTTATGAAGATCATAACCATAAGCGAGATTTTAAATTTAATTTTCATAATATCCTCCACATTTTAAATAGCTATTATGTCCATTATACTTTATTCAGGTTGAATTTGTCAAGGGTTTTTAAAAATAATGGTAAATAATCAAGAAAAAATTTGCCGGGCTGCCAAATATAAGCCTCTTATTTTGAACAATCGGAGTGTTCAAATATGTTTTTTGACTTCTTCAAGCGCGTTTATGACTCTATCGCACCACGCGTCAAATTCGGGGTCGTCCTGCTGTAATTCAGGGTGGGCGAGGATATTTCCGAGCGCGAGCCTTGCTCCCTCTGCAAAACTGATCTTCGGGCAAAAACCGGGGACCGCCTTTTTCAGTTTGCTGTTGTCAAATACAACGGATACTGATTTATCGCCCGTCAGATTGCCCTCAAAATCATATTTAGAGCCGACTTCCGCCAGAAAATCAGATGCGATATGATAAGGATAAAGCTTAACGCCGAGTATCTGAGCTATTGTCTCGTATATCTGATTCCAACTGAGCGTTTCGTCACTCGTTATCTGAAACGCCTCGCCTATTGCGTGAGGGTTTGCCATAAGCCCGACAAAGCCTTCGGCAAAATCCGTGTTGAATGTAAGCGTCCACAGAGATGTTCCGTCGCCTTGTATAATGACGGGCTTTTGTTCTTTTATGCGCTTTATTACCTGCCAGAAGCCGTTTTTCCCGCGAACGCCTATGGGAATATTATTTTCGCCGTAGGTATGGCTCGGACGGACTATTGTTATGGGAAAGCCGTTTTCACGGTATAACTTCATAAGAAGCTCCTCACAGGCGATCTTATCTCTCGAATACTGCCAATAGGGGTTTGCGAGAGTTGTGGCTTCGTTTACGATATAACTGCGGGCGGGCTTGTGATAAGCGGACGCCGAACTGATATAGATATACTGTTCGGTTCTGCCGTTAAAAAGCCTGTAATCGCGCTCGATATGCCCGGGAACAAACCCGATAAACTCACAGACCGCGTCAAAGCGCATATCGCCGAGCTTTTCTCTTACAAGCTTTTCGTCGTTTATATCCGCTGTTATTGATACCGCGCCGTCCGGCAGAGGCTTGTTTCCTCTGTTCAGCGCGTAAACTTCCCACTTCCTTTCAATAAGCAACCGTACGGCCGCGCTGCTGATCGTGCCCGTTCCTCCGATTATCAAAGCTTTCATATATTATTCCTCCACATGTTTTTAATAAACCTGCTTTTACCGTAATAATAACACGATCAAATGGTTTTGTTAAGAGATTTTGGTTTTCGGGTCATCCGGGATATCTTGTTATCATGTAATTCCATTCGGTTGCGGCATCTGAAAGACTGAGCGTTCTGCCCCAGTGAACGGTGCCGTTGTAATTAGCCTCGGCAATTGTTACCGTATCCCCGTCCACCTCAAGTACGATGACCGAATGCTGATCGTCAGCAAGCCTGATTATGTCGCCGACTCTTATATTAGAAAAATCAAAAGTGATCCTTCCCGGCCACTCTCCGAAAGCCGCGTCGCTGAGTTCAGTCGCAAACGCCGCGCAGCCCTTTCCCGTATAGTATATATCGGGAAACAGCTTTTCGGATTTGTATAACTCGGAATTGGTAAATGTCATGCCTTCGGGGTATGCCGGCATAAACGAGATCAGTATATCATACACCTCCTGCTCCGTAGGAATGCTCGTAAAGCTCATCTTATAGGCTTCTTGCGGATTACCTATACATTTAAATGATGCTTTTCCTTCTGCGACCCCTGAGGGATATTTGATGTCAGAAAGCAGATAAATATGGTACAGACCAAGATCGTGCTGCGGGTTTAAAACCTCATTGCAGACAGAACAGTGAGCTCCCTGCGTAAGACCGTTTATCTTGCAGGTCGGCACGATCCCCCTGTCAATTACGACAGTATGTCCGTTAAGATCGCACAAGCCCAGATCAGCCGTGTGGTTTCCCATATTTGGTACTGACGAACTTGAAGGTTTGGACGAACTCGAGGAACTTGAAGCGGTAAACGAGCTTGAGGATTTGGATGAGCTCACGGAGCTTGACGCTGAAGATGAGCCTGAAGATCTTGACGAGCCCACAGAGCCTGACGCAGAAGACGAGCCTGAAGATCTTGACGAGCTCACGGAGCTTGACGCTGAAGATGAGCCTGAAGATCTTGACAAGCTCGCGGAGCTTGTCGCTGAAGATGAGGCTGAATATCTTGACGAGCTCGCGGAGCTTGACGCGGAAGACGAAGCTGAAGATCTTGACGAACTCGCGGAGCCTGACGCGGAAGATGAGCCTGAAGACTTTGACGAGCTCACTGAGCTTAACGCAGACGACGAACTTGAAACGGCTGACGAGCTTTCGGATATAGAGCTTGAAGAATAAATCGGGTCTACGGGGGCTTCCGAATGGCTGTATGTTTCTGTTCTGCTTGAGCGGGTCTCCGTTGTGAAAAAACTGCTTTCCCCATAGGAGCTGCTGTCTGTATGCAAGCGCTCTGTCTTCTGCTGTTCGGCGCATCCGCTGAGGAAAAGAACAGCAAAAACGGTCAGATATGATAGAACAAGTATTCTGAATTTATTCATTATAGTTCAACTCCATGTGCATATCCGTCTTAAATAATACAAATTGTGTTTTACAGCAATAATTGTATCATACCAAAACTTTGTCAAGCATAGAAAAATCAACAGGTAAAAGCAGCAAAACGATTCGGTTAAGCATAAGGTCCCGAACAGACCTGTGCTTTTACTCAAGCTGCTTAAGGCGCTTGGCGAGATACGAATATCTGTGTGTAAGAAATGTCACAACGCCGCTCGGGTTGATTTCAGAGTACTGATAATTGAACGTATCCGTACTGCAGAATTTATTCCGGTCGTTTTCAACATGCGGTCTTATCATTTCATAAACCCGCAGGACCTTATCTTTTAGTCCGGGAAGCTCCTCCGTAAGCTGACGGCAGTAATCAAGATACGCCGTATAATACTCGTCTACCGCCATAAGCTTTTTAACCAGCGGACGAATATCCCACGTCAGCTCGTTGTACACATTGACGGCAGGAGCCGCGATGTCCGTATACGCGCTTACGCTTGGGGCGTTCATATCCCACGGAAGCATAACGAGCTTTCCGCCCGAGCTGTAAAAATAGTAGTTGTGTGCAAATAACCCGCAATAGCCGTCGCGGTTATCGATCACGGCGTTCACCGCAAACATCTTAAGCACGGAGTCTACGTCAAGATACTTTTCTATTTCTCCCTTTTCACCGAGGGGCGTTTCGTCCAATGCTCCGATAAGGCGCTTTATGTCCTCCATTGACGTATCCGAGCCTTTTTTCTGAGTAAAATTTGACAGCGGCATACCCTTTTCAAGCGAAGCTCCGCTTTCACCCTCGTAAAGATTATGTTTGTGAGAGTTGAAGTGCCTCTCGAGATAGCTTGTGTCGATCGCTTCAACTCCGACGTAAAAGCCCTTGAGCTCGCCGTTAAGATAAACGTTGAAAAACGTTACGCACGAGGAGTATCCGCCAATAAGCTCAAACGCCTCATAGCCTATAAGATCCCTCATGAAAGAATAGTCGTCGCCGCCGTTATTTAACGCCAGCTCGTCAAGCCCTAAAAAATTCTGACCGTTGACATACTTATCAAACTTGATCTTAAACGGATAGCGTGTTCCGGCTTCCACCGCCATGTAAAGCGACGCGTGTCCGCGCGTTCTCAGACCGATATTTTCAACAAGCTCTCCGTCGATATAAACGTCCGCAGGGTGATAATCTCCGCTGTAAGGATGTGTCCGTATAGCCTGCCACTCTTTATCGTCGATCTCTATTCTTATCTCATGAACCTTTTCCTCGCGCATCCACGCGACATATTCAGGTTCAATGTTTTCGATTGTTTCGGGAATTTCCGGAGCTTTCTGCTCAGAGCTTTCGGAAGAATTATCCGAGCTGAAAGAATTATCCTCCGGATAGGTCTGATATTCCGAAGAGGAAATATCCGACCCGATGCTTTCGAGGTCCGAATGACCCGAATCGGACGAATAACCGTCGGTGCGGTCTGTAACCGTACAGCCGGCAAATATCATAGCTGTAAGGCAAATAAGCGCCAATTTTAATTTTCGCATTTGATTCTCCGTGATTTTTTCGATAGTTTCATTATAGCACAGATGTAATAAATTGTCAACAAGGCGGGAAATAATAAAGCCGCAAGTTTTCCTTCCAAACGCCTCTGGTCTTGTGCACAAGCGCGCTTTTATCGTCCAAAAGCTCTTGACAATGCGCTTGAAATATGATATAATATTTCTGCAAAAAATTAACAAAAAGGACTGTTATAAAAATGAAATACGATTTTGCCTCTGTCGAAAGCAAATGGCAGAAATACTGGGACGAACACCGCACCTTCCATACGGAAAACGATTATTCAAAGCCTAAATATTACGCGCTGGTGGAGTTTCCGTACCCTTCGGGAGACGGACTTCATGTAGGACACCCGCGCCCGTATACCGCTATGGATATCGTCGCGAGAAAACGCCGTTTGCAGGGCTATAACGTTCTGTTTCCCATGGGCTGGGACGCGTTCGGTCTTCCTACGGAAAACTTTGCGATAAAAAACAAGATACACCCCGCGATTGTTACAGAGAAAAACATAAACCGCTTTCGCGGACAGCTTAAGGCGCTCGGTCTTTCGTTTGACTGGGAACGCGAGGTAAACACCACCGACCCCAACTATTTCAAGTGGACGCAGTGGATATTCCTCAAGCTTTTAAACGCGGGGCTTGCGTACAAAAAGGAAATGAGCGTAAACTGGTGTACGCAGTGTAAGGTCGTCCTCGCAAACGAAGAGGTCGTAAACGGAACCTGCGAGCGCTGTCACGGAGAGGTAATACGCAAGGTAAAAAACCAGTGGATGCTTAAGATAACGGATTACGCGCAGAAGCTGCTGGACGATCTGGACAGCGTTGATTATTTCGAGAAGATAAAAACCGCGCAGGTAAACTGGATAGGACGCTCTACGGGCGCGGAGGTTAATTTCACAACGACCCTGGGCGATACTCTTACAGTATACACAACGCGCCCCGATACGCTTTTCGGCGCGACATATATGGTAATTTCACCCGAGCATCCGCTTATTGAAAAGTGGGCGGACAAAATAGACAATCTCGACGACGTCCGCGCTTATCAGCAGGAGGCGGCGAGAAAATCCGACTTTGACCGCACCGAAATGAACAAGGACAAAACCGGCGTAAAGTTAAGCGGAGTTATGGCGATAAATCCCGTAAATCAGACGCAGATACCGATCTTCATTTCCGACTATGTTCTGATGAGCTACGGCACAGGCGCTATTATGGCAGTACCCGCGCACGATACGCGCGACTGGGAGTTTGCGAAGAAGTTCGGGCTTCCGATAATCGAGGTCGTAAAGGGCGGTGAGGACGTTCAGAAAGAGGCGTTTACCGACTGCGCGACCGGAGTTATGGTAAATTCTCAGTTCCTTGACGGTCTTTCGGTCGAGGACGCGAAGGTCAAAATAAAGGAATGGCTGACAGAAAAGGGCTTGGGTCATGAAAAGGTGAACTTCAAGCTCCGCGACTGGGTGTTCTCACGCCAGCGCTATTGGGGCGAGCCTATCCCCGTGGTTTACTGTGAAAAGTGCGGCTGGGTGGGACTTCCCGAAAGCGAGCTGCCGCTCAAACTCCCCGAGGTAGAGAGCTATATTCCGACAGACAACGGCGAAAGCCCGCTTTCAACTCTCGAAAGCTTTATAAACACCACCTGTCCGAAGTGCGGCGGCTACGCTAAGCGCGAGACAGACACAATGCCGCAGTGGGCAGGCTCGAGCTGGTATTTCCTGCGCTATACCGACCCGACAAACGACAAGGAGCTTGCCTCGAAGGAAGCGCTGAATTACTGGCTGCCTGTAGACTGGTACAACGGCGGAATGGAGCACACAACGCTTCATTTGCTTTACAGCCGCTTCTGGCATAAGTTCCTTTACGACGAAAAGGTTGTTCCCACAAAGGAGCCTTACGCAAAGCGCACCTCTCACGGAATGGTGCTCGGTAAAGACCCGCAGAACCCCGGAAAGTTCTGCAAGATGTCCAAATCTCTGCACAACGTCGTAAATCCCGACGAGGTCGTTGAAACCTACGGCGCGGACACGATGCGCCTTTACGAGATGTTTATCGGCGACTTTGAAAAGGCGGCGCCTTGGCAGGAGGAAGGCATAAGAGGCTGTAAGCGGTTTTTGGAGCGCGTCTGGACAATGGCCGAAAACGTAAAGGACGGAAACGAATACTCCGAGAAGCTTCTCAGCTCTATGCACAAGACCGTAAAGAAAGTTTCCGAGGACATTGAAACGCTGAAATTCAACACCGCTATCGCGGCGATGATGGCGCTTATCAACGAGGCGGACGCGGCGGGCGGATTTAACAGGGCTGAGTTCAGAACGCTGCTGATATTGCTCAATCCTTTCGCTCCGCATATAACCGAAGAGCTTTTTGAGCGATTGGGCTTCGGGATACTCAACGAGCAGAAGTGGGTGGAATACGACGAGGCTCTCTGCGTTGATAAGACCGTCGAGCTTGCCGTTCAGGTAAACGGAAAGGTAAAGGCACGCTTCAGCGCGCCCGTTGACAGCGACAGCGACACGCTTGTAAACGCCGCGCTCGAGCTTCCCGAGATCAAAGCCATTGTTGACGGCAAGACTATCGTAAAGAAGATAGCGGTTCCGAATAAGCTTGTAAACATTGTGGTTAAATAAACTTAAAAATCCCGAGCTTTTTGGCTCGGGATTTTTTGCTGTAACTAATTATCCGAGCTTCTCAAAGCCCAGTCCCAACACCTCGTCGGCGTTTGTGGTGATTACAAACGCGTCGGGGTCTATCTCATTTACGATACGTTTGATCTTCGCGTATGAATGCCTGCGCACGGCGGTCATAAGCACGGGCTGTTCCTCGCGTGAAAACGCGCCCGTACCCTTTAGTATCGTAAGCCCGTGGTCGGCGCGGATAATTTTCTGCGTGATATCCTCGTTTCTCTGCGAAAAGATAAGCATAAGCCGGCTCTCGCGTCCGCCGTAGATTATCCGGTCAATAACGACCGACTGTATAAAGATAGCTACAACGGCAAGCAAAGCGTCGTTTAAATTTCCGAACACCAAGAATCCCGCCGTTACAACAACCGTGTCAATGACGGCTTGTATCAGCCCGAGACGATACTGCGGGAAATATTTCCCGATTATCTTGGTGAGGATATCCGAGCCGCCCGAGGTCGCCTCGCGGCTGTAGATAACGCCCATTCCCGCGCCTATCAGCGCGCCGCCGAAGATCGCCGCGATAAGCCCGTTGCCGCCGCTTGCGTCATATATCGGCACATACAGCTCCGCAAGATCTGTAAACAATGTCACCAGCGCCACCGAAAACAGCGTTTTGAGCATTACCCCGCGGTTGAGCAGTATAAATCCTAATATCAACAGCGGAATGTTTACAATCAAGATAAGCGTTCCTACTCCGACAGGAAAGAAGCTTGACAGAATTATCGCCGCGCCCGTCGCTCCGCCGGGCGCGATGTCGTTTGAAGAAATAAAGCAGTGAACTCCCAGCGAAAACACCGCCGACCCGAACGCTATCTGCAAAAGGTCGATAATCAAATCACGAATTCTTTTCATAAGCAAAACCCCAAAGCAATTTTTAATTAGTTTGGGGAGCAATAATACTTTGTATACATTTTTATGTGAATTATAGATAATGACGAAAACTCGGCGTAAAAAACCGGAAAGTTTGTCTAAAAAAGGGCTTGATATATATATTATACATATAGTAGAATGGTATTTGTGAGAATTCACAAAAAGAAAAGAAAGGAAAAGACTATGAAGAAATTTTTAGCGGCATTTTTGTGCGCGGCTATGGCGCTGAGCTTAAGCGCGTGCAATGAGAACACCGAGACCCCTGACGACGACAAGGACAAAAGCTCGGTTTCGGACAGCAAAAAGGACAACGACAACAGCAAAGACAACAGCTTGGAAAACAGCGAGCCCGAGGACAGCTCTGTTGAGAGTAAGCCTGAGGAAATCGGTATCCCTGACGAGAGCGACTTTGCAGAGCCGGATAAGAGCGAATTTGTGTGGGGTGTTGGTGAAAATGGTATTCTTATCGTGGGTTATACGGGAAACGAAACAGCTATAAAGATACCTTCGGAAATTGACGGGCACACGGTTTCTTATATTGAATACAGTCAAGGTGTTACATGGGCAAACGTTGAACACGTAATTTTTCCGGATACCGTTACCGTAATCGACAATCGCGCTTTCGAAAACTCCGCGCTTAAAAGCATAAACATTCCCGACTCGGTAGTCCGAATTGGCAGAGGTGCTTTTGAAGGTACTGCATATCTCAAAAACAAGCTCGCGGGAGCAGCTTATTTTATCGACAACGGCAAGCTGTATTTCCCGACCTCGGAGTTAAGCGGTGATGTTGTTATTCCAGACGGCGTGACCATGATCGGCGACTACGCTTTTTCCGGCAGCGCTATTGAAAGCGTTGTTATTCCGGACGGGTGCATTTCAATTTGTGCCGCGTTTAATAACTGCCCCAACCTTAAAAGCGTAGAGCTCCCCGACAGTGTTGAATTTATTTCAATTGGAGCCTTTTACGACTGTGAAAGCCTTGAAAGCATAAACCTCCCCGACAATGTAAGAATCCCTTTTTATGAACTGTATGGTGGTGGTATTGGAGGGGGGCTTTTCGATAGGAGCTATAACATCAACATCACCTACAGGGGCAACACCTACGACAGCTCCCACATTGACGACCTCTACAATTTGATATACGAAAACAATCGCTAAACTTATCCCCCGCTCACACGAGCGGGGGATTGTTATATCTATTCGTCTATCGGCAATTTCTCGCAGATCATGTTGAAAAGTTCGATAACGCGCTCTTGCTTCTCGCATAAAGCAAGATACCCGAACAGCGTTTCGAGGGCGGTGGCTCGGCGGTATTCGCCGGGATTTGAGCTTTTCGGAACGGAAATTCCTCCCGCGTTTCTTCCGCGCCGCAGAATGTCCGCCTCCCGTTCGCTGAGAAGCGGCTCGATTACGCTCACCGCTTCGCTCTGATACGAGGCGCGGACGCGCTTTACCGCAAGCTCATGCAGTCTGCCCGCGTTTGTCTGATGTTCAAGCACAATGCGTTTTCTCACAAGCTCCTCGTAAATGCTGTCGCCGTAAAACGCGAGGATGTTCGGCGAGTATGCCGCCGCTTCTTTTTCCGTCAAAAAAAAACCCCCAAAACCACGTAATATCAGAGTATGAAATTTCAAAAATCAAGCGGCGCGGCGCAGCGTTTTGCCCGAAGGGCATAATGCGCGGAGCCGTGATGCTTGGATAGCGCAGTGCGGCTCCGCCGCACTGCGCGGTTTTGAAATTTCTTTTAAATAAACTCCGGATAAACCACCTTATTTATGCTTGTAGTATATAGTACACAAAGCTGTATTCCTCGCTGTGCAGCTCGAACATATCCATTTCCTTGTTAAGCTCGGCTATTCCCGAAACCTCGTCGTCATCTTCTCGCGCCGCCTCGAGCTTATGCATAGCTTCCCTCAGCGGCTCGTAAAGTCCGCGCGTCCAGTCGGTCTTGGGCGCAATGTAAAAATCGCGTATCTTAAGCCCGTTTTCCTTCGCCTCGCGAAGCACTCGGTCAAGCTCCTCGGGTCTGCCGAATCTGCGCTCGACATAACTCCTTGTGTCAAGCGACGGCTCGATAAGATAGCAAAGCGTTCTGAATACGGCGACTCCGCCGCTTGTAAGAATGCTCTTTATCTCCTCAAGCCTGTTTGAAACCCCGTCGGGTTCGCTGAGTCCGTTATACCAGAGAAATTCCCAGCCGCTCTCCTGATGAGGAAGCTCGTATGTCATGACCTGCTTCGCGTTTATTTTCATGTTGAGAGCGCGCTCCACGCGGTTTTGCTCCGCGTAGCCCGCAAGAACCTCCGCGCCCGTCGCCTCGGCGATTATTTTCGGAGTATCAAAGTCGTCGCCTACAAACAAAGCGCGTTTGGCCGTAACATTTCCGCAAAGCCGCATTACCTCTTTTGCTGTCTGTAAGCTGCCCGCGGTGGAGCGTTCAAGCTCGGAAATAATATTGCTGATAAAACTCATAGTGTTTACCTCCCGAATTCCCGCTCGAAAGGAATTTTTCTATCTCTGTTTATCTAACGTAGTTAAACTCAAAGTCGTAGATCGAAACGACATCGTCCTCTTGTATGCCCTGTCTTTCAAGCTCGTCGATTATCCCGCTCGAACGCAGAACCCGCTGGAAATACTGAAGGCTCTCATAGTCCTCCATATTGCACACCGCAAGAATAGGCGCGAGAAACTCGGCGTTTACGATGTAAATTCCGTCAGCCTTTTCGACCGTAAACGAATGACGCTCGTTTTCAAGCTCGGCAAGTTCTTTAAGCGAAAGCGCCTGCGGCTCGTAAATCTTCACGGGCGGAAGCGTATCCAGCACCGCCATTACGTCGTCCATCAGCTCTTCCGTTCCGTGCGTGGTAGCGGCGGAAATTCTGTGCGCTTTAAGACCTCTTTCCGCAAGGAATTTCTCAAAGTCGGCGATCTGCTCTTCCGTCGCCATATCGCACTTGTTCATAGCTATTATCTGCGGGAGCTTTGAAAGCTCCTCGGAGAAATTGAAGAGCTCGGCGTTTATCTTGTCATAATCGTCCTTTGGTTCTCTGCCGTCGATCCCCGAAACGTCCACGACGTGAACGATAAGTCTGCACCGTTCAACGTGACGTAAAAACTCGTGACCAAGCCCCACTCCCTCGGAAGCGCCCTCGATAAGCCCGGGGATATCCGCCATTACAAACGATTTTTCACCGCGCTTTACAACGCCGAGCACGGGTGTAAGCGTAGTGAAATGGTAGTTCGCGATCTTGGGCTTTGCCGCGCTTACCACGCTGATAAGCGTGGATTTTCCGACGTTCGGAAAGCCCACCAACCCGACGTCCGCCAACAGCTTTAATTCAAGCGTAACATCAAGCTGTTCTCCGGGAAAACCGGGCTTTGCGAAACGCGGTATCTGCCTTGTGGGGGTTGCGAAATGCGAGTTTCCCCAGCCGCCCTTGCCGCCCTTTGCGACGACAACAGGCTCGTCCGACGAAATGTCCGCGATGACTCTGCCCGTTTTCGCGTCCTTTACGAGCGTTCCTCGCGGGACCTTTATGACCGTCGGCTCCATCGACTTTCCCGAGCAGCGCTTCGCGCCGCCCGCCTCGCCATCGGGAGCGATATATTTTCTCTTATAGCGGAAATCTATCAGCGTCGAAAGGCTGTCGTCGGCGACAAACACGATATCCGAGCCTTTTCCGCCGTCGCCGCCGTCAGGCCCGCCCGCGGCAACGTATTTTTCACGGTGAAACGACACTGCGCCGTTTCCGCCGTTACCGGCTTTCAGAAAAATATCAACTTTGTCAACGAACATCGCGTTATCATCTCCTTTTCAACTTCAATGAGAAAATAAGCCGGAGCTTATGTCCGGCTTATTAATGTGTAATTTACTCCGCAGCAGCGTAAACGCTTACTTGCTTTCTGTCGCGGCCTACGCGCTCAAACTTCACCTTGCCGTCAACCAGCGCAAACAGCGTGTCGTCGGAGCCTCTGCCGACGTTGTTTCCGGGGTGGATATGAGTTCCGCGCTGTCTTACGAGAATGTTTCCCGCGAGTACAAACTGTCCGTCTGCGCGCTTAACGCCGAGACGCTTGGACTCGGAATCGCGTCCGTTCTTGGTAGAGCCCATTCCCTTTTTATGTGCGAAAAACTGCAAATCAATTCTAATCATCGTTTTTTCCTCCTAAAACTGTAACTTTAACCTTCGGATGATCCTCTGCGATATACAAAATGTGATCGTAAAGTGCCCATAAAAGCCGCTCTGCGCTTTCATTTTTCTCGTTTAACGCTAAGCGTATCCCGTTTTTAGAAACCTCGACGTCCGCGTCCGCTTTAAAAAAATCAGTTATCGCGTTGCAGGTCAGCATAACGCACGAGCTTACCGCGGCGCAGACGATATCGTTTCCTTCCGTGCCATAGCCCGCGTGACCGCTTATCGTAAATCCCGAAAAGCCGATCCCTCTCTTTTGGAAAACACACTTTAACATTTCACCTAAGTCCGCGGCGCAGAGATCACGCGTTTATAGCTTCAATTCTTACCTGACTGTACGGCTGTCTGTGACCCTGTTTTCTCTTGATGTGCTTTTTGGGCTTGTAGGTGAAAACGGTGATCTTCTTTGCCTTGCCGTTTTTGAGGAGAGTAGCCTTTACCGAGGCTCCGCTTACATACGGATCTCCAACCTTTGCCGAGCCGTCTCCGCCGACCATAACTACCTTGTCGAAGGTTACTTCGCCTTCTGCGTCAAGCTTTTCGATAAAGAGAACATCGCCCTCTTTTACCTGATACTGCTTTCCGCCTGTTTCAATTACTGCGTACATATTTTTTACCTCTTTTCAGAACTCGCTGTGTCGGGGCGGCGGTTTGTGAAACGATCCGCGCTTTCCATGCCTCACACAAGCGGCTTAATTATTATAACATATAAAAAACCATTTGTCAAGCGGTTTTACCTGTACTTTTATATTTTTTCGATGTGTTGAAAAAATATGTAAAAATGATTTAATAAATCAATAAATTTATAGTAAAATTGACGAAGATAAAACTTTTGTTTTGTTTAATCTGTCAAAATTTGTTTAAATCAACAAAAACTATTGACTTTTCAACTGCTTCGTTGTATAATGTTATTAAAGCAAAGGCATGGATTTGTTTTCCTGTCGTTTGTTTGTTTAGTTGTCTCCTTTCTTTTGTTCTACACATAATTATAATTTGATT
>JAFLUG010000051.1 GCA_022508885.1 Oscillospiraceae bacterium | reverse complement strand
GACCTGCAGCGTCGTCGCCTGCGCGGTTGATTCTGTAGCCGGAAGCGAGCTTCTCAGAGCTCTTCTTGAGGCCTGCTACGTTAGCGTTGAGCTTGTTGTACGCGTTGATCGCGTTCATGTTGTGCTGTACTATCATTGCCATAATAATTTCCTCCTTGAAATTAATTAAGTAATTTTTTCTCGCCGGATTCTTTCCGGCAAGTGCCATGTTTAACCCTTGTGTCGACTTAGGGATTTCAGCCTTTCAGCTGTCACGTTTATTATATCGGACGGATTTTCGGAAACTTTAGCGTTTTTTTAAAAATTTTTTAAATTTTTTCTGAAATTTTTGGTTCTTGTTATAAATTATTGTACAATTGCCAAAAATTGGCAAGCCTCTCATTTTATGTTACAATATATCTGCCGGTCAACTCCGAGCTTATGCAAAGGAGGTGAGGAGGTTGAACATACTCATAGCACTTTTGATATCCGTCGAAGCGGGCTTTATCGTAGAGATTGTTCGCAAGTGGCTTGACGGGAAGAAGTAATACTTCTTGACCGAGCAAAGCACAAAAAAGTCCCCCGAGCTAGCACACTAAAACCAATTTGTCAATACTTTTCGGCACTTTTGCCGCCGTTAAAAATTTTTGCCGGATGTGATTAACATATTGACAACACAGCCACCATAAAGTATAATGATATTGTTCATTATTATAAAGGAGAAACATTATGTCAAAGTATTTCGGGACGGACGGCTTTCGCGGAGAAGCCAACAGGGGACTTACCGTCGAGCACGCGTTTAAGATAGGAAGATTTTTAGGGAATTATTACGGAAAACATCACCGCTGTCAGGTAGTTATAGGAAAGGACACCCGCAGAAGCTCGTATATGCTTGAGTTTGCGCTTACGGCAGGACTTACGGCTTCGGGCGCGGACGTGTTTCTGCTGCACGTTACGACAACTCCGTCGCTTTCGTATGTGGTAAGAACTGACGATTTCGACTGCGGGATAATGATATCCGCTTCGCACAATCCGTTTTACGACAACGGCATAAAGCTGTTTAACGCGCGCGGCGAGAAAATGGACGACACGGTTATTGACGAAATAGAGCGTTATCTTGACGGAGAGATCCCCGAGATACCGTTTGCCGTGGGAGAGGATATCGGCAGGGCTTCGGATTATTCCGCGGGCAGAAACCGATACATCGGCTATCTCATTTCCCTTAATGTCCACTCCTTCAAGGGCAAGAGGATAGGGCTTGACTGCGCGAACGGCTCGGCGTTTACCATAGCGAAAAGCGTTTTTGACGCTCTCGGCGCAAAGACCTATGTTATCAACAACAAGCCCGACGGCTTCAACATAAATTCCGCGTGCGGCTCTACCCACATCGAGAGTCTGGTCTCGCTTGTCCGCGAAGAACAGCTCGACTGCGGCTTTGCGTTTGACGGCGACGCGGACAGGTGTCTTGCCGTAGACGAAAACGGAGATGTTGTTGACGGAGACAAGATACTGTACATCTGCGGAAGTTATCTTAAGGAAACGGGAAAGCTCGACAAAAACACCGTCGTTACGACAGTTATGTCCAACATCGGGCTTTACAAGGCGTTTGACGAGCTTGGGATAAGCTATGAGAAAACCGACGTGGGCGACAAATACGTTTACGAGCGCATGAACGAAAAGGGCTTTATACTCGGCGGCGAAAACAGCGGGCATATTATTTTCAGCAATTACGCCAACACCGGCGACGGGATAATAACCGCGCTTAAAGTCATGCAGGTAATGTGCGCGAAAAAATCCACTCTTTCGGAGCTTTGTAAGGGAATGACTATCTATCCGCAGATATTGCGCAACATACGCGTCGCTGACAAAAACGCGGTTTTAAGCGACCCGGACGTAAGCGCCGCGGTGAAAGCCGCGGAAGAAGCCCTCGGAACAGAGGGCAGAGTGCTGGTTCGGCCTTCGGGAACAGAGCCGCTTTTGCGCATAATGACCGAAGCAAAAACCAAGGAGCTTTGCCGAAAATATATTGAGGACATAGAAAAGGTAGTACGCGAAAAAGGCTTCTGCGCCGAGTGAGGATCATTTTCGGGAGCAATGCGCCGAATTAAAAAAGCTGTCAAAACATTAAAACAAAAATCCCCCGCCAAAAGTTGGACGCTCACAAAGAAGTAAAGCCCCGAAGCAGATTGATAGACTACTTTGGGGCTTGATTTATTATTCAGCTACTCGCATAAATCAGAATCATCTATCAAGCGTGGGGGTCAATGATTTCATATTCTTCACCAAGTTCTTGGCATAGTTGTTCATATGCGAATTATTTCTTTTTATGAAACATGATGGTATCTTCCTCTGTCCACCAAGGAGACTCATCCGGAGCATTGTCCATATCCATCATATTATCATGATAAGCCTGTAAATACCAAAGAAGGTTTTTTAATTTTCTGGAAATTGGCAGTTTTTGTTCATCAACGGCATAGCCGAATTCCTTTCTTGCAGCGTCATTCGCTGACCAAAGGCAAGTGCCGCCCCATTCAAAAAAATACCTCATTTTGTATATTGCCATTTTCATCTCTCCAAAATCCCGATTTATCCATTAACAATTATATCATACCACATCTTTTTTGTCAACAGAAACGCCATAGCACTTTTGACTGCAAATCAAAAATGCTATGGCTAAAACTTCTCTATGAGCGCCGCACTAAGGCGAGCCGCCTTTGGCAATCCGTTCCACACGTGGAACGTTGTCAAAGGCGGACACTCGAATTATATGATACTTCTATACCACACCCCCTTTAAGGCGAGCCGCCTTTAGCAATACGTCTCATGCGTTAAGCGTTGCTAAAGGTCTTTGCTCGAACCGTGCGACACTTCTATTTCACACGCTCCTTAAGGCGTTCTGCCGTCGGGGGCTTTTGTTATGTTTACCGCTTCAAACAAGTTTGACAAAGCGCTCAAGAAGCTCCGAAAGCGTTATCTCGCGAAGCTCGGGTGTTCCCTTTCCCGAAACGCCCACAAAAAAATCTCCGCAGTCGAAAGTAACCGTATCGGGAAGCGTTTCAACGGAAACCGTCCTTAAATCGCGCGTTATTCCTATTCCGAGGCGTTTTAAAAACGCCTCTTTTCTTACCCAGAGGTCAAGAAAATCCTCGGAGGTTTTCGCGTTTTCACGCTCTTCGGCGGACAGCGCGCGCTCAAACATACGCTCGTTTATGACCCTCGCCTTGCTCTCAACATCAACGCCTATTTCGCCGGCTTCTGAAAATGCGACAGCGATCGCGCCCTTTGTATGCGACATTGAGAAAAAAATATCTGAGTTTTTAAGGTATGGTTTTCCGTGAGAGCCTTTTTCAAACGACAGCTTTTTCATCGGGATCCCCGTGCGCTTTTCAAGCTCGGACAAAAGCAAAAGCTTTGACAATAGCGCGTTTGTTTTGTCGCTGTCGCCCGTTTTTTTCAGAACGCTTTTTCTCCTTGTAGGGTCAAGACACCCGAGATATCCCGAAAGCGCATTCCAATCCGCGTTTTTTGTCTTTAACAGAATGATATCCATAGTTCACCTCGTTTTACATTTCAACAACTATCTCGTTTTCATCACGCAGGATTTCCGCGGAAATACGGTTGTCCGAAAGCTTTTCGCCGTTTACCGTTATTGATTTTACGCCGTGCTGAGAGCCGTTCGGGTTTTTAACGGCGATGTTCAGCGTTTTATTGCGGAAACGCTTTTTCATCGAGAACTCGTGCCATTCACTCGGAATTGACGGATCGACGGTAATTCCGTCCGCGTCGGGGATAAGACCGAGTATTCCCTCTACTGTGCCGACCATAATTGTCGAGGCTGTTCCCGTAAGCCAGTGAACGTGCGCTCTTCCTGCAAATTCACTGTCTTTGCCCTCGACAAACTGCCCGAAAACATACGGCTCTAAAACTCGCAATTCAGCGCGGTCGTTATATGCCGCGGGAGAAGCCTCTTTCCAATATCTGTACGCGTTGTTTCCTCTGCCGAGCTTTGCCTCCGCGAGAATAAGCCAGCCCTGAGGCTGAGAGAATATACCCGCGTTTTCCTTTACGCATTTATTAAAGCAGTGCATAAGCGCGCCCTCAAACGCGTGATTTTCATACGGCGGGTACATGACCATCGCGCCGTAAGGCGTGTTAAGCTCGCGCATGACCGAATCAAGCGCCTTTTCTCCGCGCTTATCTCCGGCATTTCCGGCGTAGCCCGAAATGACCGCCCAGCTCTGCGGATTAAGCCACATAGAAGCCTCGGGGTCGGTGCGCTTTCCGATTATCTCGCCCGTCTCGCGATAACCGCGGATAAATCTGTCCCCGTCCCAGCAGTTTTCGAGGATTTTCCCGAGCTTTTCGTTGATTTCATCAAGATATTTTATATACTCGCTGTCGTTTTTCAGGACCGCGAATTCGCGCAGTATCTTTATAGCGTAGACAAGCTGAAACGCCACAAAAGTGCTTTCGCCTTTTTTTCCGAGACGCAGACAGTCGTTCCAGTCGGCGTGCAGACCCGCGGGCATTCCGTGAGCGCCGAGGTTGTTCATCGAAAAGTCTATCGCGCGCTTTAAATGCTCGTAGACCGAACCCCTTTCGCCGTTGTTTGCGAATAATATCTCCTCGTCAAGAAACGCTGTGTCGCCGCTCTCGCCGATGTACTTGTATACCGTCGGGAAAAGCCACAGCGCGTCGTCCGCGCGATAGGACGGATGACCCGTTTCGCGGACGTAGCTATCGTCGTCGGGAGTGTTTTCCTCTCCCGCTTTGTGGGTATATTTCACCAGCGGAAGCCCCGCGCCGTTTGTCACCTGCGCTGAGAGCATAAACCTTATCTGCTCTTTCGCCATTTCGGGAGCAAGATGTATAACTCCCTGTATGTCCTGCACGGTGTCGCGGTAGCCGTAGCCGTTTCTCAGTCCGCAGTAAATAAACGACGCCGCGCGCGACCATGTAAAGGTTATGAAACAGTTATAGCTGTTCCAGACGTTTACCATATTATTAAAGTCATCATCGGGAGTGTTTACCTGAAGGTTATCAAGCATCGAGTGCCAGTAATTCTTAAGCTCGGAAATTTCCCGTTCAGCAATTCCTTTTTCGCCGTATTTCGCGATTATCTCCTTAGCCTCGTTTTCGGCTTTCTGCCCGAGGATATAAATTATCTCGCGCGTTTCGCCGCTTTTAAGCTCGATGTCGCTCTGTAATGCTCCGCAGGAGTTTCCGCAGTAATTAAGCTCGTTTGATAGTCCGTTTTCAATCCCCGCGGGATTTGCGTAGCCCCTGTAATTCCCCAGGAATTTCTCCCTGTCGCCGCAATACGCCGAGACTTCCGCTCCCGAAACGCCGAAAAACCTCGAGATGCCGCCCTCGGTCTCATTCTGCCGCTGGAGGATAAAATTCCCCTTGAAATAGGTGTGAGTGATAAACAGTGTGTACTGAAGATTAACGCCGTCCTGCTCGTAATTGTTTTCGTTTACGAACTCGCATACTCCCGTAACCGACAGCCTTTTCGGCTTTTCGCCGCGGTTTGTTATCTTAAGCGCCCAGACCTCGTATGTCGCGCCCTTCGGAACGTAATAGCTCGTTTCGGTTCGGATATTATCATACTCCGAGGAAATGACGGTATATCCCGTTCCGTGTCTGCATTCGCTTTTATAACTGTCAAGGCTTTTACAGCAGGGCGCCCACGAGCCGCTCCAGAACTCCCCCGTTTCATTGTCCTTGATGTAGATATAACGTCCGGGCTTGTCGTTTGACATAGTGTTGAACCTATGGCGGAGTATTCTTCCGTTAGCGCCGCTTTTCTCAAAGCTGTAGCCGTCGGCGTTGTTTGAGATTATCGCGCCGTATTCGGGCGAGCCGAGATAGTTTACCCAAGCCGCGGGAGTATCGGGCTTTGTAATGACATATTCCTTGTTTTTCCCGTCAAAATAGCCGTAGTTCATACTGCTTTCTCCTTGTTGAATTCATTTTTTAAAATCGCGTAAGACGCGTAATCTTCAAAGACAGGTTCGCCGAGTTCGTCTTTGCGAAATGCCGAGCTTTGGATAAATACGCCCTCTCTGCGCATTCCCGCGCGTTCGAGCAATCTTATCGAGCGCGTGTTTTTTATATCCGCTTCGGCGATAATTCTCCGAACGCTCATCTTTTCAAACGCGAAGCCAAACATACCGCGTACGGCTTCGAGCGCATAGCCTTTACCCCAATATGACCTATTGAATGTATATCCTATTTCATAAGCACCGTAATAATCCATATCCTTGAAATAAAGCTTTCCTATCAGCTTGTTGTTTTCCGTGAGAACGACCGCGAAAAAGCGCTCGTCTTTTGCGAGCTTCGCGGCTTCTGCGAGAGCCTTTTCTTTCGGGAAAACCCCTGACGGCTCAAAATGGCAGACCTCGGGGTCTGTAAGTATCTCGGCGAAATCCTCGCTGTCGGACGGACAAAACCGCCTTATTCCAAGCCGCTCGGTCGTGAAAACAAATTGTTCCATATATTCCTCCGCAATATGTCCTTTCAATCTAATTATACCTCATTTACGAAAATAAACAAGGGCGGTAATTTGCACAAAATGTTTTATCAAAAATTGTAGAAAATAACAGCCCGCAAAAATCATTGTAATTCTTATAAAATTGTAGTATAATAAAAATGTAGATTTTATTTCTCTGAAAGGATACAATTTATGAACATACTTATTGTCGGCGGAGGCGGCCGCGAGCACGCGATCGCCGTTGCCCTCAGAAAATCCCCGAAAGTCGAAAAGCTTTTCTGCGCGCCCGGAAACGCGGGAATTTCGCGTATCGCCGAGTGCTTTCCCGTTAAAGCTACCGACCTCGACGGCATTGTGGAGCTTGCCCAAAAGCTTAAGCCCGATTATGTCTTTGTCGCTCCCGACGACCCGCTTGTTATGGGGCTTGTCGATAAGCTGAACGACGCGGGCTTCAAGACCTTCGGCCCGAAAGCGGACGCCGCTATCTTAGAGGGAAGCAAGGCGTTTTCCAAAACGCTTATGAAAAAATACAACATTCCCACCGCGGCTTATGAGACTTTTACCGACGCCGAAAAGGCTATTGCCTACATAAAGCAGCAAAACAGCTATCCCGCGGTAATAAAGTGCGACGGGCTGGCTTTGGGAAAGGGCGTTATCATCGCTCAGAATTTTGAGGAAGCCGAAGCCGCCGTAAAGTCCATGATGATAGACCAGAAGTTCGGCAAAAGCGGAGCGGAGGTCGTTATTGAGGAATTTATGGAGGGCACGGAGGTCACTGTTCTGGCGTTTACCGACGGAAAGACCGTAAAGCCCATGGTTTCCTCTATGGATCACAAGCGCGTGTATGACAACGACGAGGGTCTTAACACGGGCGGAATGGGAACGATAGCTCCCAATCCCCTGTACACGGACAAGATCGCCGAGCAGTGCATGGATAAGATATTTATCCCGACAATAAACGCGATGCAGGCGGAGGGCAGGCCCTTCAAGGGCTGTCTGTATTTCGGACTTATGCTGACAAATTTTGGCCCGAAGGTCGTGGAGTATAACTGCCGCTTCGGAGATCCCGAGACGCAGGTCGTTCTTCCTCTTCTGGAAACAGACCTTGTCGATATCATCGAGGCTATCTACGAGGAAAGGCTCGGAGAGCTTGACATAAAATGGAGCGGCAAATCCTGCGCGTGCGTGGTAATGGCGAGCGGCGGCTATCCCGAAAAATATGAAACGGGAAAGGAAATAACGGGACTTGATGAAAACGGACAGCTTCCCGACGGCTCGGCTTTTGTATACCACGCGGGAACAAAGCTTGAGGACGGGAAATATCTCACCGCCGGCGGCAGGGTTTTAGGAGTTACCGCGACGGGCGACACCCTCGAGGCGGCGCTTATGACGGCGTATATCGCTCTGGGTGATATCTCGTTTGACAAGGCGCACATGCGCAGCGACATAGGACAGCGCGCGCTCGACTATATCAAAGCATGAACAGATACAGATTTGCAGCACCCTGTCATTTCGGACTTGAAAAAACGCTTGAGTTTGAAATAAGGAAGATCGGCGGAGAGGATATCTCGGTTTCGGACGGAAAAGTCAGCTTTTCCGGAACAGCCGATACCTGCGCGAAAGCGAATGTTTTCCTTTCGACAGCCGAGCGCGTTTATATAGTTCTGGGAGAATTTAACGCGGAGGATTACGACGATATCTTCGCGGGGATAGAAAAGCTTCCGCTGTCGGATTTTATCGGCAAAAACGACGCGTTTCCGAATAACGGGCATTCGATAAACTCTACCCTTACAAGCATTCCCGCGTGTCAGAAGCGCGTAAAGCTCGCTATGGCGCGAAATCTCGGAAAAGCCTACGGGCTTGAAAGAATGCCCGAGACCCAAACGGAATGCAAGATACGCTTTTCGATAATGAAAAACGTTTTTTCGCTTTATCTCGACACAAGCGGAGAGGGGCTCCACAAGCGCGGCTACCGCGCGTTGAGCAACGCCGCGCCTATCCGCGAGACTCTCGCGGCGGGGATAATTGATATAGCGAGAGTCCGCGGGGGCAATCTGGTCTGCGACCCGTTTTGCGGCTCGGGAACGATCCTTATCGAAAGCGCGTTTAAGGCTCTCAATATCGCCCCGGGCCTGAAACGCCGCTTTGCGGGAGAACAGTACAGGTTCATTCCCAGAAGCGCATGGTCAAACGCGCGCGAAGAAGCGCGAGCGTTTATAAATACCGACGCGGATTTTCACGCGGTAGGTTTTGACATTGACCCGGCGTCCGTAAAGCTTACGCTTGAAAACGCCGAAAAGGCGGGAGTTTCACGGTATATCTCCGCACAAGTCCGCGATATCCGCGATTTCTCCTATCCCGACAGACGCGTGAAGATCATTACAAATCCGCCCTACGGCGAGCGGCTTTTAGAACAGGAGCAGGCCCGCGAAATATACAGAATAATGGGCGAAAGGCTTATTCCTTTCGGGGATAATCAGCTTTACGCCATAACCTCGGACGAAAAGTTTGAGACCCTGTTCGGAAAAAAAGCCGACAAAAACCGAAAGCTCTACAACGGAATGCTTAAAGCACGTTTATACTCTTATTATAAGTAATTATGAAGAAATACTCAAGACCACGGTTTTACGGCGCGGAGATCTTTGCCGCGCTCGTTTTCCTTTGCTCGATGAGCGCGGCGTTTATGTATACACTCAGCCGAAGCGTTGTTTTTCCGACAACGTGTATTATGACTGCGCTTTCTTTTGGTGTTTATATGCTGTTTTATGCGCTTAGAAAAAGGCGGGTTTTTTCATTTCTGGCGTTTATCGGGTGCTTTACCGTTTCGATATTTGCTTTTTCGGTTCTGAGCGGCATAAGCAGTGTAAGCCCGGTAGACTATCTTTTTAAAGCCTCGGAGTATTACGACGGTTTTATGGCGGGCGCGTTTATATCAATTTTCTCGTTTATTACCGGATTTTCTACGGCGTATTTCAACGTATACCTTCCGCGGCCCGCGTTTTTGCTGCTGCCTGCGTTTATACCGCTTCTGCTCGCGGCGAAAACGTCGGACGGTCTGCCCGCGGAGTATGTTGTTTTTATGGCAGTGGGATATGCGCTGGTTCTTCTCGGAGTTTCGCGTCCCGAGTTTCCGAGCGAAAACGTTTATTTCGACGACAAAAAATCGCGCTTTGAAAGGCTCGGGGCGCTGGGGATATTCGGGCTTATCATAGCGGTAACGGTTTATTCCGTGCCCCGAAGCGATGAAACGCCCCTCGGTGAATATCTCGATACAGTCTTTAACCGAAACGCAAATTTATACGGAGGAAACGGACTTAGAAACCCTAATTCACAAAGCGGCGTAAACCGCGGAGATAACGACCCCTCCGAGAATATTATGTTTTACGCGGAAGCAGATCATCCCGCGATATTGAGCGACTGGTCTTTTGATATATACACCGAAAGCGGAAGCTGGAGGAGGGATCCCGATCTGACCTCTGGCTGGAGCGGCTGGCAGACCTATAAGAAAACACTCAACGCCCAGGCTCTTTTCTCAAAGCTTTATATCGGCGTGAAAAACGGTTATCTCAGCGATTACAGAGAGCTTCTGGAAGATATTTCATATCCTTCACACGATTATAACAAAGATCAATCCCCCCGCCCTCAGACAATGAAAATATATGTTGTCAGCGGAGGCAACACAAGACTTATCATTCACCCGAATATGACTGTCGGAGTGAATATAAGCGGCTATGACGAGAGAGTTTACCGAACGCTTACGGACGATATGTTCACCGAAAAGGACTTTGGAACAAACGCGCAGTATACCCTCGAATATTATTCCTCAACTCCGTCCCCGGAGCTTATCACGCTTTTTGAGTATGTCGATATGGAGGAAATACTTACCGCAGCCGAAAATGAGGGAGTTATATCAGCCACCGAAAAAGAAGCGTTTTTAAACGAGCGCACGCAGGCTCTTGAATACCACGAGCTGATGCTTACAGAGCCGATAAGCCCTCGGATAGTCGAGCTTGCGAACGAAATAACAGAGGGTCTTACATCGGAATACGCAAAGGCGGCCGCGATAGAACAATGGTTCGGCGAGGCGGGCTTTGTTTACGACTTAAGCTTTTTTCCCGAGGAGACCACAGCCGAGTATTTCCTCTTTGAAAGCAAACGCGGGATATGCACGGACTTTGCCACGGCGTCTACCCTGCTTTTAAGGGCGGCGAATATTCCCACAAAATACGGCACGGGATTTCTGCTTAAAGAAGAAAACCGCAATGAGTACGGTGTTTACGCCGTAAAAGCCGCCAACGCCCACGCGTTTTCAATGAGCTATATCGAGGGTTATGGCTGGTTTGAGGTTGACGGAACAAGGTATGTGGAAGTCGCGGAGGAAGAGGACGGCGGTACTCTTTTGCCCTTGATCATTCTGATTGCGGCAATTATATTGGGAGTATTGGCGTTTATATTCCGAAGCGAAATTTCCGAGGCGGTCTTTGCCGTAAGCATAAAGTTCAGAAATGAAAACAAAAAGATACGCGCCGTTTATCTGCGCACAAGGAAATTGGCATGCCGTATCGCGGAAAAAGACCCGAGATCCGCCACTTCTGCGGAGGTTTGCGAGATTATCGCAAACTCGCTGTTGCTGAAAGAACAGGCGGAGGAGATAACCTCCTGTGCTGACGAGCTTTTCTACAACAACACCGTAAGTCCTTGCGCGGATAAGCTTTACAAGTATTACCGCGAGATAGTAAAGATGAAGAAAAAGATGAGGAAGTGATGAAATGACGCATATAGGAAGCTATATCCAGATCGTGTTTTTCGCCGCGCTGTTTCTCATTTTCATCAGCGGAGATATCGGCTGGGCGCTTATTTACACTGTCGGCGGAATAATTGTCATATCTCTTGCGCTTTTCCTGCTGTCGAAAAACCGCTTTTCCGTAAAGCTCGGAGAGCTTTCGGGCGTGGCGAGCGTAAATGAAAAGATCGAGTTTGAGGTAACTCTGAAAAAAAAGGGATTTTGCGTACTTCCCTATGTGGAAGTTTGTATTGACGCGGAGCATGAGATCCGCCTTCGCACATCTCTTGTTTTTCGGAATTCCGTTTCAATAAAGGGCAGTTTTCGGGCAAATCACAGCGGGCTTAACAGAGTAAGACTGACAAATGTTATTTTACGCGATTTTGCGGGGCTTGTACAGATAAGCGTTCCTTTTGAAGAGGAAACACAAAAGGGCGTACTGCCGAAAAAAGTCGACTATAAGGGACCGGAGGTTTTTCCGAGCGTTCTGCCTGACGACAGCGGAGAAGCGGAGGAAGGCGTGAGCGTTATGCACGGCGGACTTCCCGGTTATGAACACCGCGAGTATACCGCCGGAGACTCGCTGAGAAGGGTCGATTATAAGCTTTCCGCGAAAAAGCAGAAGCTTATGGTGAGGCTTGACGAAAGCGCGGGATATTCCTCGACGAATTTGTTTATAGAACCGAACGCGCTTCCCGCTTGCTGTGACAACGCGTTCGCGCTTGCGGGAAATCTCATTATGCGCGGCGGAACGGTAAAGATAACGCATAAAGACGAAAGCTTTACAGCCGCGACTCCCGAGACGCTGCAAAAGCTGCGCGAGTGGCTTGCGTTCCGTGAGTTTTCCGACAAAAACGAAATTGCAAACGTCACGCTCCCCGAGGACACAAATGTTGTTTTTTCGGGAAACGGCGAGGTCAGAGCCGTTGTGCCGACGGCTTAGTCGATCTTATAAATTATAAAAAAACCCGTTTAGAAATCTAAATGGGTCAGATCGTATAAAAACCCCATTTCAGGAAAGGAAATGGGGTTAAAATTTAAGTAGCAAGGAAAAATTGACGAGAGAACAAGCAAAAGATTCAGACTGTAGATAAAGTCATAATTACTGTGGGGGCTTTGCCCCCACACCCCCACCAAAGGGGCAATGCCCCTTTGGAAACCCAAAATATTGTGTAGTTAATTTTGTTCAGTGCCTTTTTCTTCAAGCTGACCCGTTTAGAAAACTAAACGGGTTTTGTGTTAAAATTCGGGCTTTATTTCCTCTCGGTTGTTGATTTTCTTCGCGGAGAGAACTCCAAGCGCAAGGAAGAACATCAAGACGCAGACAACAAGCGCGATCGCTATTGAAACGGCGATATTGAGCGTTTCCTCGGCAACAGGATAATCGGGTACCATTCCTATCTGACTGATAAGAGCGCTTAGCGCAAACGGCTGGAACTTAGCAAGCCCGAAGCCCTGAAGCAGGCTGTCAATTATTGACGAGCCGAGATAGACCGACGCCGCCATAATTCCGGGGCGCGAGGTGCAAAGACCGAGGGAAAGGTGAACGGTCGTGAGAAATACAGCGTAGACCGCCGCTAAAAGAGCGATAAGCATAATATTCGCGGCAGATACATGGTTGTTCGGGAAAATGCCGTTGCACAAAAGACCCGCGAACGAAACGCTCACAAAGCTTGTAAGAAAAATCGAAATCGGATATATCACAAACTTGGGAATAAGGTAGTTTGTGTATGAAAGACCGCTGCACAGCGGAACTATCATAGCTCTTTTCTTCTGCTCGCCGCCCGCCGCCGGCATAAGCAAAAGCATGGCGACAAGCGCGCCGGTCGAAACAATATTCGAGGCGGTAACGGAAAACATTACCCCCGCGTCGGCATACAGGTCGAACATATCCTCCATTCCTATACCCGACAAAACGTCGTCATAAGACGAACCCGAGCCGTCAAACGAAACGGAGGCGAACTGCGTAAAATCCGTCATTCCCTGAGCTTCCTGTAAGATCATGTTGGTAAATCCGAACAGCGCGGGAAGCGAGACCGAGACCGCAATAAAAACGACTATCATTACAGTAAGCCTGAACGTTCTGACAAACTGAGACCATTCTTTTTTAAAGCAATATTTCAACTGCATTTATCCCACCACCTTTTTGAAAACTTCTTCGAGAGTCGCTGTGCCGATATTAAAGCTGTCAACTGTCATTTCGTTATCCGCGAGTATCTTTATAAGCCTGCGCGCGGTGTCCTCGGCGTTGTCCGTGCCAAAGCGGAAAAGTCCGACGGTATTGTCGTATTCGGCGCGGGCAAAGTCAACCTTCAGAAGCGTTATTTTTCCCTCCTGCGTAAGATTTCTTACGCGGAGATTTATCACGTCTCCGCCGTGCTTTTGCAGAATTTCGCGGAGAGTACCCTCTTCGGCGAGTGTGCCGTTGCTCATTATCCCGATACGGTTTGCGACGCGCTCTACGTCGGAAAGGATATGAGTAGAAAGCACGATGGTACAGCCGAGACTTTTCAGTCGGTTTATTATTTCTATGACCTCAAGTCTGCCCTGTGGGTCGAGCGCGGAGGTCGGCTCGTCGAAAATGAGCAGATCGGGCTTTTTGATGATAGCCGCGCCCATTCCGAGGCGCTGGGTCATTCCGCGGGAAAATCCCTTTGAGCGCCTGTCCGCGGCGGACTGAAGCCCTACGATCTCAAGAACCTCCGCCGCCCTTTTCGGGATATCTCCCTCATAATTCGCGCAGGCGGCGATATATTCGAGATATTCTCGCGCGGTCATATAGCCGAAGATAGTCGGGCTTTCGGGAAGATAGCCTATGGTGATAGGGTTTCCTCCGCCAAGCTCGATATCGCCGTCGTCTTTAGGTATAATATCGGCGATGATGTTCATTGTAGTCGATTTTCCGCAGCCGTTTCTGCCTAAAAAGCCGTAAATGTCGCCGTCGAAAATATCCATATTCAGCCCGCGGAGCACCGGAAAGTTTCCGTAGGCCTTTTGTAAATTCCTTATTTTAACCATTTATCTTGTCCTTTCTGAGCTTTGCCAGATAATGTAATTATCTTTATTATAGCATAATATTATTTAAAATGTGCAATTTTTTACAATTTCCGTATTATATTCTTTCTGCTTTACAAATTGAGAAAAATGTTGTATAATGAGATTACAGTAAATTTAATCAATACGGAGTTCTATCATGAAGAAGTTTTACATATTCGATATGGATGGCACGCTTTGCGACAGCATGAAACAGTGGCGAAAAGAGTGCGTCGGCGTAAGCTCGAAAACGAGTCTTCCCGAGTGGGAGATAATTTTCGCAAGAATGAAAGAGCATTATCAGAACGACGTTGTTGTCAAAGACGGCGTGCTGGAGTTTCTCGAAAACGCGAAGCAAAACGGAATAAAAATGTGTATAGCCACCGCGACGAGAAGAGATGTTTGCGAGCCGTTTCTTTCCAAAACTCCGCTTATGGATTATATGGAGTTTTTCATCGACTGCTTTGAAGCGGGAGCGTTTAAGGAAAAGCCCGATATTTTTCTGAAATGCGCGGAGCGTTTCGGCGCGGAAATTTCGGAATGCGCGGTTTTCGAGGACTCGGTCACCGCCGCAAGAACCGCCCAAAAAACAGGCTTTTACGTTGTCGGGGTATATGATAAAATAACCTGTAACGACGGAGATATAACGCCGTATATTGACGAGTATATAGAGGATTGGAGAGACTTCAATATATCAAAAATAAGTTAATTCTTTGAAATTTTCTTTCTTTATGAAGTTATCTTGCAGAAACAAAAGTCAAATATTTTTCTGAGGGGAAACTTTCTGTAGAAAGTTTCCCCTCAGACTCCCTTTCAAA
>JAFLUG010000050.1 GCA_022508885.1 Oscillospiraceae bacterium | reverse complement strand
GTTCGCTACGCAACTTCCTGTTGCTCGTCAAGTCGCAAAGCGACGCAGACGGAAGCCTTTGAGACCATAAAAATACCCTCGCTTTGCGAAGGTATTTTTATGGTCGGGGTGACAGGATTCGAACCTGCGAAATCTCTCGGTCCCAAACCGAGCGCGATACCAAACTTCGCCACACCCCGATATATAAACAAAAGTGGTCAGACTTGTGGTCGAACGCGCTTTTGACGTTATTGTTTTGATGGACTCAACACCCGAGATCGCCGTGTTGACAGCTATTCGGCGGCCACGGTTTTCGGGAGCGGAAAGGCCGTCACTGCTCCCAAATGTCGCGCGCTGCCAACTGCGCTACACCCCGATAGCTGTTTTATTATACAACAAAAGCGGTTGTTTGTCAAGTGCGCGGACAAGGCGTCGTAGATGATTTGTGCAATTTGCCGAAAATTTAATACTCGGTTGACAAAAATAATAGGTCATGATATAATATACAAAATTACTTTATGAAAAAGCTGAATGACAAAAATAATTTGCGCCGCATATTATTGTAATGCTGAGCAGACGGCGGTTATTCCGGTCGGAACAACCGCGCAGTCGGGTCGCGGAATGGCGACAGCGGGAAAAACGCCCGCGGGACAGGATTTGTCCCGCGGGTTATTTTATTGTCGAAAAGGGAGCGCTATGAAGGAGAAACAACAAAATTTGGTTCAGCCCGATGAAAATAAAATCGCTATGAGCGTTTCCGTTGTAAGCATTATTGTAAATCTGGGACTTTCGTTGCTCAAGATGCTTGCGGGAATAATAGCACGGTCGGGCGCGATGGTATCAGACGCGGTACATTCCGCGTCCGATGTTTTCAGCACATTTGTGGTGATCGTCGGGATAAAATTAGCGGAGAAAAAATCCGATGACGAGCATCCTTACGGTCATGAGAGAATGGAATGCGTCGCGGCGATAGTCCTGGCGGCGGTTTTAGCAATAACAGGAATTGGAATAGGAATGGAAGGCGTCGGGAAAATAATAGGGGGAAATTACGAAACGCTTGAAACACCGGGATTGTTCGCTCTGATAGCCGCCGTTGTTTCGGTCGCGGTAAAGGAGTGGATGTATTGGTATACCAGAGCGGCGGCAAAGCGGATAAATTCCGGTGCGCTTATGGCTGACGCGTGGCATCACCGTTCCGATTCGCTTTCGTCGTTAGGCGCGTTTGCCGGTATTATCGGGGCAAGAATGGGCTTTCCTATTTTAGACCCTGTCGCGAGTGTTATTATCTGTGTGTTTATTGAAAAAGCGGCAATAGATATTTTCAGAGACGCCGTGGATAAAATGGTGGATAAGGCCTGCCCAAAAGAGCTTGTGGACAGAATGAAGGATGTGATATCAGACCAATCGGGAGTACGCCGCGTCGATGATATAAAAACAAGACTTTTTGGCTCTAAAATATATGTTGATGTGGAGATCGCCGTTGACGGGGAACAAACACTGAACGCCGCGCATAAGATCGCAGAAGAGGTTCACGGTGCGGTCGAACAGTCGTTTGAAAATGTAAAACACTGTATGGTACATGTAAATCCGCTTGAACACTCAGCTTCGGAAGGGGACGGCTGAAATGGATCTGGCGCGTCCTGATTATTAAGAGGCATGTTTTCTCGAAGCGAGTGCAAAAGTTAACAGTCATAAATTGAAAAAAACTATTGAATTTTTACAAGAATTGTTGTATAATAATCTCAGTAAGTGATATTAAGGAGGAAATTATGTCGGTAAATCTTCAGAAGGGACAAAAGGTAGACCTTACAAAATCGAATACGGGACTTAAAACCATCGTTGTAGGGCTTGGCTGGGACGAAGCTCCGAAAAAGTTTTCGCTGTTTTCCAGACAGGAGGATATCGACTGCGACGCCTCCGCGATCATGATTTCCGAAAGCTCGGGAAAACTCGCTACTCCCGCTGATGTCGTTTATTACGGGAATCTCACGCACAGCAGCGGTTCGGTGCGCCATTGCGGCGATAATCTCACGGGCGCGGGAGAAGGCGACGATGAGCAGATAATCGTCGAGCTTACAAAGGTCCCTCAGCAGTATTCAAAAATAGTATTTGTTGTCACGATCTATCAGGCGCGCGAGCGCAAACAGCAGTTCGGCATGATAAAAAACGCGTTTATACGCGTGGTTGACGCGGATAACGGAAACGAGCTCTGCAAGTTTGATCTCTCCGAAAACTACGACGGAAGGACAGCTATGGTATTCGGCGAGGTATACCGCCATAAGGGCGAGTGGAAGTTCGGGGCTATCGGCGAGCCGACAAACGACAACGGAATAGGCGATATGGCTGCCAGATTTCAGTAATTGGCATAACAAGTGAAAAATACGGGAGGTAAAATAACATGAAAAAGTTTGGTATTATTGCGGGTATTGTGGTGCTTGCGTCGGCAATCGCGGCGGTTGTCGCTTTTTTGCTGCTGCGCAAAACGGACATAATGGATGACTTTGACGATTTCGATGATTTCGACGACTTTGACGACGAAGTGATCTGATGGCGAAAGAGGCTAAAACAAACGCCTTGCGTATGCTTGATAAGCTTAAGATCGACTATGCTTATCACACATACATATGTGAGGAGTTTGTCGACGGGACAAGCGTAGCCGACAAGCTCGGACAGCCGCGTGCCCAGACCTTTAAGACGATCGTTACTGTGTCTAAGGGCGGGAAGAATTACGTTTTTGTCCTGCCTGTCGACCGCGAGCTTGATTTGAAGAAATGCGCGCGCGCCGCGGGGGAAAAGTCGCTCGAGCCTGTACACGTAAAGGATATAAACGCCCTTACGGGATATATTCGAGGCGGAGTTTCGCCGATAGGCATGAAAAAGCCGTTTCCGACCTTTATAGACGCTTCGGCGCGTGATTACGAAAGAATTTTCATAAGCGGCGGGCGGCTCGGTCTGCAAATAGAGCTTTCGCCCGACAGTCTTGTTAAAGCCTGTTCGGGAGAATTCGCAAAAATCACTTTTGACACTTAAAAAAGACAAGCCGCTGTCCGAGGACAGCGGCTCTTTTTGTTGCCGGATGTTGAGAATACGCGGTTTAAACTGCTATCAGTTGCAGCCGCATCCGCAGTTGTTGTTATTGTTTCCGCATCCGCAGCCGCAGCCGTTGTCGTTGTTGCCGCCGCAAACGTTAAACAAAAGGATGAGAATAAGGATCCAGCAGCAGCCGTTTCCGCCAAGATTGAAGCATGACATAATAATGTCCTCCTTAATAGTGATATTGAAACCCGCCGCTCCCCGGCGGAGCTTTGCGTTTCTTGGTACATATTATGCCGCAGGAAAAAATCGGTTACAAACCGGAAAAAACTGCCGTAAAAAGGAAAAGCTGCCGTTCGGGCATGAACGGCAGAGGAATGGAGGATTGTATGAAAGGCATCAGCCTTTTGTTTTCTGTTTACATTCTACCACAACGATTTTAAAAAATCAATATATATGACAAAACTGTAATAATTTTTCTGCATTTTGTAACTATTTTGTAACTTTTGGTGCAAGTTTTCTGAAAATATATAGAAAAATAATAAAAAATACTGTTCAAACAAAAAAATATATGATATAATAACAATGAGGTTTGTTGTGCGATAAAGCCGAAAATTCTCGATTTATGGGTGAAAGTTATTTGATTAGCTTATCAAAGTTCCTAAAGGTGTATAATGATATATCTTGACAACGCCGCCTCGACAAAGCCTTGTGCCGAGTGCATAAGGGCGGTGAACGAGGCGATGGAAAATACGTTTGCGAACGCAAGCTCGCTTCATAAGGCGGGGACTGCCTCTCTTACGCTTATCAGCAGGGCAAGGGCGGCTGTTATAGGCGGAATGTCGCTTAACAAAACATCTCAGCTTTCCGGAGAGATCGTATTTACCTCTGGAGCTACCGAGAGTAACAACACAGCGCTATGTGGGTTAAATCTCAGAGGCGGGAAAATAGTTACGACCGCCATAGAGCATCCTTCTCAGGCAAGAGTCATAGACAAGCTCGAAAAGCTCGGGCACGAGGTCATAAGACTTTCTCCTAAGGACTATGAGGACTTTGAGGGAGCGATCGCAGACGCTGTTGACGAAAAAACCGCGCTTGTGTCATGTATGGCGGTAAATAATGAAACAGGATTCTGCGTTGACGTAAGAAAATTGTATAAGGACGTAAAGGCTAAGAATCCAAAAACTCTGTTTCATACAGATGCGGTCCAGGGTTTTCTTAAAGTCCCGCTTGACGGCGATCTTATAAGCGTTTCCGGACATAAGATACACGCGACAAAGGGCATAGGCGCGCTGTTTGTAAGAAAAGGCATAACGCTTTCTCCTTTGCTTTCAGGCGGCGGACAGCAGAAAAATCTCCGCTCCGGCACAGAGCCGGTAGAGCTTATCGCGGGCTTAGAGGCGGCGATAAACGCTTATGAATATAAGAGAGAGCATTTCGACAGATTAAAGGCGGCTTTGACCGATGGCCTTTCAAAGATCCCGGATATTACGCTCAATTCGGACAAGCGAAGTCTGCCGAATATAGTAAATTTCAGCGTAAGGGGAGTGCGCTCGGAGATAATGCTCCACGCGCTCGAAGAGACGGATATCTGCGTTTCAAGCGGCTCGGCGTGCTCTAAAGGAAAGACAAGCGGTGTGCTGTCGGCGTTTGGCGTGTCAGACAAGGACGCGGACTGCGCTGTGCGAGTTTCGATGTGCGCGGACAATACCGAGCAAGAAATAAGCGTGTTGTGCGAAAAAATAGCGCAGACCGCAAAGAATATAAGAAGATAAAGCCGCTGTTTTCGCGGCGCTAAAAACAGAGGGATCATAATCGTGAAAGAAATTATCCTTGCGAAATACGGGGAAATAGCTCTTAAAGGCGATAACAGAAGCAGCTTTGAGGATATTCTTGTAAAAAACATAAAGCGCAGGCTGAAAAGGCTCGGAAGCTTTTCCTGCGACAGACGGCAGTCCACCGTGTACATCGAACCGCTTAACGAGGACATTGACATTTCGGAAGCGGTAGATGCTGTCGCGAAGGTTTTCGGGATAAGCGCGGTACAGAGGTGCGCGGTTTTTCCTAAGGATCTCGCAGCCGTAGAACAGAATCTTAATTACTTAAGCGACGCTCTTGATCGCGCGAAAAGCTTTAAGGTAGAAGCAAAGCGGTCTGACAAATCCTTTCCGCTGAAATCTCCCGATATTCAGCAAAAGCTTGGCGACGCGGTAAGCGATAAATTCCCGCATTTAAAGGTAGACGTACACGGGCCGGAGGTTACGGTAAGGCTTGAGATACGCGACAACGGCGCTTATCTATCAGCAAAGCGCATTGCAGGGCAGGGCGGACTTCCCGTCGGTTCGAGCGGAAAGGCTCTTCTTATGCTTTCGGGCGGTATAGACAGCCCTGTTGCCGGGTATATGATGGCAAAGCGGGGTCTTATAGTAGACTGTATTCATTATATCAGTCCGCCGTATACCTCGGACAGAGCGCGGCTCAAGGTTGAAAAGCTGTGTGAGGAGCTTACGGAGTACTGCGGCGATATAAGATTTTTCTGCGTGCCTTTTACGGAAATTCAGGAAAAGCTGAGGGATAATTGCCCTGAAGAATTTTTTACGGTGATCATGCGCAGAATGATGGTAAAAATCGCGAATAATATCTGTGACCGTGAGGGCTACGGCGCGATAATCACCGGCGAGAGCCTGGCGCAGGTCGCCTCGCAGACGCTTCCAGCCATAGAGTGTACAAACGCCGCGGCAAGATTTCCGGTTTTCAGGCCGGTCATAGGAATGGATAAGACTGAGATAACCGAAACGGCACGGAAGATCGGAACGTTTGAGACCTCGATAATGCCCTATGAGGACTGCTGTACTGTGTTTACGCCTCGTCACCCGCGTACAAAACCGAGGCTCGCTGACATTATTGCGGCGGAGAGCCGAGCGGATTTTGACAGAATGGTAGAAGAGGCTGTTGAAAAAACGACCGTAAAACGCTTCAAGTTCGGGGAAAGGACAGTTTTCCTCGATTGAGTGAAGTTTGGGGAATAAAATGAAAGAAATAGATAAAATAAATGCCGAAAGCGCGGAGCTTGCAGAGCGGCTTGTTGAAATGTGCGTCGGGCGCGGCTTGAAGATTGCGTCTGCGGAAAGCTGTACGGGCGGACTGATAAGCGCCCGGATAACAAGCGTTTCGGGTAGTTCTGCGGTAATCGAGTGCGGGATATGTTCCTATTCAAACAGGATAAAGCAGGAGATTTTGGGTGTAAGCGAAAAGACGCTCGAAAGCTTTTCTGAATACAGCGCGGAGTGTGCGAAAGAAATGGCGGAGGGCGCTGTTCGTGTTTCAAGCGCGGATATCGCGGTATCAACGACGGGAGTTGCGGGACCGTCCGGCGGCACAGAAGAACACCCCGTCGGCGAGGTCTATATAGGCATCTGCTCAGACGGCTCTGTCTCAGCCAAACGCTTTTTGTTTTCGGGAGACAGGGAGCTGATAAGAGCCATGACTGTTCTTGAGGCTTTAAAGCAGCTGTTTCACAGCGTTAATGACTATAATTCACACGACAAAGCTTAAACAACAGTATCTGCAAGGAGGAAAAATATGTCAGACAAAAATAATTACAACGATTCAAAAAGAGGTAGCGCGGTAAATTACGCTCTTGATAAAATGGAGTCGGCTCCCGCGTCGTACAAAAGTCCGAAGAAGGAAAAAAAATATGACAACAGTAAGGGAATAAGCAGCAGCGGAGGAAATGTTCTTATTAAAGCCGCGCATTCTATATTTCCTAAAAGAGGAGACAGTAAAAGCGAGATAATCAGAAAGATATTTTTCATTGTAGCGGTCATAGTTTTCGTGAGTACGCTCAGCTATCTTATCTGGGAGCTTACGAGCATAAAAAACTCTAATGAAAGGGACAAGGAGATTGCGGAACTTGCGGGCGCTACTTGGCATGATTTCGAGGCGGATCTGGAGTATTCCACGCCGGGTCAGATCGAAAACCCGATCTTAACAGAGGTTACGGGTCCCGGAACGGAAGAGCCGGAATTTGTCGACCTTACACCCGTTGTAAACACGCCGCTCAGCATAAACTGGGCTAATCTGAAGAGTATAAATCCCGATATAGTGGCGTGGATAAAGGTTACCGGAACACTTATAAATTATCCGGTAGTTTGCGGAGAGGATAACGACTATTATCTCACACATGATATTGAGGGAAATGAAAGCGTTTCGGGCGCGATTTTCTCAAGCTATCGAAACACATGGGACGGAACCGACGATAACAAGATCCTGTTCGGTCACAATATGCACGGCGCGACGTATTTCGCGTATCTTACGCATTATGTTCCAAACGACTATTCGTCAGAACCGCTTGCGTTCTATAAGGTCCATCCGACGGTGCTTATGGCTACTCCCGACGGAGGCAGCCAGACCTATAAGATATTTGCGGGTATTGTCGCGAATACGGATGAAAGCTATGGAGAGGTATTTCCGTATGTAGGCAAGACCACGTTTGACGACGAAAACGATTTCAACAACTATATGCTTGAAATAATGGACAGAAGCTGGTTCTTTACCGATGTTGACCTCACTTACGGAGACGAGATAATTACAATGTCAACGTGCTGGTGGCCGCTCGGACGAAGTGTGGAAACAAGGTGGGTGGTTTTCGCAAGGAGAGTTCGCGAAGGTGAAAGCACCGACGTCGATACTACCGTGGCAAAGCGCAATTACGGCCCGAGGCTGTTTGAGTACTATTATAAACTTATTGGGGGACAGTGGCGCGGCAGAACATGGGATACTTCTAAACTGTTAAGCTACAGAGGAAATTGATAAGGGGGATTTAAAGTGGAGAAAACTGCAGAAAAGACGAACGTATTTATGAAGATCGTAAGGTTTGTTGTACCGTGGAAGGGCGACAGCGTCTTCGAAATTATCAGAAAGATTATTTTTATTGTTGGTCTTACGGCGCTTATAGTTATCGGCGTTATGTTTTTGACCGGGCAATACGAGGATAAGGCGGACAACGCCCGCAACGACGAGCTTCGCGAAATTTACAACGGCGTGGGGATAGATGTAAATATCCCCATCGAAAAGCTCGAGGAGCTTGAAAAGAAAAATCCCGAGGTGTTGGAGCAGTTTTTGCCGCTTCTTGAGGTAAATGAAGAAATAGCGGGTTGGCTTACGATAGGCGAAAAGGGAAGCGGATTTTATATAGACTATCCTGTTCTTCAGACAACCGATAACGACTATTATCTCACGCACAGCGTAGACAGGCTCCAGAGCCGGTCCGGCGCGCTTTTTGCCGATTACAGAAACGAGCTTACGGCTGAGAAGCAGTCGGCAAATGTTGTGGTTTACGGTCACAATATGGCTGCGGGCACATATTTCGGACTTCTGCCGAGATATTTCAACTACGATGTATACCGTAACAAGAATGATCTGAGCTACTACAAGAATTATCCCACGCTTACTTTCAGTACCTTGTATAAGACTTCTACATACAAGATCTTTGCCGGTATGCTCGTAAAGGTAAACAGCGGCAACGATGATTTTCTATACCATATGATACACAATTTCTCCAGCAAAGCGGAGTTTGACGGTTTCTGCGCGGAAATTCTCGACCGCTCGACGTTTATCACTCCCGATGTTGACTTAAAGTACGGCGATAATCTCATCACGCTTTCGACTTGTATTCTAAATGAAGCCTATGGCGTGGGTTGTGAGAAGAGATGGGTACTTTTCGCGCGCGAGGTGCGCGAGGGTGAGAGCGAAGAGGTCGACGTTTCAAAAGCCTATTCAAACCCAAGCCCGCTGTTTTTCGACGAGTATTATAAAGCGCGCGGCGGAAAATGGGAAGGCAGAGGCTGGACAGAGGATATAATCGCCGGGTATAATCAGAAGGAAGAAGATTAAAATATTTTAGACGATAATTAGACGTAAAAAGCCTTTGACATGACCGAAAGGATTTGTGATACAGATGGCCGAAATGGATATGGGGCTTGCTCCAAGTCCGCGGAAAAAACGTAAGAAGAAAAAACAGAGTTTTTGGAAAAGCATAAGACTCGGACTTATACCCGTAAAGGGCGACAGCGTAAGCGAGATCGTCAGAAAGCTTGTTTTTCTTAGTGCGCTTGTTATACTCGTGGTGGCTTTGGTTCTGATCGGGGTCTATGTGGCGCAGTTTGTTGCGCTTGAGCTAAACGCGGCCATAGACGAAAACGGAAACAGAACAGCAACCGACGCGCACCTTTTCGAGGTTAAAAACCGAACTCCCACGGCTCAGGAAATCGAACAGCTTCCAGAGGGCTCGATAAATGAGGAATATGCGGCACTGTATGCTGAGAATAGTGATTTTGTCGGCTGGATAACCATTCCCGGCACTAACATCGATTATCCTGTTGTTCAGACTACTGACAATGATTATTATCTGCACAAGGCGTTTGATAAGACTTGGCTGTTTGAGGGAACGATCTTTGCGGATTATCGCGGACCGATAACTTCCGGCGGTATGCCTCACAACACGGTTATCTACGGTCACAATATGCTCTACAAATATCAGTTTACCGCGCTTACCAACTACAAGAAAGATATTTCGTTTTTACGGATGTCGCCGATCATTGATTTCAATACACTTTACGGCGATGGAAAATATAAGGTTTTTGCGGTATTTGTTGTAAATTGGGAGGATAAGTACGGGGACGTTTTCGATTATACAGGCAATACCTATTTCCATAATCAGGCAGAGTTTTACGATTATGTTCTCGAGTGCGGAGACAGAAGCATTTACGACACGGGCGTTGATGTTGAATATGGAGACGAGTTTTTAACGCTTTCAACCTGTGAGGCATCAACATATATGGATCTAAGGCTTGTGGTCGTGGCAAGAAAGGTTCGTGAAAACGAGGCGCCCATAGTGGATACCTCTAAGATCGTAAGAAAAAGCAGTATAAAGTATTTCAAAGGCTATTATCAGATATACGGAAATCTCTGGAAGGGAAGAACATGGGACACCTCTGTCATAAAGGGTCTCGACGCGTATATAAAAGAACACGGTCTCGAGGATGATCCGTCGGATTATCAATAAAGGAATGACGAATGAAAAATATATCGCTTGTTAAGATTTTTACTGCGCTTTTTATAAGCGCGGTGTATATTTTTGCGTTCGGAGTTTCGGGCATTGTCGGAGGAGAAAGTGTCGATGCTGAAGAGTCGAATCGACCTGTTTCTTCTGATACAATATCCGAAAACGAACCGCACGGTGCTGTTCCGGACGGAATTATCCAGAACAGACCGACCGTGATAATAGAAACTTTGTCTTTTGGAGAGCCGTCACTCGCGGACAGCTTTGTGCCTTTTGATTATGCGCTTACCGAGCTTGCGGGAAGCGTTGTTTCACAAAACAATAACAGCACAGACATTGATGAAAGCTATCTTGATGACAGCATAATCCATATTGGCGGCGAGGGATCAAGTTCATCAAGACCCTCGAGTTCATCAAGTTCCTCGAGGTCTTCAAGTTCATCAAAGTCATCAAGTTCCTCGAGATCATCAAGTTCTTCGAGATCATCAAGTTCTTCGAGGTCATCAAGTTCATCAAGTTCCTCGAGTTCATCAAGTTCATCGAGCTCATCGAGTTCATCAAGTTCCTCGAGTTCATCAAGTTCATCAAGCTCATCGAGTTCATCAAGCTCGTCGAGCTCCGCGATATCTTCTTCTGAGATAAGCTCTTCGGAGACCTCGGCGAGCACTCCCGAAAGCTCAAGCACTTCGTCTGAAACGTCACAGCCTTCGGGGAATACCGACCGTCTTAATGAGACTGTCTGGGTAAGCAACAACGGAACTATCGTGACCGGAACGGCGCTCGACATAATCGCTCAGATCGTTACAAACGAGGTGGGTGGGGCGTTCTCGCCCGAGGCGATAAAGGCTCAGGCCGTCGCAGCATACACGAATGTAAGGAGATGCAACAACGCTGGTCAGGCAACAGACGTTGCGCTTAAGACAAACTCCGATACTGATAAGATAAAGTCAATTATCGCCCCCGTTATAGGGGAGGCTGTTTATTATAACGGCTCGCTTATCCAGGCCTCGTATTCAGCTTCTTCCGCGGGTTATACCGCTTCTTCAAAGGCGGTATGGGGAGTTGATTATCCGTACCTCAGAAGCATATACTGCGAGCTTGATGAGCTTTACGACCCGAACTACGCTGTAGTAAAAAGCATCAGCGCGTCGGAGATAAAGTCCAGGGTGATCAATGCAACGGGCATCGTTTTAAGCGACGACCCGTCCGAATGGCTTAAGATAATCGATCATACCGAAGGAAAATACGTCGGAAATATGACGATCGGCGGAAACTCGGTGTATGTAAATTCAAGCGGAAATACCGTAAATATCACGGGACGCGTTTTCCGTGAAACGATAATGAACTACGACATACGCTCAAATGCCTTTGACATAAGCTATGACAGCTCGAGTAATTCGTTTACGTTTGTTACATACGGCTACGGTCACGGTGTAGGAATGAGCCAGTACGGCGCAAACGCCCTTGCGATGTATAAGGGCTATACCTATAAGCAGATCCTGGAGTTTTATTATCAGGGAGCGACTGTGCAGTAATGGAAAAAGAGCTTTATGACGCGACATCTGCCGAGCTTGTGCAGAAGAGAAATTACGCGAAGGACCTGTGCTTTGAGTATAACGCGATAAAGCCGTCGCTTACCGAACAGCGGGATGAGTTTATTCGCAAGATCCTCGGAAAAGCGGGAAAAAATATTCTGATTGAACAGCCTTTCTGGTGCGATTACGGATACAACATCGAGGTCGGGGATAATTTTTACGCAAACCACGGTTTGGTAATTCTCGACGGAGCAAAGGTGATATTCGGAAATAACGTTTTTATCGCGCCTCAGTGCGGATTTTATACCGCGGGACACCCGCTGGACTTTCCAACGCGGAATTCGGGACTTGAGTACGCTCTGCCTATAACCGTCGGAGATAACGTCTGGATAGGCGGGATGGTGTGCGTTATGCCGGGCGTTACGATAGGCAGCGGCTCGGTTATCGGCGGGGGGAGCGTGGTCGTGCACGATATCCCCGAAAATTCGCTCGCTGTGGGAAACCCGTGCAAGGTAATAAGAACAATTAAATAAGAAATACCCTCGGCGGCAGTATTTCATTACCACCGGGGGTTTTTGATTAGACTATGCCGGACGATGAAAGGAGTACAACTATGGTAAATTTTGATTATTGCACGCCGACGAGGCTTGTATTCGGAAAGGGAGTTATTGAAAAGCTCCCCGAGATAATGAGCCCCCTCGGAAAGAAGATACTGCTGGTCTACGGCGGAGGAAGCATTAAGAAAACAGGACTTTACGATAAGGTCCTTGAGCTGCTTTCCGGTTTCGAGCTTTTCGAGCTTTCGGGAGTTGAACCGAATCCTAAGTATGAAAGCGTTGTGGAGGGCGCGAAAATATGCCGCGAAAACGGAGTTGACGCTGTGCTTGCGGTAGGCGGCGGAAGTGTTCTGGACTGCTCCAAGTCAATTGCCGCGGGCGCGAAATACGACGGCGATCCTTGGGACCTTATCACCTATAAAGTTCCGACAACAAGCGCGCTGCCTATCGTTGACATCATGACGCTTTCCGCTACGGGCAGCGAGTATGACGCAAACTCTGTCATCTCGCGCATGGACATGAACATAAAGACCTGCCTTAAATCCGACCACATTTTCCCGACCTGCTCCATACTTGACCCTACGTATACATTTACCGTTTCAAAGCGGCAGACAGCCGCTGGAGCAGCGGACGCGATAAGCCACGTTTTTGAAAAGTATTTTACTTCACCCACCACCGACCTTAACGACGGAATGTGCGAGGCGGTAATAAAGAGCATAATGAAGAACGTTAAGATTGCGCTTGAAAACCCCTGCGATTATGACGCGAGAGCGGAGCTTATGGTAGACTGCGCGCTTGCCTGCAATAACGTAATAGCCCTCGGAAACGGTGCTTCGGGCTGGGTGGCTCACGCGATAGAGCACGCCCTCAGCGCGTATTATGATATCACTCACGGAGAGGGCTTGGCTATAATAACTCCCCACTGGATGAGAAAGATACTCAGCGAAAAAACTGTTGACCGCTTTGTAAAATACGGAGTGAACATATGGGGAATAGACTCGGGACTTGACAGGTTTGAGATAGCAAATAAAGCGATTGACAAGACCTATGAGTTTTTCAAGAGCCTCGGCATTCCCATGACGCTTGGCGAGGTAGGGATAGACGGCGCGAAAATAAACGAAATGGCAAATGACATCGCGGGCGGCGATAAGCTGAAAAAATGCTATGCTCCGCTGAGCGTTGAGGACGTTGCGGAGATACTCAGAAATTCTCTGTGATTTTCATAAAATGTAAATTATCGTTAACATTTTTGTAATCTTTGTTTGGTTGAATATACTTTTCGGTTATGCTATACTTTAGTCATGGAGCGTGGAATGAATGAGATTTGACTGCACCAATCTCAGGCTGTACAGAAAGAAACTCGGATATACGCAAGAGCAGACCGCCGAGCGCCTGGGCGTTTCAAGACAGGCGCTGGCGAAATGGGAGCGCGGAGAAAGCGTGCCCGACCTCGAAAATGTAATCGCGCTCGCGGACTTGTACGAGGTGAGCGTGGACAGCCTTGTGAGAAGCCTTAAGACCTTCGGCGAAGCGCCTCCGGACAAAAAGCACATGTTCGGGATAATAACCGTAAATGACAAGGGACAGATAACTCTCCCGAAAAAATGCCGCGAGGTTTTCGGAATAATGCCGGGCGACGCGCTTTTGCTGCTCGGAGACGAGGACAAGGGGATGGCTCTGATGAAGGTTTCTGAGTTTGCCGAGGAAGAATCGTAATAAGCAGACAACACCATGCAAAAATCTGCATGGTGTTGTTTTTGAGCTTGTTAATATATGGAGGTAGTTTATGTACGCAATTGAAACTCGTGAGCTCACTAAAAAGTACAAGACCAAAACCGCTGTAGACGGCATTTCCCTTGCGGTAAACGAGGGAGAGCTGTTCGCGCTTTTGGGAGTAAACGGCGCCGGTAAAACGACTACCGTAAGAATGCTTACCTGCTTGTCCGAGCCGACAGGCGGAGAGTGCAGCGTGTGTGGGAAAAGCTGTGTTTCCGAGCAGACGGAGGTAAAAAAGGTCGTGGGAATTTCCCCGCAGGATACCGCCGTGGCGGAAAATCTGACGGTTTACGAAAATTTGAAGCTTGTATGCGGTATCTACGGTTATTCCAAGGAAGAAGCCGAAAACAAGATAGCGAAAATGTTCTCGCTGTTCAGAATGGACGAGGTGAAAAACTCGCGCGCGAAAACGCTTTCGGGCGGCTGGAAGAGAAAGCTGTCCATTGCCATGGCGCTTATCTGCGAGCCGAAGGTGCTGTTTCTGGACGAGCCGACGCTCGGACTCGACGTTCTGGCGAGGCGCGAGTTATGGAGCGTTGTAGAGTCGCTTAAAGGCAAAATAACGATAGTTCTCACCACCCATCATATGGAAGAAGCCGAGCATCTTGCGGACAGGATAGCTATAATGCTTGAGGGTAAGATAGCGGCGATAGGGACATTATCCGAGCTTGAAACCCTTAGCGGCAAAACGGGGCTTGAGGAGAGCTTTGTCGAGATAGCGGAGAAATTTGCGGGCAGGAGGGAAGCGTAATGAACAAGATAATCGCGTTTTCAAAAAGGAATTTTCTTGAGATAATCCGCGACCCTTTAAGCTACATATTCTGTCTCGGATTTCCGCTGGTCATGCTTGTTGTCATGACGCTTGTAAACGACACTATACCCGAAGAGGCTCACATGGAGCTTTTCCGGATACAAAACCTTTCGGGCGGTATAGCGGTTTTCGGAATGACGTTTGTCATGCTGTTTGTCTGCCTTTCGGTCGCGAAAGACCGTTCGGGCGCTTTTCTGGTAAGACTTTACGCAACTCCCATGAAAAGCGGCGATTTCATATCCGGATATATTCTTCCTACGGTTGTTCTGGCAGTATTGCAGTCGGTGATAACATTTGCGGCGTCGCTTGTCGTAGCTCTGATAGTCGGCGTTAAGCTGAATATTCTGGGAATACTCATCGCGATAGTATCGCTTATTCCTTCGATGATAATGTTTATCTCGTTCGGTCTGCTTTTCGGGACGTTATTCAGCGAAAAGGCGGCTCCGGGGCTTTGCTCTATAATAATTTCGCTCGGCTCGTTTCTTGGAGGCATCTGGTTTGACGTAAAGGGAGCGGGCGGGGTACTTGAGGATATCTGCAACGCACTGCCGTTTTATCACTCGGTAAATCTCGCGAGAATGGCGACGGTCATGGAGTTTAACAACGAGTTTTTTGTCAATCTGCTGATTACTGTAGGATACGCGTTGGTAGTGGCGATAGTTTCGGTTATCGTGTTCAAGTACAAGATGAGAGCGGATCTGAAATAACAATTGGGCGCACATACAAAAAGTCTTTGAAAGGGAGTCTGAGGGAAAACTTTCTACAGAAAGTTTT
>JAFLUG010000005.1 GCA_022508885.1 Oscillospiraceae bacterium | reverse complement strand
TTCCAAAGGGGACTTTTTTCAAAAAGTCCCCTTTGGTCGCCGCAAAGCGGCGAAACAAGCGAAGCAAGGCGCTAAAGGGTGTGGGGAAAACAAGAGTTTTCCCCACATTTGCTTTTCTCGGCTTTGCTGAGAAAAGCAAATCCGCTGGAAAGAGCGCGAGAGAACCGGCAGGTTCTCTCGCAATCTATTTCAGCAACGAAAACAAATAGTTCAAGACTATTTCGATTCAACGATTTTTAGTCATTTCTCAGCCTTTTTTGTTCTTTACGGCGCGCATAACGAACTTTGTCGCGACAACTCCCGCGATAATAACAACTCCGACAACCAGAGAGCGTATTCCCATAACGGTAAAGTCCCCGACAAACGTTTCCTTTACGATGTTAGCTGCCGTTTTGCTTACTATCCGATAGTCAAGCCCCGTAAACTGCGCGAGATTTGCGGGAAGAGCGTTTACCGCGAACGCCGCGCCGCCCGTAATGATAAACGAAACTCCGAGAGTAATTCCCGCCGCGTCGATACGCTTGGTGATAAGCGCCGCAACTGCCGCGAAAACGACCGCAAGCCCCAGAGAAACAAAGACCGTGACTGTCGAAAGCGACATGGGCAGAATGCTTCCGAAAACTCCGAAAAAAGAGGACGGGTTGTAGGAATTAAGCATAGCCTTGTTTTCGCTGACTACCTGTGACATCTCTTTGTTTATCTCATCAACATACGAGCTGTCCATGCCCTCGAGAATATAGCCTACGCTTTCCTGCGCAAACGTATTCAGCTTTGATACGGTAAACGGCTTTGTGTCCTCACCCGTAAGCATATAGTTTTCATAAGCCTTTACAACATCGCTGATATATGCCTTAGCGGGAGAGTTGCTTTTATTAAGCAGATCCTCAACTTTTCTTTTATCGATCTCAAAGGTAAGCTCGGGGAAATCCTCTTTTGAGTACTTGTTGACAATAGCGTTCAGCTCGTTTTTATCAAGCTTTGACAGATTTTCGACTATAACGTCGATATCAAGGTCGTTTATGCTGTTTACGCCGTCGATCCTTCCGACAAGACCGTTAAGATCGACATTATCAATGTTCTGGATATCCGCGACGGTGACGCTGTTTTCCTCAAACATTCCTCTCAGTATGTATTTTTCGTAATCCTCGAGGGTTATTTTCACAACGTCGCTTATCGTCGAATCATCGGAAAGTTTTCTTTTATCAACTATCTCATCGGCAAGATCGGTATCGCCGATAACGATATCTCCGATATCAAGTTCTTCTATCTGCTCGGAGACCGCGCCCCTCACGAGTGTTTTTCTAACGGAGGATACCGCCACCGAAGCCGCCGAAAACGCTGTCATAAGCAGCCCGAACGCGACGCAGACCGCGACCGAAGCGGGAAAGTTGAGCTTTTTTACGCTCTTGGTCCTCTCGATCTTTTCCGCGCTCTGCGGCCCGGAATAGCCGCTTTCGGGATTCTGAGGGTCCTGACTGTTTTTATCAAGAACAGCCGTTGCGGAATGAGAAGTGAACGTCTCCGCCAAGATCGCGTCTACACTGTTTTCAGAAGCGTTTTCCGGCTCTGCTGTATTTGAGTCCGCGCTTGTCGGGGAATTATCCAAGGGCTCCCGAGTAACAACCGACGGCGCTTGTGCGGTGACCGCGGGTTCTTCGGCAATAAACGCGGGCTCCTCTGCGGCCTGCCCGGCGGGAGCTTCAGTCACAACGGGGCTTCCGCAATACTCGCAGAACTTTGAACCGTCGGGAATTTCATGCTGGCATTTGGAACAAATCATACAGACCACCTCAAACTCAAAATCTTTCTTTAACAATTATACAATATTTCCCCGCTAATTGCAAGGGATTTTTATAAAAAGTTCTTGTATTCGTAAAATTCGGTACTTGATTTTTTCAAAATTCGTGGTATAATGTATATGGGTGTTGTCTAAAAAGATATTAGACAATGCGTGAAATAATCTAAAAATTTGATCTAAGAGGTGCGAAAAATGCCGGACAGAAAAGGTAATCTGATGAGCGTAAGAACAGACGTAAAGGTTCTTGACGCGACTATCCGCGACGGCGGACTGTGCAATAATTTTGAATTTACCGACGAGTTTGTGACCGCGCTTTACAAGGCAAATATAAAGAGCGGTATAGACTATATGGAATTCGGTTATAAAGCAAGCAAAAACATGTTTAAAAAAGAGGAATTCGGAAAGTGGAAATTCTGCGATGAAGAGGATATCCGCGCTATTGTCGGCGATAATATTTCCGATATGAAAATTTCGGTCATGGCGGACGTGGGACGCTGTGATTATAAAGAGGATTTTCTTCCAAAGTCCGAAAGCGTTATTGATATGGTTCGCGTGGCCTGCTACATACACCAGATCCCCGCGGCGGTAGAGATGGTAGAACATTTTCACAAGCTCGGCTATGAGACCTGCTGCAACATAATGGCTGTTTCTCAGGCGAGCATGAATCAGATAAACGAGGCGCTCGACATGATAGCCAAAAGCTCGGTCGACGTAATTTACCTTGTGGACAGCTACGGCTCGCTGTTTCCCGAAAACGCGGGAGAGCTTGCTTCAAAATATCTCGAATATGCCGAGGCAAACGGGAAAAAGGTGGGATTTCACGGTCACAACAACCAGAATCTGGCATTTGCGAACACTATCGAAACGCTGTCTCTGGGAGTTTCATATCTCGACGCAACGGCGCTCGCGATGGGACGCGGCGCGGGAAACTGCGCTATGGAGCTTTTGCTCGGCTTCCTCAAGAATCCTAAATACAGCATTTTCCCGACGCTCGGATTTATCGAAAAGTATATGGTCCCGCTCAGGGAATCGGGCGTTGTCTGGGGCTTTGACCTGCAGTACATGATGACGGGACAGCTCAACCGACACCCGCGCGAGGCAATGCAGTTTACCGCCGAAAAGCGCGGAGACTACAGCGAGTTTTACAAGCAGCTGCTTGAGAATTACTGATAAGGCGGGCAGATATTAAAGATATTAAACGCGCTTGGAGCTTTTCGGGCGCGTTTTTTCATGCAAACGCATGCACATATACATATACGCTCTCTTCCGCGCTTGTGCGCGGACGTGGGCGTGAGTGAGAAATAATCTGACGTAAGCTTACTCATTACTTCTTGTCTTGACATTTTCGGCTGAAAGTTGTATAATATATATATTGACCGAAAAATAACCGAAAGGCTGAATTATATGCGAACTTATTCGATACACAGACGTTACTGACGGGGCTTGTCTTTATTCGGACAGAACACTAAACCACAGTAACGAAAGGATAATTTATGATACAGTACGATGAAACGCGTCTTGAAATGGAAGGGCTTGAAAACGAGCTTAAAGAGCTTCGCTCGGCTCTTAACTTAGACGCGGTAAAGATAAAGCTCGACGAGCTTGAAATGAAGACTACCGAGCCGAATTTCTGGGACGACGCCGAAAAATCAAGCGCTATCCTACAGCAGATAGGGCGCTATAAGCAGACTATCGAGCAGTTCAACAGGCTCTGCACGAACAGAGACGACGTTTTGGCGATGATAGAGCTTGCGGAAGAAGAAAACGACGAGAGCATGCTCCCTGAGGTAAAAGAGCTGGCGGAAACGGTAAAGACCTCGCTTGACGAGATGAGGCTGTCTACGCTGCTTACGGGCGAATACGACAGCTCAAACGCCATTCTTTCCTTCCACGCGGGCGCGGGAGGCACGGAGGCTCAGGACTGGGTGTCGATGCTGGTGAGAATGTACACCAAGTGGGCGGATTCTCACGGCTTTAAGACCGAGATACTCGACATTCTCGACGGCGACGAGGCGGGAATTAAAAGCGCCTCTATCCACATCGAGGGCTATAACGCATACGGTTTTCTAAAAAGCGAGCACGGAGTTCACCGTCTGGTGAGAGTTTCGCCTTTTGACGCGGCGGGAAGACGCCATACGAGCTTCGCTTCGGTAGAGGTGATGCCCGAGCTTGAAAAGGATGTTTCGGTCGAGATAAGACCAGAGGACATCGAAATGGAAGTGTTCCGCTCGAGCGGAGCGGGCGGTCAGCACATAAACAAGACAAGCTCGGCGGTGCGCCTTATCCACAAGCCGACGGGGCTTGTCGCGGCGTGTCAGACGCAGCGCTCGCAGGTACAGAACCGTGATTTCGCGATGAAGATGCTGATGAGTAAGCTCGTGCAGATAAAAGAGCAGGAGCATCTCGACAAGATAAGCGACATAAAGGGCGAACAGCTCAAGATCGAATGGGGCAGCCAGATACGCTCGTATGTGTTTATGCCCTACACACTCGCCAAAGATCACCGCACAAGCTTTGAGAGCGGAAATATAAATGCGGTAATGGACGGAGATCTGGACGGATTTATAAACGCTTTCCTTAAGATGCAGAGTCAGAAAAGCGGCTGAACGTGTTAAGCATATTTTTCAGACAGCGTTATAACGAAGCATGAAATTTCAAAAATCAATCGGCACTGAGCACGAAGCGAAGCGAAGTGAGAAGCGCCGATTGGATAGCACACTGCACAGCGGTGTGCGGTTTTGAAATTTCTATTTAAATAACTCCGCTTAAAACAACGCTATATCCGCAAAACAAACTACTAATAAAATAATCGGAGGTCAGGAAAATGAGCTTTTACGAAAACCGCGAGCTTTCGTGGCTGAAATTTAACGAGAGGGTGCTTGAAGAGGCGTTTGACGAAAGCACTCCGCTTTTCGAGCGTCTGAGATTTGTAAGCATTTTCTGCTCTAATCTCGACGAGTTTTTTATGATAAGAGTCGGCAGTCTTTTTGACAAGATGAACTACGACCCCAAGGACCGCGACAACAAGACGAATATGACCGCCAAGGAACAGCTTTCGGCGATAGCTCAGAGCGTAAGAAAGCTTATTCCGGAAAAGGACAAAGCGTATGAAAATATAATGAACGGGCTTTTGGAATACGGCATCGAGCATCTTTCCGAAAGCGCTCTTACGCCCCAGGAGGACGCGTTTTTCAGGGCGTATTTCATGCGCGAGGTGCTGCCGCTTTTGTTTACGGGACTTGTGGATAAAAAACATCCCGTTCCGTTTTTCAAAAACGGAGAGGTATACATCGGCTGCAAGATACGCAAAAAGACCGAGACACGCAGCACCTTCGGCATCCTGCCCGTGCCCGAAAATCTTCCGAGAGCGGTTTTCCTGCCGAAAAGCGGAAAGTTTCTGCTTATAGAGGAGATAATCAGCCACTGCGCGAAGCAGGCGTTTTCAAACTTTGTCATTCAGTCGCGCTGTATTTTCAGGGTAACGCGAAACGCCGATATTCCCATTGATGAGGCGCTGTTTGACCACGACGTTGATTTCCGCGACATAATGTCAAAGCTTATCAAAAAGCGCAAGAAGCTCCGTCCCGTGCGCATTGAATTCCGGGGAAATCCCGACAGCGACAGCGTGGAGCTTCTGACAAAGGTGCTCGACGTGAAAAAATCCTTTGTCTTCAAGCAGAAGACGCCGCTTTCGCTTGGATTTATGAACCTGCTTGAACAGCGGCTCGAAAATGAAGAGAGCCTGTTTTTCGGGCATCTTTCCCCGCGTCAGCCGTCCTCTGTCATGCGGGGCGTGTCGCTTATCGAGCAGATAAAGCGCAGGGATATACTGCTGAGCTACCCGTACGAGAACATAAACCAGTTTATCAGACTGCTTGACGAGGCGGCGGTCAATCCCAACGTTTCTTCAATTAAAATTACGCTCTATCGCGTAGCGCGCGACAGCAAGATAATAAACGCCCTTAACAAGGCGGCTGAAAACGGAAAGGACGTTTTGGCTCTTGTGGAGCTTAGAGCAAGGTTTGACGAGGAAAACAACATCGGCTGGTCTAAACAGCTTGAAGACGCGGGAGTTAATGTAATATACGGGCTTGAGGAGCTTAAGGTCCACTCAAAGCTGCTGCTTATAACCCTGCGCGACGGATCTGACGTAAGCTATATCACGCAGGTCGGCACGGGAAACTACAACGAACGGACCTCAAAGCTGTACACCGACCTTACGCTTATGACGGCGAACCGAGAAATAGGCGCGGACGCTTCGGTGGTCTTCAACGCTCTGACCGAGGAAAGCACAGTCACAAGCACAAACAGGCTGCTTGTCGCTCCCAAGGGGCTTAAGAGCCGTCTTGTGGGGCTTATCGACAACGAGATAACATACGGAAGCGACGGCTATATCGGGATAAAAATAAACTCGCTTACGGACAAAGACCTTATCGTAAAGCTTGTCGAGGCTTCAAAGGCGGGAGTAAAGGTAGAGCTGCTGATAAGAGGGATATGCTGTCTTATCCCCGGCATTCAGGGAGAAACTGAAAATATCCGTGTAATTTCTATCGTAGGGCGTTTTCTCGAGCACAGCAGAATTTATATTTTCGGCAAGACTGACCGCCGCAGGGTCTATATTTCGAGCGCGGACTTTATGACCAGAAACACCGAGCGCAGAGTCGAGGTAGCGGCGCCTGTTCTTGACAAGGCGCTTGCGGACAGGGTATGCAACATTTTCAACACCTGTATGCAGGATAACGTAAAGGCGAGAGAGCTTATGTCCGACGGGAAGTACCGCCGCGTTGAACCGAACGGTATGCCCGCCCTGAACGCTCAGGCTTATTTCTACGAGCAGGCGTATATTGCCTCGAATACAGCGGACGAACAAGAGGCATATGACAGCGCCGATTCGGAGCCGGTAAGAGTTAAGGTCCGGAAAGTCAGGCTAAGAAGAAGGCAATATGGCTGAGAATATAGTAAACCGCTGTTTCTGGGTAAATATGAAAAACCCGCTGTATGTGAAATATCACGACAGCGAGTGGGGAGTTGCGGAGCATTCAGACCGAATGCTTTTCGAGCTGCTTATCCTTGAGGGCTTTCAGGCGGGACTGTCATGGGAATGCGTACTGAATAAGCGTGACGCTTTCAAAAAGGCGTTTGACGATTTTGACGCCGAAAAGATAAGCAGATATGACGAAGAAAAATGCGAATGGCTGCTTTCTCAGCCGATTATCCGAAACAGGCGTAAAATCAAGGCGTGCGTTACAAACAGCCGCGTGTTTCTTGGCATTCAAAAGGAGTTTGGCTCGTTTGACGCTTATATATGGGGCTTTACAAACGGACAGGTGATTTTCGAGAGCTGTGATATCCGCACTACTTCTCCCCTTTCGGACGAGATATCCAAAGACCTGAAAAAGCGCGGAATGGCGTTTGTTGGTTCAACCATAATATACTCATACTTGCAGGCGATCGGGATAATTAACGGTCACATAATGGGCTGTGACTGTTATAAGGGAAAATAATGTTTTTCGGGGAGCCTTGGAGGTGAACAGAATGGACGATAAAGAGAAAACCGCAGAGCAAAAGCAGAATGAAAAGATCTCGCAGGACGAGGAAAAGATCCGCGATATGAAGCAGGAGCTTGAGGACTATATGGAAGAGCAGGGTATCTATATCCGACAGTAACCGCCCGGTAAAGTGTGAGGCGCGAAAGCTTCTGCCTCCGCGCCTCTTTGGGTATTTAAAACAGCCGTTGTAAGCCTCAGGCTATTCGCGGGCATCGCACAGGCTTTGCCACCGTTGGCGCGGCTGTGGTTTTTATACCCTGCAAAAGCATTTTATGCCGCAACAGTCTGAGTTGTTAATTCAAACAAAAAACCACCGCGTAAGGCTATCGCCCTATACGGTGGTTTTTATTATTACGATAAAACAAAGTGTGTCGGAAAAGCTCCTACTTATTACAGCATACCTATCATCGCGTAATTATAATACATATCATCAAACAGTGTACCCAGCATTCCGAAGCTGCACGCGAACATCGCTGCGTAGAACAGGATAACGATTCCCAGCGCTATAGCCTCCCAGATAAGCATAGCGCGCGCGTAATTCTTCTTCGCCGTAGGCTCGGAAGAACCAAACGCCCACACAAACAGCAAAATGATGCCGATAATTCCGAGCGACGACAAGAAAATCGTAAGTACCCACTGTCCTACTGTCATTTCCTCGGCGGGCGCGCTTACGCTGTTGTAGCTCTGCGGGTAGTTGGGCATCTGTGCGGTGTGGCTGTTCTGACTGTATGTATTTGACGCGGTATTGTTTACGATAGGATCCGAAGTACCGGGCATGATACCCTGAGAAGTGCTCGGCATAACATCGGGCTTTTCAAGGCTTACCGCGCTTTCAAGCCTCTCTCCGCAGGACGGGCAGAACGCACCCGTTCCCTCAACAAGCGAACCGCATTTAGGGCAAAATCTTTCCATAATTTACCTCTCCTATAAAATTTACCTGTACGATTAAGGTACAATTCCACAGCTTACCGCGAACTATACCGTTTTTATTATATCACACAAGAACTGATTTGTCAACTGTTATTTTAAGTCATTTGGATATCCACTGGCTCATGCCCGCTCCCCAGACCTCGTTTGGGCGCTCACGAAAGCCGAACTGCTTATAAAAAGGCTCTTTGCCCGTAGCGGACATAAGGTATAGGACAATAGTCTCGCCTTCTTCAAGCGTACTCCGCATATGGTCTACCGTTCTTCGCATAAGCTCGGTGCCTATTCCCTTTTTCTGGTACTCGGGGATAACCATGACATCGGTGATGAAATTCGCGTAGCTTCCGTCGGAAAGTACGCGTATCATCCCTATGGCTCTGCCGTTATCGCGGACGGTGGTGATATGAAACGCGTTGTTTAAAGCATTTTTTGCTATCCTGTCCGACAGGTTCATAAAGTTTACGGCTTTGCGCATTGACTTGTATTCTTCAAGCGTAGGCGCTTCGTCTATGTACTCGATCATATTATTAACCTCTAAAATTTTTATCGGAGCTGACAAGCCTTCCCTGTCAGCTCCGAATAAATTATTCCTCGTTGTTATTATCTTCTGTTTTTAGTTCTTCGGTATTTTCGTCCGTTTTGATCTCTTCGGCGCCTGCGTCGGTTTTCGGCTCTTCTGTGCTGTCATCAGCGGGAGCCTGTTCGGAAGGCGACTGCTCCTCCGAAGCCTCGGGCTTTGAGAGGTCTATCCTGTCGCCGTCAACGGTTATCTCGCCGTCCATAAGCTTGTAGAAATCCGCGCCGGTGATCTTCTCATGCTTGATCAAATACTGAGCACATTTTTCGAGCATATCCCCGTGCTGTGTAAGAATATCCTTTGCCCTTTCATAGCCTGTCTCGATAAGCTCGCGAATTTCCGCGTCTATCTCGGAAGCGACGTTTTCCGAATAATTCTTACCCTGAGAATAATCTCTGCCGAGAAATACCTCGTGGCTTGCGCTTCCGTAAAGGATAGGACCTAATTTTTCCGAAAAGCCGTAGCGCGTCACCATATCACGCGCGCAGTTCGTAGCGCGCTCGATGTCGTTTGAAGCGCCCGTGGAGATGTCGTCGAGAATAAGCTTTTCGGCTACGCGTCCTCCGAGCAGAACAACAATGGATTCTTCCATATAGGTCTTTGAGATAAAGCTTCTGTCCTTTTCGGGAAGATGCATCGTAAAGCCGCCTGCCGAGCCGCGCGGAACGATGGACACCTGGTGTACCTTATCCTGTGTGGGGCAGAAATAGGTGGTGATGGCGTGACCTGCCTCGTGATAAGCGGTGAGGCGCTTTTCGTCGTCGGAAACGACCTTGCTCTTTTTCTCGGGACCCGCAACGACCTTTATCGTCGCTTCTTCTATTTCTTCCTTGGTTATAGCCTTTTTGTTCTTTCTTGCCGCAAGCAGAGCCGCCTCGTTTACGAGGTTTTCAAGGTCCGCGCCGGTAAAGCCCGCCGTTGTGGCGGCGATAGTCTTGAGGTCAACATCGGGACCGACATTCTTGTTTCTTGTATGGACCACAAGTATCTCCTCGCGTCCCTTTATATCGGGATAGCTTACGACGACCTGTCTGTCAAAGCGTCCCGGGCGCATAAGAGCCGGGTCAAGAATATCGCGCCTGTTGGTGGCTGCCATAACGATGATGTTCTCGTTTTCGGTAAAGCCGTCCATTTCAACAAGCAATTGGTTCAGGGTCTGCTCGCGCTCGTCATGACCGCCGCCGAGACCGGCACCGCGCTGACGTCCGACCGCGTCGATCTCGTCTATGAAGATGATCGACGGGGTATGCTTTTTCGCCTGATCAAACAGATCTCTTACACGCGAAGCGCCGACGCCGACGTACATTTCCACGAAATCCGAACCTGAGATCGAGAAAAACGGCGCGCCCGCCTCTCCGGCAACCGCCTTTGCAAGCAGTGTTTTACCCGTTCCGGGAGGTCCTACAAGCAAAACGCCCTTTGGAACTCTCGCGCCGATATCACGGTATTTTCCGGGATTTTTAAGATAATCGACGATCTCTACAAGCTCCTGCTTTTCCTCGTCAGCGCCCGCTACGTCCGCAAACGTTACCTTTTTGCCCGACATCTGGCGGACATTCGCGCGCGAAAAGGAGCTCACCTTTCCGCCGCCCGTGGTCTGTCTGAATATCACTACGGTAAATACTACCATAACGAGGACCAAAAACAGATAAGGAAGCAGATTGAGCCAGAACGAATTATCCGAGATAGGGATATAGTTTTCTGTCAGCGGACTGTCGGGATTGGCCTCGTTATACCTCTGACGGTAATTCGCGACTTTTCCGTCGGTGGTATATCCGGCGTTGATGTCATTTATGAAGATACTGACATTTGGGACACTGTAGGTCTTCATTTCCTTAGTGTCGTTTTCCGTACCCTTTATATAATACTTGAGCAGTCCGCTGCCCAAATCAAGCTCATAAGCCGAAACATTCAGCTTATCAAACTCGGAAATAATATCCGAATAGGTCACCGCCGCTTTCTGAGAGCTCGAGCTCGCGAAGTTGAGCACGGACACAACTCCGACTATCAGCAGAATAATGATCAAAAAGTAAATAACAACTCCCGTCAGCTTATTCTTCTTCATTTAAACCGCCTTTCCTGACGTGTCTTATTTCCATAAACGGAAAATTTGTATCGTACACGCGTAGTTTATTTAAATTGCTAATACTGTTTATTATTTTAATACGCAGTTATCTGCGTTTATATTTTATATTATATGTAATCAGCTCTTTAAAACTCCGATATACGGAAGATTTCTGAATTTCATATCGCAGTCGAGACCGTATCCCACCACAAACAAATCATCTATCTCATATCCCGTATAATCAGCCTTAAAGCCCTCAACAGTCCTCCTTGACGGCTTGTCGAGCAGCGCCGCGACCTTAAGCGACCCCGGGTCTTGGCCAAGCAACAGCGTTTTCAGCTTTGAAAGCGTTCTCGCCGTATCCACGATGTCCTCGACCAGCACAACGTCACGCCCCGAAATATCGGGTATCTCGCCGCCGACCCTGACTTCTCCGCTTGAATCCGTTCCGACATAGCTTGAGGCTTTTATAAAGTCGATCTCAAGCGGACACTCCACGCTTCTTATCAGATCCGCGAAAAAAACGCTCGCCCCGCGCAAAACGCACAAAAACAGCGGATTTTTGCCGGAATATTCCTTTGTAAGCTCCGCGCCCAATTCTTTAACGCGTGTTTTTATCTGCTCCTCGGTAAAGAGGATATTTTCAACCTCATTCGGAAAATACATTTTATTTTTCCTTTCAACTGTCTATTATACCACAAGGCGGTGCATTTTGCAAACATGTTTTCTGAATTTTTGCTGAAAATCTCTGTTTCTCCACAATAGTTTTAAACTTTCAGCCATGTTTTTCGTTGAAACCGCCGAATTTTTGTTCGATATTTTCTATAAAGCAAATTCCTTTTCTTATTGTAAAGAATTTGTTCTTACAGGGATTATACCTTGCGCTACGTTTAGAAAGAAGTGAAAGCGCGGTTTTTATCCTAAGCTCGGACGGCTCTACCCCGCCGTTTATCAGAATTTTCCTGACTGCCCTGCTTTTTATCGGTTCTTCGAGCTTGAAAAGCTCAAGCGCGTCATAACCGTTCTGACGTTTCGCTCCGGCAAGAGCGTTTTCGGCAAGCTCTTCAAGATAATCGCTGTCGCCGCGCAGAATTTTCGACATTCTCGAAAACGCCTCTATCGCGGACGGATTTATTTCAAGTATCTCGGGAAGAAGCTTCAGTCTTATCTTATTTCTGGTATAATCCTCGGAAAAATTTGTACTGTCGGTAACAAACGGCCGGTTTCTCTCTTTTAGGAATTCCTCTATCTCATTTCTTTTAACGTAAATAAGCGGCCGTATTATTCTATCCCTGACGGGAGGGATGCCGCATAAGCCTTTGAGTCCCGTGCCTCTGACAAGATTCAACAAAACCGTTTCCGCGCTGTCATTTGCGTTGTGCGCGGTGGCGATGAGAGAATTTTCACCAAATCGCTCCATAGCTTCTTCAAAGAAACGGTAGCGCAGCTTCCTCGCCGTTTCCTCAAGGCTTTCGTGCTTTTGTGTATGCTCTCTTACGTTTATTTTCCTTGTGTAAAGCTCAACGCCGAGGCTTTCGCACAGCTTTGCGCAAAAGCTCTCGTCACGGTCGCTTTCCTTGCCTCGAAGCCCATGGTTCAAATGGCACGCCTTAAGCTCAAACCCTATCTCTCCAGAAATCTCCTTTAACGCCAACAAGAGCGCCGTGCTGTCAGCCCCGCCCGAAAGCGCGCAGACCGCCGTTTCGCCACCGCGGAGCATGGCATTTTCCAAAATCGCCGTTTTTACACTCTCAATCAGTTCCATTCCCAATCAGTAAAATTCCCTTATCCGCCTTTGAACTCGACGTTTACAAACTTGGTGTACTCAGCCTTCCAGCCTATTTTCGCCACGCCTGTTTCGCCGTGACGGTTTTTCGCGACATTGCATTCGCACAGTTCCTTGTTCGGGTTAGCCTGATCGTAATATGCCTCTCTGTGCAGAAACAAAACAACATCCGCGTCCTGCTCGATAGAGCCCGAATCTCTCAGGTCGGACAGCATCGGGCTTTTGTTCTCGCGCTTTTCGGCAGCTCTTGAGAGCTGTGAAAGCACCATAACAGGCACGTTGAGTTCCTTTGCCATAACCTTTAAGTCTCTTGTTATCTCCGAGACCTCGGCTACCTTATTTCCGCGGTGGTCGTTTACGGAGGTCATCAGTCCGAGGTGGTCGATAATTACCAGGCCTAAGTTTTTCATTCTTCTCAGCTTTGATTTTATGGACATAACGTTGCACACGGGGCTGTCGTCAATATAGATAGGAAGCTGCGACAAAACGTCCGCCGCCTCGGTTATACTCGTCCACTTGTCGTTTGAAACGGCTCCTGTCCTCATAGCTTCAGACGGCAGAAGCGCCTCTGACGATATCATACGCGAAACAAGCTCTTCTCTTCTCATCTCGATGCTGAATATGCACACTGACTTGTCGCGGTATCTTTTCGCGACATTTACCGCAATGTTCATTGCAAACGAGGTTTTTCCCATACCGGGTCTCGCGGCTAAGATAACAAGCTCTGATCTATTAAGACCGAATATCTTGTTGTCAACGTCCTTAAACCCTGTTTCCAAGCCCTTTAAAACCGGCTTGCCGCCGTTTTTCGCAAGCTCCTTGGCAAGCTCCGTGAGGTCCTTTATCCTGTCAAAGACAACGCCGCTTACATGCGTAAGGCTTTTGTCCTCTTCACCGGCTCTTATGTCGTATATCTTACGCTCGGCAAGATCCAGCGTTTTTTCAGCTCCGTCCGCCTCAGACCCCGCGGAACGTATAATGTCGTTTGCCGCTAAAATAAGGCTTCGGAGCATGTATTTCTCGATGACTATTTTCGCGTAAGCCGAAATAGCCGAAGAGCTCGGCGCGGCGTCCATAAGCTCCTTTGCGCATGACGACGCCTCGGCTTCGCTCTCAAAGATACCGTCCTTTATGCACTCGTTGAGGATAACGACCGCGTCGAGCCTTGTTCCCGCGAGATAAAGCCTTGCCATAACGCTGTAAATACTGCTGTGAAGCTCAACGTAGAAATGCTCGGCGCGAAGCGAGCTTATGACCTCGCTTAAAACGCCCTTTCTGTTGTTATCCGCGAAGACGCAGCCAAGCACGGACTTTTCCGCTGAGATATTGCAGGGGAGACTTAAACCCTCAAAATCAGAGGCGGACATTATTTTTCCTCCTTTGTGACCTCAACGGAAAATTTCGCCGTTATGCCCGCGTAAAGCTTTGCCTCGGCGGAAAACGTACCAAAGCCCTCTATCTTCATGGGGATATTTATTTTCTTTTTGTCCACGTCAAGTCCGAGCGTTTTCTTTATTTCGGCGGAGACCTCCTTTGATGTAACTGTTCCGAAAAGACGGTCATTTTGTCCTGCCTTTGCCTTTACCGAAACGGTCTTGCCCTCGAGCTTACCCGCGATGTCCTTGGCGTTGGCTATCTCAACGTCTATCTTGTGCTGTGCGGAGTCCTTCTGACCCTGAAGCAGATTGAGATTCTTTGCGTTTGCCTCCTGAGCAAGACCCTTGCGGATAAGCCCGTTTATAGCGTAGCCGTCCTTGACCTCTTTTATCTCGCCCTTTTTTCCTGTGCCTTTTACGTCCTCAAGCAATATTACCTTCATAATTTTTATCTCCTTTCATTTGTTCACTTGACGGGTTCTTCGGGTACATTTGAGAAATATTCGTCAATCGCGTTTTCGAGCTTGTCAACAGCCTCGTCAACGGTACACCCGTAAAGCTGAGCGCCCGCCATTGACTGATGCCCGCCGCCGTCGTCGGGATTTGCTCCCAGGTTTTCCATAATTACCTGAACATTTATTTTTCCGAGCGAACGCGCGCTTACGCCCCAGCCGTTTTCGATCGGGTAAACCGTAAACGACGCGTCTACATTCTTGATATAAAGCATTTCGTCCGCCGCCTGCGAGCATATGATTCGCAGCGACGGGAAGCTCTCCTCTACCTTTGAGATAGCGCACTTCCCTCTGTATATCTCCGCGGAGGACATTATTTCCGCTTTTCGGGCTTTATTTTCCATTGACGTGTCGAACAGCTTTTTCACGGCAATGGTATCAGCTCCCTGCTTTTTGAGGTATGCCGCCGCCTCGAAGGTCGAAACGCCCGAGCGCATTACAAAGTCCTTTGTGTCAAGCATTATCCCCGCGAGCAGAGCCTGCGCCTCGAGGGCGTTTATAAGCGAATCGGGGCTGAAATACTGTATAAGCTCGGTCACAAGCTCGGCGGCGGACGAGGCGTTGCTTTCCTGACATCTCACGCCAAACTCTGTGATAGCTCCCGCGCTGAGGCGGTGGTGGTCGACGATAACGACCCTGTTTTTCTTCATCATCGCGTAAAGCTCTTTATCCTCAAGCTTTTTTTCGACGTGAGTGTCTACAAGTATAAGTACGGAGCGTTCCGTGACCCACTTTTTCGCCTCTTCCGGCTCGATAGCCACCGACGTGTCATAATCGGCGAACATATCGAAAAGCGCCTTGGCGTTTGTTTTTTTCTCATCTCTGAACCACGCGACCGTGTAGGCGGGTATGCCCATTCTCCTTATCGCGCAGGTGAGACCTATCGCCGAGCCGGCGCTGTCGAAATCCGCGTAGCTGTGCCCCATTATGTACACAGTATCGGCGGTTCTGATAAGACTTCTTATATTCTCCGCCGCGAGACGGATCTTTACCTTACCCGTGCGCTCTCTTCCGGGAGACGCCGCGCCGAAGGCGTTAAAGCCGTTGGCGGTTTTTATAAGCGCCTGGTCGCCGCCCCTTTCGAGCGCCTTTTCTATCATCTCACTGGCAAAACGCTCGCCCTGAGCGAGCGACTCGGCGGTATCTCCCACGCCGATCGACAATGTAACCGCCGCTCTTTCACGGACGATGATCTCGTGAGCCTTGTTGATAAGCGACATTTTTTCGCTTATCATCTCGTCGAGATACTGCCGCTCCAGAACAATAAGAAATTTATCGCTTGTGATCTTCTTCAGGACCGCGTGTTTCTCGGCGAAATATTCTTCTATCAGCCTGTCTACCTGAATGGTAACGTATGCTCTTTCACTTTCCTTGGCTCCCGAAAGAAGCTCCTCGTAGTTGTCCACCATAACTATCATAACGACAGGCTTTGACTTTTCATGGGTGGATTTGAGCCTTTTAAACTCGCTTATGTCGCGGAAAATGAGCATTGTTATGGTCTCGCTCTCCTGCTCTGAGCGTTCGGAGGAAAAGATCTGTTTGTTTAATATCTTGCTGTCAATGTCAAAGCCGTGCGGCTCGGAGTATACCCTGAACCACTTGTCCTCGAAGGATATCTCTCTTCCCTCGGCTCCGAAAAGCGCAAGCGGCATTTCAGTCACGTCGTCTATTGAAGAATGCTCCTCGTCGGGGGTAAAGAAAACCTTGTTGAAGCTTTCGTTGCTCCAGATAACGCATCTGTCATTGTCAACAATAGCCATGGGCATAGGAAAATTTATCAGAGAGTTTCTTTGTACTCCCTTTATTTCATCGGACAACTGTTCAAAATACCAATACTCGCTCTGGCGTATCTGAAACAGCTTTCCGAGAGCTATTCCCGAAACTCCGAGCAAAATAGGCAGAGAGATCCAGAATATAAGCAGCTCGTTCTGAAAAACATAAATGTCGATAGCTATTACCGCCACAATAAGCGCGCATACCGCCGTAAACAGCACGTTGCTCTTATAGAAATTTCTCATAGAACCACCGCCTTTTCTATTTCAAAAACATAAGCCGAAATCAGATCTCCATGATTATCGGAAGTATCATCGGGCTTCTCTTGGTTTTGGAGTAGATGTAATCCGAAAGTCCGTCGCGCATAGCTGATTTTATGTTGCCCCATTCGCGCACGTTTCGGGTCTCGAGTTCGTCCATGATATTCTTTACGACTTCCTTTGCCTCGTCCAGAAGCTCCTCGCTTTCGCGAACATACACAAAACCGCGCGAAACAATGTCGGGTCCCGCTACGGTCTTTCCGCTCTCGCGGTCTATCGTTGCGACAACGATGATAACGCCGTCCTCTGAGAGGTGCTTTCTGTCACGCAGAACAACACTTCCCACATCGCCCACTCCCGAGCCGTCGACCATGACCATTCCGCTCGGAACAGCCCCCGCGAATTTCATGTCAACCCCGTCCGTCTCAAGGACATCGCCGAGCCCCGCGATAAAGGTATTATTTTCGGGAATGCCCATTCCTCTGGCAAGCTCGGCGTGCTTTTTGAGATGCTTGTATTCTCCGTGGATAGGCACGAAAAACTTTGGCTTGGTGAGAGAGATCATCATTTTAAGCTCTTCCTGACAGGCGTGACCCGAAACATGCACCTCGTACATGCTCTCGTAAATGACCTCAGCGCCCTGCTTCATAAGCTCGTTTACTACCTTGGTGACAAGCTTTTCATTTCCGGGAATGGGAGTAGCTGAAATTATGATGAAGTCGTTCGGGGTAATGGTGACCTGCCTGTGGTCTCCGCTGGACATTCTCGAAAGCGCGGACAGAGGCTCTCCCTGACTACCCGTAGTCGCTATGACAAGCTCCTCGGGGTCGTATTTGTTTACGTCCTCGATATCAATGAGAGTGTTGTCGGGAACCCTGATATAGTTAAGCTCCACAGCCTTTGCGATAACGTTGGTCATGCTTCTTCCGGAAACTGCTACTCTTCGCCCGTGTCTTACAGCCTCGTTTATTATCTGCTGTATTCTGTGGATATTGCTTGAAAAAGTCGCGATGATTATTCTTCTGCCGTCGGCTCTGTCAAACAGCCCGTGAAAGCTCTCGCCTACCAGCCGCTCGCTTTTTGTATAGCCCGGACGCTCTACGTTGGTGCTTTCGCTCATAAGCGCGAGAACGCCCCTGTTTCCAAGCTCTCCGAAGCGCGCGAGGTCAATTATCCCGCCCTCGATAGGCGTATAATCCACCTTGAAGTCGCCCGTGTGTACTATAACTCCCGCGGGCGTGTGGACCGCCACCGCGCAGGCGTCGGGGATAGAGTGGTTTACGCGGATAAACTCAACGCTCATACAGCCCATCCTGACGTTCTGTCTCGGCTCTACGACATTCAGCGTAACGGAAGACAGCAGTCCGTGCTCTTTGAGCTTTCCCTCGACAAGCCCGAGCGTGAGACGGGTGCCGTATACGGGGACGTTTATTTTTTTCAGAAGATACGGAAGTCCTCCGATATGATCCTCATGCCCGTGAGTTATGACGATACCCCTTAATCTTTCCCTGTTCTTTTCGAGATAGCTGAAATCGGGAACAACGAGGTCAACTCCGAGCATTTCCTCGTCCGGAAACGCAATTCCGCAGTCAACAATGAACATATCGTTTGAGCACTCATAAACGTAAAGGTTTTTTCCTATTTCGTTAAGTCCTCCGAGCGCCGTAAACTTTACCGGCGCGGAGCGCGGTATATCGCGCGGTTTTTTCTGAACATAGGCTTTGTTTCTGCCTAACACCGGCTCTTTTGCCGGTGTCTTGCCCTGAAAGACAGACTGTTTTCCCTGCAGTACGGGCTTTCCCTGTAAAACGGGAGCGCCGCGGCGCGGTCTTTCGGGCGCTCTCGGCTTTTTTACCGCCGAGGCGTTTTTCTGCTTTTCCGAGCCGGTTTTTTTCGTAAATTTTTCCGATTCTCCGAGAAGCTTGTTATTTGACAATAATCCCATAAAAATTCCTTTCCCGCAGAGCCCTCCGAAGGCCCCGCAAACGCCGAAAACCCGATTGTTCGCAATATGCGCAGAAAATAAAAACGCGCACAATTATGTAACCGCGAATTTCAGAGCCTGTTCACATCACCGCTCTTTTCGGATAACGCAAACACGCTCTTGTTGGAAAAAAGAAAGGCATAATTTACATAAGGAAAAAAGTGTTTCGCGGCTTATAGATATATGGGTTTCAGGAAAAAAATAATATTGATTTTACTGAACTTTGTTTCAAAAATCAGCTCTGAAAGTGACCGAATTTTCAAATTTCAGTAAAGATATAAAAAGGGCATTCGCCCATAATTCCAAAAATATACTTTATCATTATACCTCATTTTCCAAAAAAAGTCAAGTACATTTTATGCCATCGCATAACAGCCGAGCAAAAAATTTGGTTTCCTGAAAAATCGGCATAAGTTGTTTTATCCGTTTGTATTTTCCTTTGATATTGACGGTGGTTTGGCGAAATATATATTCGGCGGCGCGAGTTGAATTTCGCGCGCCGATCTTTCAGAAAAATTCAGACACCGAAGGCATAAAAAGCCTTTATTGTACCGATATTCGTTTATCCCCAATATCAGACATCGGGATAAACGGGTATCGGTATATGAGTGTATAAGTATATATCTGACCAAGTTGTGAGCAGATAATTCTGGTTAAGTAGGTTAAGTGAACAATTATGGAAATTAAAAACATTTATACTAAAATATTTTCGGGGGCATTCGCCGCTTTGCTGTTATGCGCGGCGGTGTCGTTCGGCATCTACCGCGAGGCGCTTCCGTGCGTTATAAATTCTTCTCCGGACAGTCCGCTGTACGAATGCGGATTTTCGGGAACAACGCTTCGTGAAACGCCCGACGGCTATGCTTATTATCTCGCGGATATCCCCATAAAAACCGCGCAGGTTGTGGAAAAACAGAGACGATCGGTCGTTTTGTACGGAACGCCGTTTGGAATAAAGATAAAATCCGACGGAGTCATGGTAGTCAAAACCGCCGATCAGTCGCCCGCGAGATCTGCGGGAATAAAGGAAGGCGACGTTATCAAAACCGTAAACGGAGAGACTGTCCGTACAAACAGCGATATTTCACAGGCGGTACAGCTTAATGCCGAGGAAACATGCGTCGTTATAGAACGGGCGGAACGTGAAATGAGCTTTACGTTTTCGCCCAAACGTGAAGAAGACGGGCTTAAAATGGGAATTTTCGTCCGCGACAGCGCGGCAGGCGTCGGAACGCTGACATTTGTAGAGCCTCAGAGCTGTACCTTCGGGGGACTCGGGCATTCTGTAAGCGATGTTTCAACAGGCGAAACCGTTCCGCTTTTAAGCGGAGAGATAACCAAAGCCGAAATTTACAGCGTTGTAAAAGGAATCAGCGGAACTGCCGGAGAGCTTTGCGGACTGATATTTCCCGAAAGTGAGACCGGAAAAATAAACCTGAACACCGAGGCGGGCATCTTCGGGGAATTCTGCGGAGAAATATCCGGAGAGGCCTACCCGGCGGCGTTCAGGCAGGAGGTCAAAACGGGTCCGGCAAAGGTGCTTACAACGATCGACGGGGGCTGCGCAAAGCAATATGAAATTGAGATCGAGCGCATAAACCTTCTTGATCTGGACGGTCCGAAGAGTATGATAATCAGGATAACAGACCCCGAATTGCTTGAGCAAACCGGCGGGATAGTCCGCGGAATGAGCGGCTCTCCTATAATTCAGGACGGCAAATTCGCGGGCGCCGTAACACACGTTCTTGTAAACGACCCGACGCGCGGCTACGCTATTTTCGCGGAAAATATGCTTTCGGAGATTTTTGAATAATTAAAGACTTTCAGCAAGTATCCTCACGCCGAAATCCTCGCCCTGCGCGAAGATTTCGGCGCGCGATTTTTCGGGTATCTCTCCTGAGATTATTTTTCCGCCGAGCATATCCTCTATTTTCGCGGTTATCTCACGCCGGAGAGGCCTTGCGCCCATATCCTCGTCGAGAGAGCTTCGGCAAAGCGCCTTTACCGCGCTTTCATCAAACGACAGCTCTATCCCGCAGAGCTCCGCTCTCTGTGAAACTCCTTTCAGCAGCTTCCGGCAGATCTTTTCCATATTTTCCGACGTCAGTTTTTCAAACACAATGATATTATCAATTCTGTTGAGCAATTCCGGTCGGAACTGCTTTTTGAGCGCCTTTATCACATCGGCGCTTTCAGATGAAGAATTTTTCCCGAAGCCCATCGTTTTTCGCCCAAGCTCTTCCGCGCCGGCGTTTCCCGTCAGAATGACTATCGTGTTTGTAAAATCCGCGCTTCTGCCGTCGGCTGAGGTGAGCTTTCCGTCCTCAAGTATCTGAAGAAGGACATTGAGCACATCGGGATGGGCTTTTTCCGCCTCGTCAAACAACACCACGGAGTAGGGATTTGAGCGCACTTCCTTTATCAGTCTTCCCTCCTGCTCGCAGCCGGCGTAGCCGGGAGGAGAACCGATAAGCTTTGACACCGAATGTCGCTCGGCAAACTCAGACATATCAAACCTCAGAAGCCTTTTTCCGTCGCCGAAGACCGCTTCGGCAAGCGCCTTGCACAGCTCTGTCTTTCCTACTCCCGTCTGACCGAGAAAGAAAAACGAGCCTATCGGGCGGTTGGGGTCGCAAAGCCCCGCTCTTCCGCGGCGGATCGCCTTTGCGGCAAGCGACACGGCGCGCTCCTGTCCTATTACCCTTTCGGACAGCATACTCTCAAGATTCTGCAGCTTTTCGCTCTCATCAACGCCCAGCTTCTCAGCCGGTATTCCCGTTATCATCGACGCCGCGCGCGCGACGTCGCTTTCGTCTACGACCACGCGCTCACGCCTTATCTGCTCTTTTACAGCACGGAAAAGCGTGGTTTTTTCGCTTTGCCTGTGTGTCCTCGCGGACGCCGCCGCCTCGTCAAGCAGGTCTATGGCCTTATCGGGCAGTTTTCGGTCGTTTATAAAACGCTCGGAAAGCCTTACTGCAGCCTCTACGGCGCGGTCGGTTATTATCGCGCGGTGGTGTTCCTCAAAGCGGGGTCTTAGTCCGTTTAAAATCCGCAGTGCCTGACGCTCGTCGGGTTGTTCTACATTGACCGGCTGAAAACGCCGTTCAAGCGCGCTGTCCTTTTCGATAAACCTACGGTATTCGTCGGTAGTGGTCGCTCCTATAAGCGTTATCTTGCCCCGGGCAAGCTGAGGCTTCAATATGCTCGCCGCGTCGATCGCGCCTTCGGCGGCTCCCGTACCGACTATCATGTGTATCTCGTCGATAAAAAGAATAATGTTCGAATTCCCTGCCGCCTCGTCAAGCACGCTCTTCAGGCGCTCCTCGAAATCTCCGCGGTATTTCGCCCCCGAAAGGCAGGATGCCAAATCGAGAGCAAAAACCCGTTTTTCCAGAAGCTCGTCCGGAACGCTCCCCGCCACTATCCTCTGCGCGAAGCCCTCTACAACGGCGGTTTTTCCGACGCCCGCCTCGCCGATAAGACAGGGGTTGTTTTTGCTTCGCCTAAGCAATATCTGCACAAGGCGCTCTATCTCCGCGTCCCGCTCGACAACAGGATCGAGCTTTCCGTCCTTTGCGAGCGCGGTAAGCTCGGTCGCGTACTTATTAAGCGCGGGAAAATCCGCTTTCCTGTCGGATTTTTTGGTTTTGCTGTCCTGCGGGTCGAAGCAGGGCGGTTCGTATTTTTTCACGTTTGATTCCGCGGCAAGCTTTATCCCCTGCTCGGACAGGATAGAATACGCCGCGCAGTCGCGGTCTGAAAGCATAGCCAACAAAATATGCTCTGTTCCGACAAAGCCGTCGCCTCTCGATGAGGCGCTGCTCCGCGCCAAGGAAAGCAGCTTTTTCAGGCGCGGCGAAAAATCCTTTTCGCAAAGCTGAGCCGCCTGAGAAAAGCCCGCCCGTTCTTTTAGCTCCATGATAAGCGAGCGAAACTGAACGCCCTCACGCGCCAATGCCACGCCTGCCGCGCTTTCCGGATTTTTCGCCAGCGCGCACAGCAAATGCTCGCTTCCGACATATTTATGACCCATCTGTCCCGCAATGGCAATAGCGCTCGCAAGAGCGCCCGCCGCCTCCGCAGAAAACGCGGGTATCTCCGAATTTCCCATAAAAACACCTCGCTTGAAAATTTTGGATAATTCTATTATGAGCCGAAGGTCAAAAACTTATGCGGAAACGCATATTTAAATCCGCGTGTTTTTTCGATAATTTTCGAGTATTTTTTTAATAATTTTTGCGTATTTATTTACGCAATTTTTTATCTGTTTTCATAAATGAATCAGGCATAATTTTCTTATATAATTTTTTAACCGCAGACAGCTTATTATAATAAGATTTTACGGGCATAATTAAGGAAATAAAAATCGCCTTTTCCGACAAGAAAAAGGCGATGAATAATATTAAATTCAGAGTTGAATTTTTTTTAAAATTTATTCGGATTTTTTTGTTTTTCTAAACACGAATATTTTGCTGAAAATATAGTTCAAAATAATTACAATTATATTGGTGAAGATCTTCGCGAAAATCTCATACCATACAGCGTGAAATCCCGTAAGATCGACGAGCAGAAACATCAGAACGATGTCGACAAACAAGGTCGAAATTCTCGAGGCGTAAAATCTTAGCGCTTCGAGTATAATTTTTGTGGGGGTTTTACTTTCGCTTCCGAACACAATAAGCCTGTTTGTAACAAACGCAAATGTGCTTGCGATCATCCAAGACAGAATATTCGGCAAAACGGTCCCGCTTTCAATACCAAACCGCGAGGTGAGCGTAAATATCCACTTAAGCCGATTGGGAACGCTTCCGGCATTTGGAAAGACCATTCGGAAAACGGCATAGCTTAAAATCGAAACAATCGTTGTCGCAATTCCGAAAATCAGGTACATAATTATCTCGCGGTATTTTCCGAAAAGCTCCCGCCTTCCGTCTTTCGTTTTCATCAGGAAAAAGATCTCTTTGAAACGCTGCATAAAATTCACTTCCTAAAAGTCCAAGAGCAAATAATAGGATATTATATCACAAATCAAGCGAAAAATCAACCCCTTTAAAGGAACGTATGGCAATAAGCATCGCACAATCCGAGCAACAACCTTTGAAAACGTTTCACATATGAGACAGACAGCCAAAGGCGGCTCGCCTTTTACAAGCTGACTGACGGGTAAAAATTTGTCAAAACTATTGACAGGTTTATTATTTTGAGTTATAATATAGATGTGTGCCGGCGGGTGTTTTTTTGCTTTTTTACACTTACACAGCCTGCCGAGGATCTTTGATGGAGGAATGAATCAAAATGTCTGACTATATAAGACGGCTTCCCGTATATCTGCTTCTTGACTGCAGCGGCTCTATGGCGGGAGAGCCTATTGAAGCCGTAAAACAGGGACTTAAAACGCTTTTATCGGAGCTTAAGGGCGACCCCCAGGCCCTCGAGACCGCGTATCTCTCGATCATTACGTTTGACAGCTCTGCGAGGCAGATATGCCCGCTTACGGAGCTTATGGTATTTAAAGAGCCTCAGCTTAGCGCGGGCGGAGCCACGGCTCTCGGCGGCGCGCTCAAAGTACTGGCTGACTGTATCAAAAACGAGGTCCGCACTTCCACTGACACTCAGAAGGGCGACTGGAAGCCGCTGGTTTTCCTTATGACGGACGGCGCGCCGACAGATAATCTCGACGAAGGCATCGACGCGATAAAGCAGGTGTCGACAGGCAACATAATCGCCTGCGGAGCGGGCGCGAACGCCAACGCCAACGCGCTCAAGAAAATTACAAACAACGTGCTTATGATGAACAATCTTACGGCGGGAGATATGGCACAGTTTTTCGCGTGGGTATCAAGCTCCATCCAGGTCTCGTCGAAGAGCATCGACGCAAAGCCGGGAGAAGCCATCGAGCTTCCTCCGCCTCCTCAGGGATTCGTTATTGTTCCCTGAGGCAACTATCCGCTTTCGTTTGATTTTCGGGAGGATTTTTAATGGACAACGATTTTTCCCGCAATATTTCCGAAGAGGAAGAGCTTGTAATTGACAGATCGGAAGCCCAGCTTTCGGTTCTGATCGACGATGAGGATACCAGAGAGATCGCGCAGAAAATTGCACAAAAGGAAAAAACGGAGCAAGCTGACAATAGCAGCGCAAAGGCTTCAGATGAAAATGCAAACGGCTCGCCCAACGTGTCCGATATGCCCGACGGTAATGATCAGCCCGAGGACGGCGGCAATTCTCCGGAAGAAGCGCCGGCGTATCTGAAAGAATCGCCGATGCATCTGTCGGATATGCAGGTAATGGAGCATACCGCCAATGTCTGGCAGTATATGGATATTATCGACAACGGAACGGAAATGCATACCGAGTTTCACGAAAAGCTCTCGGAAATGCCGTTTGGGAAAATCATCGGAGCGAGGGTGCGCGGAAAGGCGCATAAGCATAACGGCACCAACTGTGACGATTATTTTGAAACAGCGCACGGAGAAAACTTCGCGGCTGTGGCAGTCTGCGACGGCGCAGGCTCAAAGCCGCTTTCAAGAATAGGCTCGAGAGTAAGCGCGGAATCCGCGGTAGAGTTTCTGAAAAGCGAGCTTTCGGAGTTGTTCAAGGGCGAGCCCAAGCTTAAGGACGGACTATGCGCCGATCTTCAATCGGCGGAGTTTATGAGCTCCTGCGGAAAGATCGCGTCGCTTGTCCAACAGTCCGCGAGAGAGGCTCTTAAAGCGCAGAATGAGGAGCTTTCAAGGCTCGAAAGCGATGAAAAGTATATCAGCGCGCTTGGGAGAAAACCTATACTCGCCGATCTGTCAACGACGTTTCTGGCGGCGGTCGTTGTGCCGCTTGTCATAGGCGGGACAAAACAGAGGTTTATGGTGTGCGTGCAGATAGGCGACGGCTGTATCTGCGCGGTAAACAGCAAAGAGGACGGCGAGCACTCGGTAAAGCTTATGGGCGAAGCGGACAGCGGAAAGTTTTCGAGCGAAACGGATTTTCTTTCGGCGAAAAACACCGCCGACGCGACTATTGCCGCGAAAACGCGCGTGAGCAGGGGCGCTTCGGACGTTATCATGCTTATGTCTGACGGCGTTGCGGATGACTATTTCCCCGCTGTGCCGATGATGCAGAGGCTGTATCTTGATTTGGGCCTGAACGGCGTTATCAACATGAAGGGCGACGCTTCTCAGGCGGAGGATCCCGCGCCGATAAGATTCAAGAGCGTTTCTATGAGCAAGCAGAGCGTTGCGCTGCAATACGCGAAGCAATTGCTTTCGGACAGTTCTCCCGAAAGCATGAGGGCGCTGTGGGATAAGCGCGATTCGCTTAAATGCCACTCGCTCGAGGCGTTTGGGATAAATATAGGCGACACACCGGAAAAGCGTCTGAGAATATGGCTCGACAACTACAACGAACGCACGAGCTTTGACGACAGGACGCTTGTCGTAATAGATTTCTCAGAATTTGATAAGGACGTGTAAAATGCGAAACGGCGAAATTGTTTCCGCCGTGCTTGAAAACGGCGCAGCGATAGAATTTGTTTTTGACGCGAACGCGCCGCGCGGCGGTATGAAGCACACGTTTTTTACTCCCGACAGGAAATTTGCTGTGCAGTTTTTCAACGACCCGAAGGACGCGAAAAATCCGCGTATTCAGGACAGAATAAGGACCATTACGGGAATATACAACCCCACGCTTTCGGAAGCAGACGGCGGAGCCGTAGGAAACACCGAAAAAACCGCGGAATATTTCAGACAGCGGTTTTGCTGGCCTGTGGCGATAGTAAGACAGCCCGAATTCGGGATAGTGTGTCCTACCTATCCGAAGAACTTTTTCTTCGGCGCGGACGCTTCTATGGTGCTCAATTTAAAGGGCAAGGACAAGAAATCAAACTGGTTTACGGGAAAGAACCGAAAATACCTTACGCCCGCCGAGCGCGGAGATTTCCGGACTATCTTAGGTACGGCGATAAGCCTTTCCCGCTCGATAAGGCGAATGCATCAGGCGGGCTTAGCGCACTCGGACCTTTCCTGCAACAACGTGCTTATAGACCCGAAGTCGGGCTCGGCTGTGGTTATCGACATTGACAGTCTGGTCGTGCCGAACAAGTACGCGCCCGAGGTAGTGGGAACGCGCGGATATATAGCTCCCGAGGTTTTGGCTACCATGGCGCTTGACTTCGGAAACCCCAACAGGGCGCTTCCGTGCGTGCAGACCGATCTGCACGCGCTGCCCGTGCTTATTTACGAATACCTTTTCTGCCGTCATCCGCTTATAGGGCCGAAAATTTACAGCAATACGAGCGCCGAAGAAGACGATTTTCTCGGGCTTGGCTCGATGGCGACCTTTATCGAAGACCCGAACGATACGTCAAACAGACCTCCCGACCTGAAAATAACGATAAGCTCGCTTTCAAAGGGTCTGGAAAGGCTGTTTCTCAGAGCGTTTGTGGACGGGCTGCATAATCCCTCCGAGCGTCCTACCGCTATGGAATGGGAGCGCGAGCTGTTAAGCGCCTGGGACAAACTCATTCCGTGCGCCAATCCGGACTGTGAGAAAAAGTGGTTTATACTGCGTGACGAAAACAACCCCGTCTGCCCGTTCTGCGGAACAAAGGCGGCGGATAGGATAATACTTCTTAACCTCAAGCGCGAAATGCCCGGAAGAAAAGGCGTTTACCGCGATAAGAGCGAGATAGCCGTATTCGACAGAATGCCCGTCTTCGACTGGCATATATTCTCGAATGTCCACAACGACGAAAAGGCCGACCCGCAGATGCGCGCGTATATAGCGTATCACAACGGAATGTGGCTTTTGGTGAACAACGGCGCGGAGGGAATGATGTCGCCGTCTGGAAGGCTTGTTCCGAAAGGAAGCGCTATAGAGCTTAAGGACAGGGCGGTTTTCAGAATGTCCGCGAAGGAAAACGGACTGCTGTGCGAAGTAATGATCGGCTGATGGCAATTGGTCAACAGTTGTTAGTTAATGCGCTGTGCGCGTGACATAATTTTAAGTTACTTTTAGAAAGGAACTCTGAAATGAAGAAATTCGGTTTAACAGATCAGGAGGCTGCCGAAAGCAAAGCAAAATACGGCGACAACTCCATGACAGAACAGGCAAGCGAAAGCTTCTGGGATAAACTAAAGGGAAACCTTGGCGACCCGATGATAAAGATCCTTATCGTCGCGCTTCTGATAAACGTTGTGCTGGCGGTTCTCGGAATTACAGGAGTAATAAAAGAGGGCGCGCCCGAATGGTATGAGCCGCTCGGAATATTTATCGCTATTTGTCTGGCGACGCTTGTTTCGACATTCTCCGAATACAGAAACGAAAACGCTTTTCAGAAGCTTCAGGAAGAAGCCTCGAGGATAATGGTGAAAACCTACCGCAACGGCGTTATCTCCGAGGTTGCGATAAACGATATCGTTATCGGCGACGCGATATTGCTTCAATCGGGAGATAAGATCCCCGCGGACGGTATCATCATCGACGGCGACATAAAGGTAGACCAGTCGGTCCTTAACGGCGAAAGCCGCGAGGCAAAGAAAAAAGCTGTCCCCGAGGGCTGGACGGATACTGACGAAAACACGAATTTCGACAACGAATACAAGGTTTTCAGAGGTGCGGTGGTGTGCTCGGGAAACGCCGTAATGCAGGTCACGGTCGTAGGCGACAAGTCGGTTTACGGTAAGATAGCAAGCGAGCTTCAGACAGACGACGACAGAGAAACTCCTCTTAAACTCAAGCTCGGAAACCTTGCGGACGGTATTTCGAAATTCGGCTATATCGGCGGTATCGCGATAGCTATCGCAATGCTTGCGAAAACGATCTTCTTCGACACAGGCTTTGACCCCATGGCGTTTTTAGCTCCCGCGGGAGAGGTCGCGTGGATGGCGATAGTCGAAGCGGTGATCCAGGCGGTAATGCTTGCGGTCATCATCATAGTTATGGCGGTGCCCGAGGGTCTGCCGCTGATGATAGCGATAGTATCCGCGCAAAATATGGGCAAAATGTTAAAGGACAACGTTCTTGTGCGCAAAGTCGCGGGAATCGAGACCGCAGGCTCGCTCAACATTCTGTTTTCCGACAAGACGGGTACTATCACAAAGGGCAAGCTTGAGGCGATAGACTTTATCGACGGAGCGGTCAATGAATACAAGACAATGAACGACGTAAACGGAAAGCTTAAGGAACTGCTTGCGCTTTCCATTCACAAAAACACGCTGTCAATGATAAGCGGCGAGGGCAGCGAAAGGCGCGTTATCGGCGGAAACGCGACAGAGCGCGCTATCTTAGGCTACGGTATTGACAATCCCTCAAACGCGGAAATTGTCGCGGTGAACAACATTCCCTTCAACTCCACGAACAAATATTCCGCTACGCAGATAGACGGCGAATACGAGCTTACGCTCATCAAGGGCGCTCCCGAGAAGATCCTTCAGAGATGCTCGCACTACTATGACGAAAACGGAAGCAAACAGCCGTTTGATATGAAGGCGCTCAACGCCAAGATAGACGAGCTGGCAAACCGCGCGATACGCGTGCTGGCGCTCGCTACAAGCGCGGACGCGCTCGGCGAGGAAGCTCTTCCCGACGGAAACAACTGGACGCTGGTGGGCTGCTTGGGAATCCGCGACGAAGTCCGTCCCGAGTCCGTTACCGCCATCAAGGAAGTTAAGGGCGCGGGAGTTCAGGTAGTTATGATTACCGGCGACCGCAAGGAGACGGCTGTCGCGATAGCAAAGGAAGCAGGACTTATTGACGATGACTCAAACCTCATGCTCACCTCCGACGAGCTTTCAAAAATGTCCGACGACGAGATAAAGGCAAAGCTGAAGGATATCCGCGTAATAGCGCGCGCGCTTCCGTCCGACAAGAGCCGCCTCGTAAGGCTTGCGCAGGAGCTTGACCTTGTGGCCGGTATGACAGGCGACGGTGTAAACGACTCCCCTGCCCTGAAAAAAGCCGACGTCGGTTTTGCAATGGGCGGAGGCACCGAGGTTGCGAAGGAAGCTTCGGATATCGTTATACTCGATGACAACTTCAACTCTATTGACCGCGCGATACTCTACGGACGCACGATCTTCAACTCTATCAGAAAATTCATCGTATTCCAGCTTACGATAAACGTCGCGGCTGTTCTTATCTCGTTTATCTGTCCGCTTATCGGCGTGGCAAACCCTCTGTCGGTCATCCAGATACTCTGGGTAAACCTTGTAATGGACACCCTCGCGGCGCTTGCGTTCGGCGGAGAGCCGCCGCTGGAGCGCTTTATGCACGAAAAGCCCAAACGCAGAAACGAGCCTATCATCAGCAGATATATGATGTCGGAGATAATAGTCGGCGCGGGCTGGTCGTTTGTGCTGTCGCTGGCGATGCTGATTTTAGGTTCTTTCCCGAGCGGCGACCCGACAAGCTATCTCGAAAGCTGGGGATTTTTGCGCGACGTTCATATCGAGAATGAGACTCACGCCATTCTTCACACGGCGTACTTCGCGTTCTTCATCTTTATCGCGGTATTCAACGCGTTTAACGCGAGAACCGACAAGATGAACCTTTTCGACAACTTAAGCAAGAACAAGGGCTTTTTGGCGGTATTCGGCATAATCACGGTGGTCCAGGTGCTTATGACCTACCTCGGACAGGGCATTCTCTCCGGCTGGGGACTTAATGCGACGGAGTGGCTTGTAGTGCTTATCCCCGCGATCTCGATAATCCCCGTTGACCTTATCAGAAAGGCGATCGCGAAAGCGGTTTCCAAAAATAACTGAACAACGAATTTTAAGGAGGTTTAATCATTATGGCTGTTAATCTTTCAAAGGGTCAGAGAGTATCTCTTGACAAATCCGTTACAATGGCAAGAATAGGCTTGGGCTGGGACACAAACCGCTATGACGGCGGACAGGATTTCGACCTCGACGCCTGCGTTTTCCTGCTCGGAGCAAATGGCAAGGTCTTAAGGGACGAGGACTTTGTATTCTACAACAACCTGAACGGAAGAAACGGAGCTGTGGTTCACACCGGCGACAACCGCACGGGCGACGGCGACGGAGACGACGAGGCTATCATCATAGATTTTTCTAAGATACCCGCTGAGATAGAAAAAATCGCGGTAACTGTTACTATTTTTGAGGCTCCGCAGAGAAATCAGAATTTCGGTCAGGTCTCAAACTCTTATGTTCGTGTTCTCAAGATAGACAACGCCGACGATGTAAACGGCGAAGAGGTCCTGCGCTTTGACCTCGTAGAGGAATTTTCAATCGAGACGGCGCTTGTTGTATGCGAGATCTACCGCTATAACGGCGACTGGAAGTTCAACGCGGTTGCCGCGGGATATCAGGGCGGTCTCGAAGCGCTTTGCAAAAGCTACGGCGTAAACGTATAATTCGTATCACTAATCACTGATCTCTAAAAACTAACAACTAATCGGGGGTGGCGCTTTGGACGATAATTTGAACATGATGATCGACCGAGCGCGCCCCAATACGGAAATAACACTGCCCGCGGGCGAGTTTGAGGGTCCTGTCGTTATATCAAAGCCGCTTAAAATAATCGGCGCGACAACCACGATATGGGCGAAAAAATCTCCCGCGCTGGAGATAAGATCGGCGGGAGTAAAGCTTGTAAACATCAGGGCGGAACTTACGGAAGCAAGCCCCGAGGACGCAGTCATACAAACGGAATTTCCGTGCGATGTGAAAAATGTTGAGATATTGGGCGCGGTTTCGGGCTTTGGCAAAGAGGACGGCTTTTTCGACGTTCCGCGGACAATTCAGCTCGGAGAGTTTCTGCCGGAAGAGGAAAACTCGTTTAAAATGACGGTGAATGTTCCCGATAAGACCGAGATACAGTGCGATATGAGAAATGTTGTCTTCGAGCCGAAGATACTCACGCGCGGCAGAAACGAGATAACAATAAGGGTAAGCGGAATTTCGGCGCAGACCTATCTGTACACCGAGGTTTTGTTCAAGACCGGATTTATCCGGAGAATTTACCTTTTCGGAAAACCGTCCGTAATTGCGGAAAGAGCGGTAAACAAGCACGTTTACGAAGCACCCGAAAGAGATTTTTCCGCGGCGAAAAACGCCGGGGCACTTCCGAAAGCTGAGCCGGAAGTGAAAAGCGACGTTGTTTCAATGTCGGACAAGGCTGACTTGTCGCTTGAGGCGCTTGTGCTTACACGCGGAATGAGAGTCCCGCTGACGAAATACTTAGGCACAAGGTTTACGGTTTTCTTCAGCTGTAAGGAAATGCCGAGAGAAATGGATATAGACCCTTATGTTTTTCTCCTTGATGAAAACGGTAAAGCGCTGGCTGACAGCAGTCTGGTCTTTTTCGGAAACGAGCGCTCGGAAAACGGAGAGGCGGTTTACTCCCAGAGGGACGGGCATGTTGAGATAGACCTCGCGAAAATCGACTATCGGGTAAAGAAGATCACGCTTGCTTATTCGATCTACGCGGGCGGAGCCGCAATGAACTTTTCAATGGTGAAAAGCCCGCGTGTGAGCCTGTGGACAGACCGCGAGCGCGTTTCGTTCGTCATGAATGAGCTTTCGGACGTCACGACGGCGGTTTCTTTTGAATTTTACATCTATAAAGGCGAATGGAAGATCTCCGCCATAGGAGCGGGATACCGCGACGGCATGGCAAGACTGTGCGAGTCATGCGGTATCGAGGTTGAAGAGTGATTTCAGACTGTTGATAAAACCTCATCTGCTTTGTCAGCCGTACTGAGGGCTTCTCAACAGTCTTAAGGCGGGTTTCAATAGATTTAATTAAGTGCTAAAGGATGGTCGTTTGATATGCAGGAATTTACGAGATATGTGGGATATGACAATCCCGACAGCTTTCGGGGTATCCTGATCGAATTATTTGCGGCTTCGCAGAAAAACGGGCTGTTCTTTAAAGAAAAACTGCCGATGGCCTCGATGGACGAAATTACAAAAGCCTCGGCTTATACCGCGGCAAGCTTCAATAATGCGGACGACATAAAGAAAAGCATAGATATGTGGCTTCATGACGCGAATATCCCGTGCGACAGCGCGGCTGTGGCGGAGGTCATGGCGGCGGCTGTTGAAGAATGCGGAGCAAACAAGAAAAACAACTATTTTGTATTTTTCTGCTGGCTGATGAAATATCTCGGGGCAAGGCCTCAGACGCTGTTTTACATCGGAAGCGCTTCTCTCAAAGAGCTGTACTTTCTGCTTATGATGAGCGCGGCGGGCGTTAAGGTAACGCTCGTAAGCTACGGACTCGATACGGAGTATGTTAAGCTTAAATTCAAGGACAAAATAACCGTAAAAAGCGGACAGCACAACTCTCCCCTTCAGATAGATTTCAGCAAGATAGACCTTTCCAGGGAGGCGGCTCTCGCGCAGATGAGAGCAGAGGGAGAACGCGTGGAGGGGCTGGTGAAAAAGCTTTCTACCACAGCGGCGGGCGTTTTCGAGGATATACTTGTCGAGCGCAGGACGCGCGTTATAAAAGGCGGCGGTGTTTATACAGAGGACGGGGATATCCCCGTATACTGCGCGGCGCTGCTCGGATATGACAACGACGACGTTTATACCAATATGCTCGTAAAGTTTAAGGAAAGCTTTGCGGGGCTGAAAAAACAGCTTATTTTCATCGAAAAGCCTTTATCAAATCCGAATGCCGACGAGGTAAAGGCGCTCGGCTCGGTGACAAGAGCCAGCACCGCGGAAATGATAGACGCGATGGCAATGCAGATAAATCTCCCGGGCGACAAGACCCGAACCGCCCTCGCGAGAAAGGCGCTCAAGGACCTGCTTTCGGAAATGTCCACGGCAAACCAGACGGTCGTGTTCAACTACGCGATGAAATTTGTAACGTGGCTTTACCGCTGTACACAGGCGCGAAAATACTCGGTGGTTTATGAGGATATCCCGGTGGTGCTGTACTACGGTGATATCTCGCAGTCGGAGGTTTACTTTCTGATATTTATGTCAATGTGCGGATTTGACGTTATTTATATTTCGCCCGATCTAAGCAACCAACAGACGGCGGTCGATAAAAACGTCGGCGGAAGAATCCAGATATTCGCCCTTCCGCAAAGCAAGGAAAGCGGAGAATTTCCGAAAAAAGCGGTAAAGATGAAGGTCTCGACAGTCGCGTACAACGCCGAGCGCGATCTCGACACGATGCTGTACGGCGGCGACACGGGAATATACAGAAGCTTTCAGTTTCCGAACAGCCAGAGCGTTACGCTTAAGACTACCTTTGAAGAAATAGCTATTCTCTGGAAGCAGGAGGCGCGCTTTAGGCCGGGATTTTCAACGGCGGGAAATCTTGTTTCGGTGCCGAATATTTTCGCCAAGATAAGCGGCGTTCAGGACGGAGATACGGGGAGATACTGGGACGACGTCCGTGACAAGCTCACGCCCGAAACAATTCTCGTTGTAAAAAAGCCGAACAATAACAGCAATACCGCGACGGACCTTTCCGCCTACAGACAGTTTTACAGAAACGGCGAAATTGACGCGGAAAGGCTGAAAAACAGCACGCTCAACAAGTACAGCTATCTTCCGGACAGGATACAGGATATGCTGTTCTATAAGCTTCAGGAGACCTGCTCGAGCGGATTTCTGAGGCTTGAGGGAGACGAGCTTATGTGCTCGGTATTGCACTTCGGAATGAATTTAAGCAAGGAATTTTCACAGATAATCCAGCGGTTTGACTTTACAAAGAAAATCCCCAAGCTTATATACATCGACGCTATTGAAGACACGTTTACGCTTGAAGAATGCATACAGATCGTGCTTTGCAATCTTATCGGCTTTGACGTGCTGGTATATACGCCCTCGGGCTATAAAAACCTCGAGACCTACGTTAAAAACGATGCCTTCGAGGAGCATATAATGAACCAATTTTTGTACGCAACGGAGGTTCCGAAATTCAAAATACCCTCCGAGGAAAAAAGCAGCGGTTTTTTCGGAAAGCTGTTTGGAAAACACTGAGCTTGCCTGCAAGCCTTTTCGGATAATGCAACAAGCTCTGATTGAAAATTGAAAGGAAAAATATTATGGGACTTCAGTTTACTCCGGGTTCGGCACAGGCACAGCCTCAGACAGAGGTTGCAACAACCGCAACTGTTACCGCTGTATCAGACGCGGCACTCGAAGCAAAGATCGAGGAAGTAAAAAACTTTAACATCGTTGTAAAGACCGATGAGATCAAGCAGCAGCTCGCTACAAGCGACGAAATAGACAAGCTCGTTTCTACTATTAACGTAAACGACAGCAACACTATCGTAAAGTTCGGAGCTGAGGCGGCTGACGAAATTTCCAAGGCGTCCGACCAGGTGCTTAATTCCATGAGCATCTCGCAGATAAACGACACGGGCGTTATGCTTAAAAATCTTGCGGCGATAATGGATCAGTTTGATATAAAGGAAATTCAGGACGATAAGCCCGGGTTTTTCGGAAATCTCAAGAAGAAGATTGAAAAGATCCTCAGCAAATATGACACAATGGGCAAGGAGATTGACAAAATCTACGTTCAGCTCAAGCAGTACGAAAATGAAATACAGCAGGCAAACACCAAGCTTGACGCAATGTACGACGCTAATATCGGCTACTATCAGCAGTTGGTTAAGTATATCATGGCGGGCGAACAGGGCGTAAAGGAGCTTGACGCGTTTATCGCTGACTATCAGAAAAAGGTTGCGGAAAATCCCGATGACGGAACTATCCGCATGGATCTGTCAAACCTCCAGCAGATGCGCGAGATACTCGACCAGAGAGTCATGGACTTGAAAATCGCGGAGAACGTTGCGCTCCAATCTGTTCCTATGCTTAAGACAATGGAATACTCCAACCTCAACCTCGTCCGCAAGATAAACTCCGCGTTCATTATCACCATGCCTATCTTCAAGCAGGCTCTCGCGCAGGCTATCATGCTGAAAAGGCAGAAGATACAGGCTGAAAGCCTCGCGGCGCTCGACGAGAAAACCAACGAAATGCTCCTCAAAAACGCTCAGAATACCGTTGAGCAGTCCAAGATGATTGCCTCCATGTCCGCGACCTCCTCCATCCAGGTAGAAACTCTCCAGAAGACATGGGAGACTATCGTAAACGGAATCGACGAGGTTCAGGCAATTCAGGATCAGGCACGCGAAAAGCGCAAAGCGGACGCGGTCGCGCTTGAACAGATAAAGGCAGAATACAAAGCAAAAATGAAAGCATAATTAACTGAGGGGAAACTTTCTGTAGAAAGTTAGCGTTATGCGCCTTTGGCGCATAACGCGCCCTCAGACTCCCTTTCAAAGACTTTTTGTACGTTTGCCTATAACTTTTTTCATATCGGCTCCGTGGCTTTTTCCAGCCACTTTTTTTCTTCCCCGCTGAGCAGCGGCGAGAGCTTTTCAAAAACAAGCCTGTGATAATCATTAAGCAGCTCGAGTTGACGCGAGGTAAGATATTTCACGTCAATTCCGTCGCGGTCAAAAGGCACAAGCGTAAGCGGACTGAAACGAAGAAAGCCCATGTTTTCATCATTTTCATCATTTTCATCATTTTCATCATTTTCATCATTTTCATCATTTTCGTCCTTTTCGCAAAGCAAAAGGCTTTCGTGACGAATACCGAACTTTTCCTCGACATAAAGCCCCGGCTCGTCGGAGGTTATCATACCCGCCTGCATTGGAGCGTCATTCTGCGCGCGAAAGCTTATGCGCTGGGGTCCCTCGTGAACATTCAGCAGAAAACCGACTCCGTGTCCCGTGCCGTGTCCGAAATCAAGACCGTTTTGCCACAGCGGCTCGCGCGCGGCATAATCAAGGGTGCTTCCGCGCGTTCCCTCGGGAAATCTTGCCGCAAGCAAGTTTAAATGTCCCGCCAGAACAAGCGTAAACGCGCGCTTTTCCTCTTCGGATATCTCTCCGAGAACGATAGTGCGCGTGATATCGGTCGTTCCGTCGAGATAATGCCCGCCGGTATCCGAAAGCAGCATCCCGCGCGGCTCTATAACGGCGTTGGTCTCCTCCGAGGCGGAATAATGCACTATAGCCCCGTGCGCGCCGTATGCCATGATAGGCGCAAAGCTCTGTCCCATATAATTTTCGCCGAGTTTTCTGAATTCTTCGAGCTTTTCGGCTGCGGAAAGCTCGGTTATTTTTTCGCTTGAAACCGACGTTTTAAGCCACTTCATAAAGCGCGTTACGGCAACGCCGTCTTTGAGATGCGCGTTTTTTACGCAGAGGATCTCGGTCTGATTTTTCACCGCCTTCATAGCTTCTATCGGGCTTGATTTTTCAATCAGCTTTGCGTCTTCAAGCGACGTCAGAAAGCGGTGGTTAACAGCTCTCGGGTCTGCCCAGACATTGCAGGAAAGGTCTCCCAGCGCACTGTAAACCTCACCGTAGCCGTAAATTTCAACGCCGTCCGCTTTCAGCTTTTCAATAATTTCATCGCTGAAAATTTCTTTATTAGCAAACAATTTCGTCTGACTGCCGCCGCTGAAGATCATCATAAAGCCTAAAAACAGCGGGCAAAATTCTATGTCGTTTCCGCGAAGATTAAGCGTCCACGCGATTTCATCAAGCGCTGAAATTACAAGACAATCCGCGTGTTCAGCTTTCATTTTTTCGCGTATCCGTGAAAACTTTTCCGCGCGGGAAACGCCGCAAATCTGCTCGGGAAGCTCGAAAACAGGCTCTGCCGAAAGCGGCGGCCGGTCTTTCCAGACAAGTTCTGCGAAATCCGTTTCCGAAGAAATACCGATATTTTTTTCGGAAAGCGTTTTACTAAGACGGCTTACAAACTCCTGTGAAAGCGTTCTTCCGTCAAAGCCGAGCGTGGAATTTTCGGGCATTTTTTCAAGCAGAAACTTTTCGATTTTCGGCGTTGAGCTTTCGCCCATTTTCATAAGTTCAGTTCCGCTGCCGGAAAGCTCGCACTCTGCCTGCAAAAAATATCGGCTGTCCGTCCACAGCGCCGCTTCTTCGAGCGTTACTACAAGCGTACCCGCCGAGCCCGTAAAGCCGCTGAGATATTCGCGCAGCTTAAAATACTCTCCGACATATTCCGAGCCGTGGTAGTCGCTTGTCGGTACAATAACCGCGTATACTTTTTCGCGGCGCATTATTTGCCTGAGCTCTTCAATTTCCTTTTTCACCGTTTTTACACCTCGCCATTAATACGCTGAATCTCTCGCAGCAAAGCTGTTTTGAAGTATAAAGCGGGCTGTCAGAAGCGGAATTATTATCAATGAAAACCTCGCATTCATCGTCAAAATTCAGCGTTATGGTTTCGTTTGCGGGATTGATTATTATTACAAACCGTTCGCTTTTTATCACAAAGCCGCCGTTAATTTCCGAAAATTCTCCGCCGCGAATATCATTTATAAATCGTTTACGAAATGCGATGAGTCCGCGGTAATACTCGACCAGCTCTCGGTTTTCGCAAGTCAGCTCCCACTTTATCGAGTTTATGCTGTCGGGGAGATTATAGCTGTTTGCGCTGCCGTTTTTTGTACGCATAAACTCCTGTCCCGCATGCAAGAACACAATTCCCGATGAAAGCAATAACAGTGCCGCCGCCATTTTTTCAGCGCGCATTATTTCCTGCGAGTCCGTGCCGTTAAGCGCAATTTCCAACCTGTCATACAGAGTGTGGTTGTCGTGGCATTCGACATAATTTACCGTCTGTGCGGGGTTTTCTGTCCAGAAGGTCTTGGGATAATTCCCCGAAATTGCACGCAAGACAGGCTCGGATTTCTGAGAGTCTCCGCTTATAAATCCGCGGTCGTTTACGTCGAAAACACTTCCGCGTACAGCGTCACGAAAGCTGTCGTTGAAAAACGCAAAGCCCGAAAGCCCGCGCGCGTTGTTCTGAACAGCGCGAAACCGTTCGGAAAGCGGACTTAAACCGCCTGTCCACCCCTCGCCGTAAAGCAATACCGATGGGTTTATTTTACGCAGTCTTCGCTCTGTCCGGCGCATGGTTTTTATATCCATAAGACCCATAAGATCGAACCGAAATCCGTCTAAATGATACTCACGGGCCAGAAATTCAACACTGTCCGAAATGAATTTCCGCGCCATGATACGCTCGCTCGCAAACTCGTTTCCACAGCCCGAGCCGTTGGAAAACTCTTTATCGCCGCGGAAGAAATATCCCGGAAGCTGACGTTCAAACGAGGAGCTTTCCGCATCATAAACGTGATTGTAAACGACGTCGGCTATAACCCCAAGCCCCGCTCTATGGGCGCTGAGAACCAGCTCGCGCAGTTCAAGAACAGGGTTGTTCCGCGAGTAATATCCGCTTGGCGCGTTATAAAACCGAGGATTATAGCCCCAGTTGTATTCGCTTTTATCGCTGTCAAAGTCGAATATCGGCATAAGCTGAATATGCGTAACGCCGAGGGATTTGATATATTCAAGTCCGCACAGACCGCCGTATTTGTTCTTTACGTTTTTCTCACAGAAAGCCGAGAATTTCCCGCGGTTTTTAAAATCCGCGCTTTCGTCCATGGAAAAATCGCGCACGGAAAGCTCGTAGATCACGGGGTTTTCAACAACTATCGGCTTGTCGCTCTCCCAGCCGTCGGGCGCGTTTTTTCGCATGTCAACCACTATCCCGCGCTTTGCGGTTTTGTCGACGAGGCGGGAATAGCAGTCCGCAAACTCGCGCAGTCCGCCATTTTCCAAAACCGCGAAGTCGTATTGAGTTCCCTCTAAATCACCTGAGACCTCAAGCTCGAAAACACTGTTGTTTCGCCTCATCTCCGTTGAGGAAACAAGCTCGTTTTCCGTATTGTAAAGCCTGAGAAACGCCTTTTCGGCAAACGGCTGCCACAGCCTGAACAGAGTTTTCTCCGGCGAATATACCGCGCCTAAATTTCCACAGAAATAACTCTTTTCCGCTTTGCTAAGCTTTTCTTTCGTTATCATACTTTCATGCCCGAATCAAAGTCTCAAATATGTTTCGGAAAAGCTGTGCAGCATTTTCGTGTGTTTTTTCTTAAGGGCTTTTTTCTTCATTCTCCAATTCCAGTTTCCGCCAAGCGTCGAGGGTACGTTCATTCTTCCCTCTTTGCCGAGCCCGAGGATATCCTGCATGGGGATTATAGTAAGGTCAGCGGGAGAGGCGTACGCCGCGCGTATGGCGTATTCATAAAGCGGTATGGAGAATATCTTTCCGAGATATTTTCTGCACATGGATCTCGTTTTCAGATCCGCCTCGCGATACCACTGCATAAAGGTGGCGTTGTCGTGAGTTCCGGTATAGCAAACGCAGTTTTTCGGGTAATTGTGCGGAAGGTGGTCGTTGTCGGCATTCTCGGGATTAAAGCCGAACTGGAGCACGCGCATTCCCGGAAAGCCGCTGTCCGAAAGCAGCTGCTTTACACTGTCGAAAATATCGCCCAGATCCTCGGCGATTATATCGGCGTTCGGGACCGCATTCGCGATAACGTTGAACAAATTCATCCCGGGACCCTTTTCCCAATTTCCGTGCTCGGCGGTCTTTTCACCGAACGGAATGGCGTAATAGGTGTCAAACGCGCGGAAATGGTCTATTCTCAGCATATCGAAAAGCTCGGCGGATTTCTTAACGCGCGCGACCCACCACGCGTAGTCGTTCATCTTCATAGCCGCCCAATCGTAAAGAGGATTTCCCCAGAGCTGTCCGGTCTTTGAGAAATAATCTGGCGGAACTCCCGCGACGCGCTTCGGGTTAAGCCGTTCGTCAAGCTCGAACAACTGTGTGTTTGCCCACACGTCGGAGCTGTCGGGAGAAACGTAAATAGGAATATCCCCGATTATTTTTATCCCGTTTTTCGAGCAGAAATCATGAAAACGCGTCCACTGACGGAAGAAAATATACTGACAAAATTTGTTATAGCGTATCTCGCGCGAAAGCTTTTCGGAATATTTCGCTACCGCGTCCTTGCGGCGGAATTTAATGTCGTCGTCCCACATTGTCCACGGTTTTCCGCCAAACTCGTTTTTAAGCGCCATAAACAGCGCGTAATCGTCCAGCCACTCCTTTTGCTCGAGCATAAAGCCCGTAAAGCCAACGTCGTCGGTGAAATTATCAAAGGCCTTATGCAAAAGCTCAGAGCGTGTTTTCGTCACCTTTTCGTAATCAACGATAAGCGGATCCGCCCCGAAATCGGCGCTCTCGCAGTCGCTTTGTGAAAGCAAGCCCTGCTCGCAAAGCTCGTCAAGGTCAATTAAAAGCGGATTTCCCGCGAAAGATGAAAACGGCTGATAGGGCGAATCTCCGTAGCCCGTCGGTCCTATAGGCAAAACCTGCCAATAGCTCTGCCCCGCGCTTTTCAGCCACCCGGCAAATTTCTCGGCTTCCTCGCCGAGCGTCCCTATTCCGTACCTTGACGGAAGCGACGTTATGTGCATCAAAACTCCGCAGCTTCTTTTATTCATAAAAAATCTCCTTGAAATTATGTAATTTACCTGTTCCAGTACTTTCTGTCCAGACTCCTGAAGCTTATCGCTTGAGAAATACAGGACTTGTCGATGTCCTCAAGCCCCGCTAAATCGGCGCAGGTTCTCGCAACCTTAAGTATCCTGTCATACGCGCGCGCCGAAAGCCCAAGCTTGTCAAACGCGGCTTTCAGCATTTCATCGGCGTCGGGCGTAAGTCGGCACACCTCGGCAATTATATCCGACGTTATCCGGCTGTTTGATTTTATGCCCGTGCCCTTAAAGCGCTTTGCCTGAATATCGCGGGCGCGCTGTACCCTTTCGGCTATCTGCGCCGAGCTTTCCTGCGCGCGCCGAGCCGACAGGTCGTCATACTCGACCGGCTTTATCTCGATCTGTATGTCTATCCTGTCAAGCACGGGCTGAGAAATTTTGTTGAGATACATCGTCACCGCTTTTTCCGAGCAGGTGCATTTTTTCCTGGGATTTCCGAAATTTCCGCACGGACACGGGTTCATCGCCGCGACAAGCATAACGTCGCACGGATAACTGACCGAGCCGCTTGCGCGGGAAATTACTATCTCCCCGTTTTCGATCGGCTGTCTGAGTGTTTCGAGCGCCCTTCTGTCAAACTCGGGAAGCTCGTCTAAAAACAGCACGCCGTTGTGTGCGAGCGATATCTCACCCGGACGCGGAACGGTGCCTCCTCCGACAAGTCCCGCGCCGCTTATCGTATGACTTACCGGTCGAAAGGGGCGTGCCGTCACAAGCGGCTCTTTGGGATTTATCATACCCGCTATCGAATGTATCTGAGTGGTCTCAATGCTCTCCTCAAAGGTTATTTTCGGAAGTATCGAGGGTATCCGCTTTGCGAGCATAGACTTTCCCGAGCCGGGCGGCCCGAGCATTAGGATATTGTGCGAGCCTGCCGCCGCGACCTCGATGGCTTTTTTCGCGGCGGTCTGTCCCATTACGTCGGCGAAATCCTCGCGGCATATCAGCTTTTCCGCGCTCGGTATATAGCGCGGCTCGGGAGTAAGCACAGTCCTTCCGTTCAGAAAATCTATAATTTCTGTGATATGTTCTATTCCGTAAATCTCAATACCGTCCGCGGCGGAGGCCTCTTTCGCGTTTGATTTAGGCAGGAAAAGCCGTTTGATACCGTTTTGCGCGGCGGTTATTGTCATGCTCAGCGCGCCGTTTATGTGAGCTATTTTTCCGTCGAGCGACATCTCCCCGATAAACGCCGCGTCCGAAAGCTCGCAGTCGATCACCCCGCCGAGCTTCATAAGAGCTATTGTTATGGGCAGATCAAACATCGAGCCGATCTTCTTAACGCTCGCGGGAGCTAAATTTACGGTAACGCGGCCGTTGAGGAGCTTCAAATCAAGCTGACCCAAAACCGCGCGTATTCTCGCCTTGCTTTCCTGAACAGCCGCGTCCGGCAGACCCACAACGTCGAAAATCGGCTGTCCGCGGGAGATACTCGCCTCTACCGATACGGGAAAAGCGTTTAGTCCGAAAAGCCCCACGCTGTTGATTTTACTGAACATAAATTACCCCTGTTTTACAAATTTCTCCGTAAAAAGCATTTCCAAAAAGTATTTTACCATATTTTTGTATGAATTGCAACGGTTATAGCGTTTTTTTTGCGAAAATTTATCATAATGTTGTGTTTTTATTATTGAAATTTTATTACACTTGTGTTATAATAGATAATGTATTATTGTGATTTGACAGCTTAGAGGAAAATTATGGGAAAAGACAGCGAAACACAAATCATCTTCGGACGCAACGCCGTGACAGAAGCGCTGCGCTCGGATAAAGAGATAGACACGGTCTTTATACAAAAAGACCTGAAGATAGACGGGGTCTCGGCTTTGGCAAAAGAACGCGGCGCGGTCGTTAAGATCGTCGGCGCGGAAAAGATTGCCTCACTTTGCAAAACGCAAAAGCACGGCGGTGTCTGCGCTGAGCTTGCCGCGGCAGAATACGCCGAGCTTTCTGATATTCTTGAGGTCTCGGAAAAAAGAGGAAAGCCGCCGTTTATCGTCATTGCGGACGAGATAGCCGACCCTCACAACCTCGGCGCGATAATAAGAACGGCAGAGGCGGCGGGAGCGGACGGTGTTATAATCCCGAAAAGACGCTCGGCGGGGCTTAATTCTACGGTGTTCAAGACCTCCGCTGGCGCGGCGGCGTGGATAAAGGTGGCGAGAGTGCCTAATCTCACGGACGCGATAAAAACTCTGAAAAAACACAACGTTTGGGTATACGGAATGGAAGCCGACGGTGAGCCTTATGACAAGGTCGATTTTTCGGGCGGCACGGCAATCGTTGTCGGCTCGGAGGGCTTCGGTCTTTCAAGGCTGGTAAGGAAAAACTGCGACGCGGTGGTGTCGCTTCCGATGAACGGCAGGGTAAATTCACTCAACGCCTCTGTTTCAGCGGGAATACTCATGTACGAAATAGTTAAACAGCGGTTATGAAATAATATAAGGGGAAGTGCATTTTTATGGCAGACAAGAACTACGATATTGACAATATTCTCAAAGAAGTTGACAACTCGCGCTTTGACGTTGAGAAAAGCGCTTATGACGGAAGCGTTACCGATATCATAAACGACAACGACCTTGATAAGATCTTACGCGCGGGCTCGCAGAAGAAAAAGAACGATACGGATAAAAAGCCAAAGCCCGATCTGAGCGTTACACAACTGATAAATCAGTATTCCGACAAGCGCCGCGACACGGCCGCCGCGAAACAGTTTACCGAGCAGCAGACCGACGAGCGTCGCTCGAAGGAGATATCTGACGCCATAGAGGCGGAGAGAAGAAAACGTCTTTTTGACGATACGGCCGAGGGAGAAACGGTAAAGGAATATTCAAACAACGGCGCCGCAGCTGGTGAGAATACACGGCTTGCCGATACGGCGGAAGATGTATACGTCGCCGGATACAATACCTCCGAGGGTGTTTATTCGTCCGACAGCGAGGAAGACGAAGACGATATCATCTTCCATACGCGCGGCGACCTTGTGACGACGGATACTATGAAAATGCGCAAGCAAAAGCGCATTGACGAAATAAACAAAGCGCTGCTCAAAGCGGACAACGAAGCGCAAAGCCCGGAGGAAATGCTCGATCTGATAAATCCAGCCGCAAAACGCGAAAAGGTCGCGGATATGCTGAGATCCGAGGATGACACGACCGACACGCTCGCGATAGCGGGAAACGATTTTAAGAATATCGGCAAGGAAGAGCACGTCATAGAGTATAAGCCTTCCACCCGCCGCAAGGACGCGGAAGTTGAAAATCCCGTTATCACCGGAAAGCAGATAAGCCGAAATGTCGGCGAGTCTATCGTAGACGCCCTGAACAAGAAGATTGCCGAGGATAACGGCCAGAAATCATATACCATGAAAATTCCCCCGGATATGGAATATCCGACGGAGGACACAAGCTCGGGAAATATAAATGTTATCGCCTCAGCACAAGAACAGACAAATGAGCCGGAGGAAATCGAGAAGGTACGCAGAGCCAACGAGCTTGCCCAGAAGCGCAAGCGCAGAATAGCAAACTTTATCCTTGAAAACCCGAGCGAGGAGGAGGAATACAAATCCGAGGACGATCCTGAAGACGAGGATATCGACGAGCCGATAGACCTCGACGACGAAAATGTTATCCGCGACCGTCTCAGCCGTTCTTCAACGGGACTTTTCTGGAGACTTATAATCACGGGTATCCTGTTTGCGGCAACGCTTGTTATCGGTATTTTGAACACCGCTAATGTTCAGGTTATGGGAACGCTCGGTACGATAATAAATTTGCGCTCCGCTACGGAAAATTATCTTTACTGTATGCTGACTATCGGCGTTTTGTCGTTCGCGACCTGTTCGTCGGTAATAGCAAACGGCTTTTCACGGCTTTTTAAACTGCGTCCCGACGGAGACACGCTGTGCGCGTTTGCTCACGGAGCGGCGATAGCTTCTATTGTCCCCTATCTTTTAAGGATAGAATATGTCCAGCGCTCGATGTCACATGTTTATCTCATGGTCTCGCTGGGTATTCTGTGCTTTAACACGCTCTCAAAGCTTATAGCGGTGAAAACGGCGAAAAAGAACTTTGAGTTTGTTTCAAAAGACGGCGCCAAATATTTCGCGGATTTCTGCAGGAAATCAAGCGCGGAAAAGCTTGCCAAGGGCGTGGTTTCGGGAGTGCCCATAACGGCGGCCGCGAGAAAGACCGAAATGCTTAAGGATTTTATCATTTCGGCCTACTGCGAGGACGCTTATGACAGAATATCCGGAAAGGTCTCCGTTTCTACTATTATCGCCGCAGTTATCGGTGCGATCATCGCGTTTTTCACAAACGGCGACGAGCTGTTTCTTAACAACCTTTCGTGGGCGTTTACGGTGCTTTCGGCTATCTGCTGTCTGGGCGCGGCACTGTCCTGCTCTATGACGGTCACGATACCGCTTCTGCTTGCTTCGTTTAAGGGCAGAAAAAACAACTTTGCGATCTTGGGATATGAAGCCGTTGAAAGCTTCAGCGAGACAAATTCTGTTTTGGCGGAGGCGTCCGCGCTTTTCCCGCCGCAGACCGTTGTGATCGACAACATATGCGGCTATGACAAGCCCTCAAACCGCGGCGACGGAAAGGTAAACATCGACGAGGCTATCATTCTCGGAGCAAGCCTTGCTTATGCTACGGGAAGCATTCTCTCGGACGCGCTGTTCAATATGCTCGACTATAAAAAAGAACTTCTGAAGGACGTAAACGGCATCGTATATGAAAACAATCTCGGCGTTATGGGATGGATAGACAGGCGCAGAGTCCTGCTCGGAACGCGCGAGCACATGATAGCTCACGAGATATCCGTGCCGAGCAATAAAAAGGAAGCCGCGGCAAATCCCAAGAACGACAACGTTATTTATCTCGCCGTGGGCGGAGAGGTCTGTCTTTTGTTTTTCGTTTCGGTTTCCGCTGACAAACAGGTAATGGAAAAGGTAAACAAACTGGTTTCTCAGAACGTTTCGATTATAGTAAAGACAGTAGACGGAATTATTACAAACTCTTTCATAAAGAACACTTTCGGAATAAAAGACCGTGTGATCAAGGTTATCCCGTTTGATTGCCACGAGGAATTCAACGAGTCGACAAAATTTGTTTCAAGCGGCAACGCGGGACTTTCTCTTTCGGGAACGTTTTCGTCGCTTGCGGAGGGAATTTCGACCGCGAAAAAACTACGCATGAAAATTACTATCGGCTCCATAATCCAGATCTTTACGGCGGGTCTGGGCGTTTTGCTGGCGGTGATATTCATGCTGTTTAAGCTGTATGATATGTTCAACGGTCTGTGGATACTGATTTACGGACTGATAAGCGCGGTCATTACCGTGGGTGTTCCGTTTTTCAAACGCTTATGATATTAACCGACGAAGAGTATATGCAAAAGGCTCTCGCGCTTGCCGAAAAGGCGGCGCAGGCGGGTGAGATACCCGTAGGCGCGATAGTTGTTGATAATAACGGTGAGATAATCTCCGAAGCGTATAACGAGCGCGAGGCTCTGCAGTCTCCCACCGCTCACGCGGAGGTCTTGGCAATAGAACGCGCCGCGAAGGCTCTCAAAAACAGAAGGCTTTCGGACTGTACGCTTTATGTAACGCTTGAGCCGTGTCCCATGTGCGCGGGGGCGGTCATAAACGCGCAGATAAAGCGGCTTGTCTACGGGGCGTTTGACGAAAAAAACGGCGCGTGCGCTTCTGTGGCAGCGCTGTTTGACGAGAAATTTACGCATATTCCGAGAGTGAGAAGCAGAGTGCTTGAGGAAAAATGCGCAAAGATACTTTCCGGATTTTTCGGGAATTTACGCGACAAAAAAGACAAATGACATAATCGGGGAAAAAATGAGTAACAAGCCTGATTCGCAAAACAGATACCGAACCCTCGCGGGAAATATCGTCATATTGGGCATAGGTCAGTTCAGCTCAAAGCTGCTTGTGTATGTAATGCTGAAATTTTACACAAGTATGCTCGGGACTTCGGGCTATGGAGACATGACGAATCTCATAAACGCGGGGTCGCTTCTTATATCCGTTTTTTCGCTGTCCATTGCGGAGGGCGTGCTGCGCTTTGCTCTCGAAAAAAACAACGACGGCAGAATGGTGTTTTCTATCGGAATAAACATCGCGGTCTGCGGATGCGTTGTATTTGCGGCGTTTGTGCCGCTGGTGGGTCTTATTCCGATGCTTGCGGGCTATGAGTGGATGCTGTTTATCTACGTCCTTGCGGGAGCGATAAAAGAGGTCTGCGGTATCTTCGTAAGAGCGCGCGTTTCGGTAAAGCTGTTCGCGGTAGACGGTATCATAACCACCGTTTCGATGATAATTTTCAATCTCCTGCTGTTGGGCGTTTTCAACTTCGGGATAAACGGTTATCTCTGGTCGGTCATTCTGAGCAACCTCACCTCTATCGTTTTTCTGAACATCGTCGCAAAGCTGTATAAGCAGTACAGACCGCTAAAAAACGACAAATCGCTGTGCGTTTCAATGATGAGCTACAGCATCCCGCTTATGCCTACCACAATAATGTGGTGGATAATAAATATGTCCGACGGATTTATGGTGACATATTTTCTCGGAAGCGACTCAAACGGAATCTACGGCTTTGCGTATAAATTTCCCAACCTTGCGGCAGTCGTGGTGGGTATATTCGCTCAGGCATGGCATATGTCCGCTATCACCGAGAGAAACTCGCGGACGGTCTCCAATTTCTACTCCAACATTTTCAGCATGATGCAGACGGTGGTGTTTATTGCCTGCGCGGGAATCATGCTGATATTAAGACCTTTTATCATGCCGTTTTTCGGAACGGAAGCCTTCGCTCCGGCGTATTTTTACGTTCCGGTGTTGCTGGGGGCTGTCATATTCCAGTGCTTCAACAACTTTCTCTCAAGCATATACGAGGCTTCGAGAAAAACCACACACGCGCTTATATCTTCGGCGATAGGCGCTGCGGCGAATATCGGTCTTAATTTTCTGATGATACCGGTTATGGGAATCTTAGGCGCGGCGCTCGCAACGCTGGCAAGCTATCTTATCGTGTTTATTTACCGTGTTATAGATACGAAAAAGCTGTTGTACATGACTATTTACTGGGTAAAGGTAGTTGTAAACATAATTCTTCTTGCGGGAATGTCGCTGTCTATCATGTTGCTTGAGTACGGGCTGTGGCAGAACGTGATAAACGCGGTTATCTTCATTGTTATCGCCGCGATAAACTTTAAGACCTGCGTTCAGGCGGTAAAGCTTATCTTAAACAAGAAAAAGGAAAAGAAAGACAATACAAATGAAACAGTTTCTTGAGATCGCTAAAATTGTATCAACACAGGGGATCCGCGGAGAAGTGCGCTGTCAGTATTACTGCGACGAGCCCGAGATTCTCTGCGAGTTTGAAACGCTGTATCTTAACAAAGGTAAAGAACCCGTTGAGATCACAAGAGCATATGTTCACAAAAATGTGGTAATATTGAAAATAAAAGGAATTGACTCTATCGAGGACGCGCAGAAGTATATCGGAAAAATGCTTTACATTGACCGCGACGATATGGAACTGCCCGAGGGAGTTTATTTTATCCAGGACATAATAGGACTTACGGTAAAAAACGCGGACACGGGAGAGATATATGGGCAGATATCGGACGTTTACCAGAACGGCGCGACGGACGTTTACTCGATAAAAAAGGAAAACGGAAAAGAGCTTATGTTTCCGCGGATAGACGAGGTCGTAAAGAAAATCGACACAGAAGCGGGAGAAATGCTGATAATCCCGCTTGAGGGCTTATTTGATGAGGATAATTGATGAGGATCGACATAGCGACGCTGTTTCCCGAGATGTGCGAAAGAGTGTTTAACGAGAGTATTGTCGGGCGCGGCATAAAAAACGGATTTATCGAAGTTTACGCACATAATATCCGAAGCTACACCGAGGACAAGCACAGAAACGTAGACGACAAACCTTTCGGCGGCGGCACGGGAATGGTTATGCAGGCGCAGCCGATATACGACTGTGTAAAGGAAATTTCCGCGCAGCATAAATCGCCGCCGCGCGTTATATATCTGTCGCCGCAGGGCGAAACGCTTACGCAGAATAAGGTTCGCGAGCTTGCTGAGGAAAGCGGGCTTATTCTTATATGCGGCCATTATGAGGGTGTGGACGAGAGGGTCATAGAAGAACTCAACGCCGAGGAAATTTCCGTGGGCGATTATGTGCTTACGGGCGGGGAGCTTCCCGCGCTTATATTGACCGACGCTGTCGCAAGGCTTCAGCCGGGGGTTCTTCCCAACGAGGACGCTTACAGCATTGAAAGCCACTATGACGGGCTTTTGGAATATCCTCAGTATTCGCGCCCCGAAGTATGGAAAGAAAGAAAAGTTCCCGAGGTATTGCTTTCGGGAAACCACGCTCAGGTCATGCAGTGGCGCGAAAAGATGTCGCTTGAGGTGACGAAAAAAAAGCGCCCGGATATGTACAGGGCGCATATAAAAACACTTACCGAAAAATTTATAAGCGACTTCAAGGCTTCTGCTGAGATTTCGGAAAATGTGGACTTTTCAACGCTTGCGCTTTCGGACGAGCTTTTGAAGCTTATAAAAAGAGGAAAAGCGCGCAGTATTGAAATTGCCAAAAGCAGCAGGCTTGAAAAAGGAGCTTATGTTATTCTCACGGATATTCTCGGGATACCGAAATTTGTCGTAACGATTACAAAACGGCTTGAAGATTCCGTTCAGTTCAGACTGATATACAAACCGAAAAAGGAAGAAAGCAATGACTAAAAACGCATTTATCGCAATTACAGGCAGACCGAACGCGGGAAAAAGCTCGCTTACAAATCTGCTTGTCGGAGAGAAGATATCCATTGTAAGCGAAAAGCCGCAGACCACGCGAAACCGCATAAACGGCGTTCTGACACAAGGAGACACTCAATATGTGTTTATTGATACTCCGGGCTTTTTAAAGCCGAAAACAAAGCTCGGAGAGCATATGGTGAGAGCCGTCAGGACAAGCGTAGACGACGTTGACTGCGCGATCTTAATGGCTGACGCGACGAAAAAAATATCCGCTATCGAGCGCGAACTGCTGAAGTCATTCAAGTCGCATGAAACAAAGGTAATTCTGCTTTTGAACAAGATCGACCTCGTTAAATCAAAAGAAGAGCTTTTGCCGATGATAAATGAATATAACGAACTGTATAATTTTGCGGAAATTATACCTATAAGCGTTAAAAAACGTGTAAATACCGAGCTTATCATGCCGGCGCTTGAAAAATACGCGGTGGAGGGAGAGCACTTCTTCCCCGACGATATAGCGACAGACCGCACCGAGCGCTTTTTGTGCAGCGAGATAATCCGTGAAAAGCTGCTCTGGACAATGCAGCAGGAAATTCCCCACGGAACGGCGGTAGATATCGAAAGCTTTTCTTCTCACTTAAACAAAAACGGCGCCGAGATAATCGACATCGGCGCAGTCATAATCTGCGAAAAAAACTCCCACAAGGGAATGATAATCGGAAAGGGCGGCGAGCGCCTCAAACAGATAGGCTCTCTCGCGCGAAAGGACATAGAAGACCTGCTTGATACAAAGGTAAATCTCCAGATTTTCGTAAAGGTAAGAGAAAACTGGCGCGACAACGAAAGCTTTATACTCAGCAATAACATTGTAGACAAATAATTACAGCTTTTTAAGCTCCTTTTCAACATTATTGATAACCGAAAACAGCGCTGTGCTCTGCTTAGGATATTCCTGCTCTATGCGGGAGTTGGTGATCTTTGCGTCGGCTGTGCCGTCTTTTTCGGCGGTGTTCGCAGCGACGTCTTCAAGGCTGAGTTGAGCAAGCGTAATTCCCGAAAGACTTTCGCGCGGTATCGAAAACAGGTTTTCATCGTTTTCACCGCCGGCGCTGTATACCATTCTGAACGCGCGGTAAACAGCAGTGAGCATATAATTTCCTACCGATTTGGCAAGCTTGTGGTTCTTTGTTTTTATAAGCAATGAAAACACTATTTCAAGCGCGTTTGTCGCGAGCTTTTTCCTCAGCAGAATGCCCGCTGACTCCGCGTTTTCGCTCGCGCCCTCGGAAACCGTGCTGTCAAGGAGCTCGTTTTCGGTGACGACCGCTCCGTTTCGCGAGTTGCTTCTGCCGAGTATGTAGTCCACGGAAACGTTGTAGAAATCCGCCGCCTGAACAAGAAAATCAAGCCCGCATTCGCGCTTTCCGTTTTCATAATGCGACAAAAGCGCCTGTGCGACGCCAAGCTTGTCCGCGGCCTCTTTTTGTCTCAATCCGCGTTCCTTTCGAAGCAGCTTTAGTATTCTCGGAAAATCTTTATTCATGACCGTTAAAACTCCAAATATTACACATAATAGTTTTATCGCAATGTATATTATATTACATTTATTCCGATTTGTAAAGCGTCATATTTACCAAAATTTCGACAATTTCATAGGATATTATTCCTAACTGTACGATATATAGGAGGGCACAAATGAGAAACTACTATTTATATCTTATCCGCCACGGGATAACCCAGGGAAATCTTGACGGCAAATATATAGGACAAACCGACCTGTCGCTTTGTCCCGAGGGCAGGAAAACGATAGAGGAGCTATGCGCGAACGAGCTTTACCCCGAAGTTGAAAAGGTGTACTCTTCTCCCCTTTCGCGCTGTCTTGAGACCGCGGAGATAATTTATCCCGAGCAAAGACTGATGATAATAGACGAGCTTATTGAGATGAATTTCGGGGATTTTGAGAACAAATCCGCCGAACAGCTCCGTGATCTTCGCGAATACAAGGACTGGCTGAAGGGCGGGGTTGATTCCGCGCCGCCGAACGGCGAGAAATACGGCGACTTTATGCTGCGCTGTATAAACGGACTTGACAGCGTTTTCAGCGATATGATGAAAAACGACCTGCAATACGGCGCTGTAATTACTCACGCGGGAGTTATCACAAATCTGCTGTGCGGCTATGGGCTGCCCAAAGGACAGCCGGCGGACTTTATGTGCGCGCCGGGAGAAGGCTTTGAGATATCGCTTACGCCGTTTCTCTGGCAGAAGGGTCCGACGTTTGAAATTACAAACAGGCTTACTCTCAGCGGAAATATCAATCCTTGATAAAATATGATGTTACAATACAGCAACAGCGGGTTGCTTGTCTTTTTCAAACAGCAATGGTATAATAATATTGAGGTGATAAATATATGAACACTAAAGATGTTATTCTTGAACTCCGAACAAAAAGCGGATTATCTCAGGAACAGCTCGCTGAAAAGGTATTTGTAACAAGACAGGCTGTGTCGCGCTGGGAAACGGGCGAAACCGTTCCGAACACCGAAACACTGAAGCTATTGTCAAAGCTGTTTGACGTTTCTATCAATACGCTGCTCGGTTCTCCGAGAAAGCTGATATGTCAGTGCTGCGGAATGCCGCTTGAAGATTCCTCGATCAGCAAGGAACCCGACGGTACATATAACGAGGAGTACTGCAAATGGTGCTACACAGACGGGAAATTCGTTTATACAAGTCTTGATGAACTGACCGATTTTCTCGTGGGACATATGTCGAACGACCAATTCCCACCCGAAAAGATGAGGGCTTACTTAAGCGAGATGCTTCCGACGCTTAATCATTGGAAATAGGTTTATCGCAAAACAGCTCCCCGAAACGCCTTCGGAGAGCTAAAAACGTATAAAACACCTGATTTCATACTGTCAAAATGTGTTCAGCTACTTATTATTTTTGGGGAAAAAACTTTCTGTAGAAAGTTTTTTCCCCAAACCCCTTTTTCAAAGACTTTTTGTATGCTTCCTTATAACTTATCCCGTTATGCCATTGTAAACATCATCGAAAACAAATTGATGACCAGACAAAAAGCGACGCCTATTATCAGGGGGATAAAAAACGCGAGCGCCGCCCATTTCCAGCCTCCCGCTTCTTTTTTTATCGTAAGAAGCGTTGTCGAGCACGGGAAATGAAAAAGTGTAAAAATAATAACGCATATCGCCGTTATTACCGTCCAGCCGTTTTGCGTGAACAGCTCATAAAGCTGTTCGGTGGAAATTTCGGCAATTACGCCGCTCTGCTCGTAGATCATTACTATAAGCGGAATGACTATCTCGTTTGCGGGAATACCGAGCAAGAATGCCGTTATGATAGCGCCGTCCATTCCGATAAGCTGACCGAACGGCTCAAAAAAGCCGGTGATGTACGAAAGCAAGGTGTTTCCGAAAACGCTTATGTTAGCCAAAAGCCATATCACCGCGCCCGCTGGAGCCGCGACCGCCACCGCTCTTCCAAGCACGAAAACCGTTCTGTCAAGGCAGGAGCGAATAAGAATTTTCCCTATCTGAGGCTTGCGGAACGGCGGGAGCTCAAGCGTAAACGACGACGGTTCTCCTTTAAGCAGCGTCTTTGCGAGTATTTTTGAAGTCAGAAACGTCATCATTATCCCCAGCACGATAACAGCGGTAAAAATGACCGCCGACAGCAGGCTTTCAAGAATACCGCTGCCCTTTGCGCCGCTTACAAAGAACGCCGAGATAAGCGCTAATATCATCGGGAAACGGCCGTTGCACGGGACGAGAGAATTTGTGAGTATCGCGATAAGACGTTCGCGGCGGCTGTCGATTATTCTTGCGCCCGTTACTCCCGCGGCGTTACAGCCAAAGCCCATGCACATACAAAGCGCCTGTTTTCCGCACGCGCTGCACTTATGAAACGGCTTGTCGAGATTGTACGCGACCCTCGGAAGATATCCTAAGTCCTCAAGCAGTGTAAACAGCGGAAAGAAGATCGCCATAGGGGGCAGCATTACCGAAACCACCCACGCAAGCACCCGATACGCGCCGTCTACGATTATACCCGATAGCCAATCGGGAGCGTTTATCATTTCAAACAGCTCGCCTATCCTGTCTCCGAGCCAGAACAGCGCTATCCCCAGATATTCCGACGGGTAGTTCGCGCCGATAATGGTTATCCAGAAAACCACAAGCAACATCAATATCATTATCGGAAAGCCAAACGCCCGGCTTGTAAGGATCCTGTCTGCCTTAGATGCTTCGCGCGGCGGCATTGTTACCGTCTTTTTACATATCTCCTCGGCGTTTTCATAAATACATCCGACGATCTTATCCTGCAAAATATCCTCGGTTATCCCATTGTCCGAAAGCAGTTTTTTTGACTGTGCCAGAGCTTCGGAGATCGCCGAGTTTTCGAGAATGTTCCTGCCCGATCTTTTACAGCGCTCGCTTATTTCGTTTATCATCGTGCCGTCTATTAGCCTTAAAGCTGCCCATTCCGCGGGAATGCCTATTTCGGGAAGCTCAAGAGAAAGCTCGTGCTCTATGACTTTCGCGGTTATCCGGACCGCGGCTTCAAGAGGCTTTATGTACTTTAGCTTTCTTGGATGTTTAGGAGCTTCGGAAAAGCAAAGCTCGTCAAGTCTGTCAGTGAGAATTTTAAGCGTGCGCTTTTTATGCGCGGTAATTCCCGCGACAGGTACGCCAAGCTCTTTTTCGAGGAGCTTCAGGTCTATTTTTATTCCCGCGCGCTTTGCCTCGTCGAGCATATTTACGCAAACCAGAGTTTTCGGGCAGATCTCCATTACCTGAAGCACAAGGTTAAGTCCGCGCTCGAGGCAGGTAGCGTCGCAGACCACAACCGCCGCGTCCGCTTTTCCAAAGCAGATATAATCGCGTGCGGCTTCTTCTTCGGCCGAATGTGCTATAAGCGAATATGTACCCGGAATATCAACCAAGCGATATGAAAATGCTTTGGTCTTGAAAAAGCCGCTCGCGGTCTCTACGGTTTTTCCCGCCCAGTTTCCGGTGTGCTGGTGAAGCCCCGTCAGAGCGTTAAAAACCGTGCTTTTGCCGACATTCGGGTTTCCCGCAAGGGCAATGGTTTTATCAAAAGAATTATTATTCATCTACATCTGTATCCTCCATACAGCATGTTCAGTATCATAATACAGAACATACTTCTACCGTAACGCTTCTGCTGTCGCAGTCGCGGATCGCAATGACCGCACCGCGCACCAAGTACGCTGCGGGGTCTCCCAAAGGGCTTCTGCCGACGCATTTTACCGTCGCGCCCTCTACTACTCCTATATCAGAAAGCCGCCGTCTGAGCGCGCCGTGAGCCGAGAGGCTTTTTACAACGGCGCTTTTTCCCACACCAAGGCAGCAAAGCGGAAAATCCAACACAAAATCACCCATTTCACATTTTCTACACTATATGTTTTAGGAATAATTTAGTGAAAACCAAGCCGGCTTTAATTTATTAGCATCCCTATTTTTCAAAATTCGCCGGCAAATATGAAAGCTGAAATTGATTTTCTTGCAAAATAACGCTGGTTCAGGGGATTTAACGCCCATTTTAGAATTTTTGAAAAGGCTTGCCTGCATGGTTTTTGTATAAAAGCGACAACAAAAAGTTTTTAAGTTAGTATTATTTGTTTGAAATCCCGATAGACAAATGCAAGAAAATAGTGTATAATATGAACGTAACAAAGAAACGACGGCGTTTCGAGGGCGGGATAACCGTGTCTTGGCGCCGTTTTTTGTTTAGTAATTCTATATTCAGTATTCAGGAGGAACGGGACTATGGAAAACTTCAATGTTGTTGAGCAGTTCGGCATCGACGTGTTCAACGAGGAAACAATGAGACAGCGCTTGCCGAAAAATGTTTTCAAGACGCTGAAGAAAACGATTGCCGAGGGAAAGGAGCTTGACAGCTCTATTGCGGACATTGTGGCAAACGCCATGAAGGACTGGGCGATCGAAAAAGGAGCAACGCACTACACTCACTGGTTTCAGCCGATGACGGGAATCACCGCCGAAAAGCACGACAGCTTTATCTCTCCTACAAACGACGGCTCGGTGATAATGGAGTTTTCGGGAAAGGAGCTTATAAAGGGCGAGCCCGACGCGTCGAGCTTCCCCTCGGGAGGACTGAGAGCTACATTTGAGGCGCGCGGATATACCGCGTGGGATCCTACCTCTTACGCGTTTGTAAAGGGCGGCTCGCTTTATATTCCCACGGCGTTTTATTCGTACTCGGGAGAAGCTCTTGACAAGAAAACGCCTCTTCTGCGCTCGATGGACGCTGTGTCCGACGCGGCGCTGAGAGTTTTAAAGCTGTTCGGAAATACGACTACCAAGCGCGTTGTGGCGACGGTAGGCGCCGAGCAGGAATACTTCCTTGTTGATAAGAAGAACTACGACAAGCGCAAGGACCTTATTTTCACGGGAAGAACGCTCTTCGGCGCTCCCGCGCCCAAGGGTCAGGAGCTTGAGGATCACTATTTCGGAGTTATCAAGGACAGGATCGCGGAATATATGAAGGATCTCGACGAGCGTCTTTGGAAGCTTGGGATCACCTCGAAAACAAAGCACAACGAGGTTGCTCCCGCACAGCACGAAAACGCGCCTATCTTTGCTCCCGCAAATCTCGCGACAGACCAGAACCAGCTTACAATGGAGCTTATGAAAAAGGTAGCGCTCGAGCACGGGCTTGTCTGTCTGCTTCATGAAAAGCCCTTTGCGGGCATAAACGGCTCGGGAAAGCACGACAACTGGAGCCTGTCCACAGACGACGGACAGAATCTTCTCGACCCGGGAAATTCGCCGATGGAAAACGCGCAGTTCCTTACCTTCCTTGCGGCTATAATCAAGGCGGTTGACGAATACTCCGACCTTCTTAGAATGTCGGTCGCTTCTCCCGGAAACGACCACCGTCTGGGTGCTAACGAGGCGCCTCCCGCTATCATCTCGATATTCCTCGGAGAAGAGCTTCAGGGAGTTGTAGACGCGCTTGTAGAGGGCAAGGAATACACCTCTAACGGCAAGCAGATGTTCAATGTGGGCGTTTCCTCCCTTCCGGACTTCCCGAAGGACAGCACGGACAGAAACAGGACCTCGCCGTTTGCGTTTACCGGAAATAAGTTTGAGTTCAGAATGGTTGGTTCTAACCTAAACATCGCGGGTCCTAATACGATTCTCAATACAATAGTTGCAAACTCGCTGACAGAATTCGCGGACGCGCTCGAGGGTGCGCAGAGCTTTAACGAGGCGCTCCACGACCTGCTTGTAAAAACGATAAGCGAGCACAAGAGGGTTATTTTCAACGGTAACGGATACGGCGCGGAATGGCAGGCAGAAGCCGAAAAGCGCGGTCTGCCCAATCTCAAGTCTACAGTTGACGCTCTTTCATGCATTACGGAAGCGAAGAATGTCGCGCTGTTCAAGAAGTTCAAGGTTTACAGTGAGATAGAGCTGCACTCAAGACAGGAGATACTCTTTGAAAACTACTCTAAGGTAATAAACATCGAGGCGCTTACCGCCGCGGATATGGTAAAGACCGAGATATTGCCCGCGGTCATGAAGTTTGCGAAGGACGTATGCGATATCGCCGTAAGCAAAAAGTCGGCAGGAATTGAGCCGACTGTCGAGTCCGCTCTTGCAAAGAAGGTAAACGAGCTTACGATCTCACTTTCCGACAAGGCAGCCGAGCTTTCCGACGCTATTGTAAAGGCTCAGGCAATTGAGGGCGAGGCTGAAAAGGCGCGCTGCTATCACGACGAGGTCTTCAGCACAATGCAGTCGCTGAGAGCCGTAGCAGACGAGCTTGAAACGATCGTCGGCGAAGAATACTGGCCTTATCCGACATACGACGAGCTGTTGTTCAACGTTTAAAGCAGATTGCAGATTACATTTTCTGTAATCTGAATAATAATCCCGCTCCCTTTTAATTCGGGCTGTCTGTAAGACAGCCCTCTTTTTTCAGCTGACAGTAAACAGTAAAATTAGTATTATTGACATTACGGACTTGTTGTGCTATAATTATTCTGTGACAACAAAGAGGTGAGAAAATGACCGTTGATTGTACTATCGTCTGCGGGGCGCCCTGTTCTTTGTTTGACAAAAAGCTTATTGAAGGCTTTGTCATCTGCGCGGACGGGGGGCTTGACTACGCGCTCGGCGCGGGAATTACTCCCGATATCTGCGTCGGGGATTTCGACAGCGCGAAAAGTCCTGTTCCGAGCGGAACGGAATGCATAAGAGCGCTTCCCGAAAAGGACGAGACAGACGCGCTTTTGGCGGCGAATATCGCGGTTGAACGCGGATATTCTCGGCTGAGGTTCTTGTGCGCGGCGGGCGGACGGCTCGGGCATACGCTGGCAAATATCCAGATGCTTTACGGACTTAAAAAACGCGGGATTTCAGCCGAGCTTTTCGGTGAGCACGAGCGTGTTGAGTTGATTTTAGATGAAACAGTAACAATTCCGCGTTTTGACGGGTATCTTTCTGTTTTCGCGTATGACAGAAAAGCTGAGATTACCGAGCGAGGAGTAAAATACGCGGTCGAAAACCGCGTTTTCACAAATGATTTCCCACTTGGCGTAAGCAATGAAATCGTTGAGGACTTTGCCGAAATAACCGTTAAAGGCTGCGCGGTAGTAGTTGAAGAATATAATTGAGGTGTCTTATGAAACTGATGATCGCGTCGGATATACACGGCTCGGCGTTCTGGTGTGAGAAAATGCTCGGGGCGTTTGAAAATGAAAAAGCCGAGCGCCTTATTCTGCTCGGAGACTTGCTTTATCACGGGCCGCGCAACGATCTGCCGAAAGACTACGCGCCGAAAAAAGTAATTGAAATGCTTAACCCGCACAAAGATGAAATTCTGTGCGTTCGCGGAAACTGCGAGGCGGAGGTCGACCAGATGGTATTGGAGTTCCCTGTTTTGGCAGAATACGCACTTATAAGCGCAGAGGGCGCGGAAATTTTCGCGACGCACGGACATAAGTGGGGCGAGGAAAACCTGCCGCCTTTGAAAAAGGGTGATGTTCTGCTTTGCGGACACACGCACATTCCGGCCTGCAATATTCACGAAAACTATGTTTATATGAACCCGGGTTCTGTCTCAATACCGAAAAACGGCAGCGCAAACGGCTATATGACGCTTGAAGGCGGTTGTTTTCTGTGGAAGGATTTTGAGGGCGAAACTTTTAAAAAATTTGAGATAACATGAAGAAAAAAACGTTTATTTTTGCGGCTCTTTTACTGTTTTCCCTTTTGCTCGGAGGCTGTGAGTATTTTGAGGATAAACACGGGGTAAAGCCCGTAGATCCGCCGTTTTTCACCATAAGCGACGAAAGCACGGGCGGCGTTGTTTATCTGCTTGGAACAATGCACGTTGCGGAAAACGGAGTCGAATATCCCGAAGAGATCTACAGGGCTATCGACGAGTGCTCGATAGTGGCGGTGGAGGTCGACCTTATCGCGCTTGACAAAAACACCGCGAAACTTAACGAGGCGATGAAGCTGCTTGAATGCAAATCAGGCACAACGGCGGATATCCTCGGTTCCGACTATGAAGCGATAAAAAGATTTTTCTCTGAAAAAGGAATTTATATCGCGTCTTATAACAGGTATATTCCCGCTTTATGGAGCGCTCAGCTTTCAAACAAGATAGCTTTTGACTGCGGATATTATTCCGAAAACGGGACTGACCGTGCCGTTATCAGATACGCGATGGAAAACGGCAAGGAGATATTCGAGTTTGAAAGCGTATATGAGCAGTATAAAATGAACTCGGAGGAAAGCGAGGCGCTTCAGGCTTTCGCGCTTCTGGACTCGGTAAACACGCCGTATGAAGAACAGCTTTCGGCGATGAGAGAGCTGTATCGGGCATGGAGCGAGGGCGATATTTCTGCGCTTGAGGCAATGCTTGAGGGCAGCGAGATACCAGATGAGCTGAGCGAAGATTTTGACGATTATTACGCCGCGATGTACACAGACCGTCAGCGTAAGATGGCTGAGCGGATATCCGAATGGCTGTCGGAGGGAAAAAAGGTTTTTGTTGCGGTGGGGGCGATGCATTTAGTCGCGGCGCCGGATATTCTTGATTTTCTTGAATAAATAAAAACAAGGGAAAACCCTTTTGAAAAAGGGTTTTCCCTTGACCCTTTCCCAAAACTTTT
>JAFLUG010000049.1 GCA_022508885.1 Oscillospiraceae bacterium | reverse complement strand
TCCTCGGGCAGCTCGTCGCCCTCGTGGATATATCCGCATACCGTGCAGACATAGCCTTTTTTGCCCTCTGTCGCGGGCTTGGGCTTGACATTCTGCTGATAGTAGTTGTAGGTCATGGTCTCCTTATCGGTAATGACGCGCGCCTCGGTCACGCTGCAAATAAACATTCCGTGAGTGCCGAGGTCTACATACTGCTCTACCTTGAGCGATATTACGGCGTTGATATACCGCGGCAGGAACGCAAGCCCGTTTTCCGAGCGCAGCGGCGAGCAGCCCTCAAATTTATCCGCGTTTCTTCCGCTCTGGAAGCCGAATCTCTCAAAAATCTTAAACGGCGCGTCGACCGACAGACAGTTTACGTTCATAATGCCCGTCTGCTTTATCACATCGTGAGAGTAATTTGCCTTGTTGATGTTTACAGCTACACGGTAGGGATTATCGGTAAGCTGGGTAACGGTATTAACGATAATACCATTGTCCTTTTTGCCGTCGTTTGACGTAACGACATAAAGACCGTAGCCTATCTTGAACAGCGCCTTCATATCCTGCTTGTCGGCTGTATTGTCATTCTCAGCAAGATAGTCCTTGCAGAGCTCATTGGCCAAGTCTTCAATTTGCTGACGACTCTCGTCGTTAAGTGCCGACATAATATGAACAGTGCTCTTGGTAAATGTAAGATTGCTGCAGCCCTCGAGCATACCCTTCATTGTCTTTGCCGCCTGAGGAGACCAAGAGCCGTTTTCCATAAGCGCCACGGTGCGCTTCTGATAGTTGCGCTCGGTCAGGTGGTCGATAAAGGTACGCATAAACGGGAAAATATCCGCGTTGTAGGTCGTAGTCGCCAACACCAGCTTGCCGTAACGGAAAGCGTCCTCGACTGCTTCCGCCATATCCTCGCGGGCAAGGTCCGTCACAACCACCTTGGGACAATTCTTTGCTCTGAGTTTTTCAGCAAGCAGCTCGACCGCGGCCTTGGTGTTTCCGTAAACCGAAGTGTAGGCTATCATTATTCCCGAGGACTCTACCCTGTAAGACGACCATGTGTCGTACAGATTTATATAGTGACCGAGATTTTCCTTAAGCACCGGTCCGTGCGTCGGACAGATAACGGCGATATCAAGCCCCGCCGCCTTTTTCAGAAGCCTCTGCACCTGCGCTCCGTATTTTCCTACGATGCCTATGTAATAGCGGCGAGCCTCGCAGTCCCACTCTTCCTCAACGTCAAGCGCGCCGAACTTTCCGAAGCCGTCCGCCGAAAACAGCACCTTGTCGCATGAATCGTATGTCACGATGACCTCGGGCCAATGTACCATCGGCGCGGTAACAAACGTGAGCGTGTGCTTTCCGAGCTCCAATGTGTCGCCCTCGCCTACCTCAACGCGGCGGTCTTCGTATTCCTCGCCGAAAAACTGCTTCATCATTACAAAAGACTTTGCCGAGGAAACAATCGTTGTTTTGGGATACGCTTTCATAAAATCGGCTATGCTTCCCGCGTGGTCGGGCTCCATATGCTGAATGATAAGATAGTCGGGAGCTTTTCCTCCGAGTACCGACGAAACCTTGCCCAGCCACTCATGGGTAAAATGACGGTCTACCGTGTCCATAACCGCTGTTTTTCCGTCAAGGATAACATACGAGTTATAAGCCATGCCGTTTGGCACAACATACTGTCCCTCGAACAGATCGACCTCGTGGTCGTTTACGCCCACATACTTAATGTCCGCTGTGATGTTAATATCCATATATTACCTCCTGAAAGATATTTACAGTTCCGCCTGTCATGTCTGTCGTCCTGCCGGTGCAGCGGGAATTGTAAACATGAATTGAACATGAATATTATAACACATAACGCCCTAAAATTCAATAGCTTTTGCGTAAAATTAAGCATATCCGGCGAGAACGGCTCAGCCCTTTTCAAACGGCGGCAAGACCGCAAATACTCTCGACAGTACAATATCAGCTGTCAGCGCGAGTATCTGCGGCAAAGAAGCAGTCTCTCCGTAAACGACCGCCGGAAGCAGCAGAAATATCATCTTCAATATCTCACCCGCCGCGTCAGCGACAAACTGCGCTTTGAGCCGAGCCTCGCCCCGTTCGGGAAAAAACGCGCGAACAAACATACCGCAATACAGCGTTATCACAGTACAGGCGCACAGGTCTCCCGCAAATATCACCAAGAATCCGAGAGCCGGAAAAAGCTCCGCCCTGTCCGCAAACGCCAGCGCGATAAGCGCGCATAATAAACCCGCTATAACAGCCGTTGTTTTTTTGCAGCGTCCGTCAAATTCAATGTTTTGTAATTTGTTCATTTTCTACCTCCAATCATTTTATCCATATTTTACCATTTTCAAAGAGAAAGCGCAAGGAAAACCGTGTTGACAAAGCTCGGATTTTGGTGTATAATAAAATAAATATTTCAGAACGAACGGAGAATGTGTTTTATGCCCGAGTTTATCACAGTCATGATCGTTTTACTGTTCGCGTTCAATATTGCGGTTTTTTATTTTAACCTGCGAACGATAAAAAAACTCGAAAGCATCGTTCGTCCGAAGACTGACCGAAGAGTCGGGATCGCGGCTGAGCTGAGAATGTCCGACGAGGAAAGCCGCACGCTTTTGAATTGCGCGGGCAAGGCGTCGGGAGTATACGCGCTGTTCACCAATATCACGGCGGTCTTCCCGCTGCTCGGAATACTCGGAACGGTAGCGTCGCTTATGCGCCTGTCCGGTACGGACGATCTCTCGGAAAACTTTTCGTCCGCTCTTATCACTACCTTTGCGGGACTGGTCGCCGCAATAATCTTCAAAATAATGGACTCCTTCATTACCGCCCGGCTGGATTCCGCGCTCGACGAAGCGGACTACCTCATTCATGAGCACGACAAAGAAAAGAGGGAGCAATAATGCGGCGAAGACGGAAACGCGATATAATTATCGAGCTTACCTCTCTGCTTGACGTTATCATGATCATCATTTTTATGGTGATGACCGAAAACAGCAGGCTGATCACCGAAAAACAGTCGGCGCTTGACGCGGTACAGCTTGAAAACGAAGCCCTGAGCGACAGGCTTGACGGGCTGGAAGCAGAGCTTGACGAAGCCTTGGGAAAGCTCGGCGAGGGCAGTCTTGAGGAGCTTATAAACCGTCTTGCCGAAGCGGAAAGCAGGCTGGAAAGCTATGAATATATGGACGATGTGGTGTTTGTCATCAATGTCGGGCTGGAAAACCGATATAACAACACCGTGCGCTATCTGTCCTTCGGTAAGACTGATTCCGACCAGAACCTATATGAGATACGAAACGACGACGACCTCAGCACGGCGATAAACCGGCTTAAAATTTTCATAACGGAATATATCGCGAAGATTTCCGACGACGAATCCAACTCGACGATAGTGTATGTCGTGTTTTCATATGACACGCACAACGTATATCAGGATGACTACGCGGCAATAGACGAAGCGCTGAAAAGCGCCGAAATAAGAGCTAACAGCGGAAACTTCAGATATCACTGCAATCCGCTTTGACTATTTTGACAATCTGGAAAGGACAAGCTATGAAACACGAAAAACATTCAAATCACGAACAGCCCGAGGCTAAAGAGCCTCCCCGCAAGGAAAAGAAAAGACGCAGAAAACGCGGCGGCGCGGTATTTCTGATAATTTTACTGCTGATCCTTGCGATACTGGTACTTTTGTTCTTCAATCCGTTCGGCTGGGGAAACGGCGGAGCGTTCGGACTTGGCGGACAGGGCAGCTCCGACAGCTCATCCAATAACAGCTCGGCGGTTTCCGACAACAGTGAGCAATCCGCGGCCGACACTGTTACGATCACAATTGACAACGAGGATATCTATTTTGACGGCGAGCTATGCGACGAGAATGCGCTCAAGGAAAAAATAATCTCCCTCGGCACGGAGAAAAAATATGAGCTTGAACACTCCCGCGCGATAAAATCCGCCTACGACAGTGTAAAGGCTATTCTGGCCGAACTTGAGGACGCCCTCGGAATAACCGTCAACTACAACGAATGACCCGATAAACAAATTCAGTATCATTTAACATTAAAAACCACGCGTGAAACGCGTGGTTTTTATCTATTCAGCGCAAGTCAGGAATTATCATCTTACTTTGCTTAAAACTCCCTTATCCATCTCGCAGACCGTATCGCACAGAACGTCGATATCCTCCGCCGAATGAGAAGCGATGAGGATCGTTTTACCCTGCGATTTCAAATCAAGCAGATACTGTCTCATATCCTTCACGCCGTCTTTGTCAAGCCCGTTCATAGGTTCGTCAAGGATAAGCAGCTCGGGGTCTTCCATTATCGCCTGAGCAAGACCCAAACGCTGGCGCATTCCGAGCGAATACTTTCCTACATGGCGCTTTAAATCGGGTTCAAGACCTACCTTTTGCATTGTGTTTCTGATATCATCAACTGTTATCTTCCCGCGAAGACCCGCCAGCAGTTTCAGATTTTTCAGCCCCGAGTAATACGGGATAAATCCCGGCGTTTCGATAATTATGCCGACGCTTTCGGGAAAGTCGCAGTCCTTCCCTATCTGCTTATTATCAACTTTTATCACGCCGCTTGTCGGATTTACAAAGCCGCAGATGCACTTCATCAGCATTGTTTTGCCCGAGCCGTTTCTGCCTATCAGACCGTGAATTTTTCCGCGCTCGAAGCTGACCGTAACATTTTTCAGTATCTCGGTTTTCTGAAGAGTGAGGTTTATATTCTCAATTTCAATCATATCGTCCCTCCGTAAAATTCATTTTCTTAAGCGTTATGAAGCTAATGACCGTCAACACAGCCAGAAGCGCTCCAAAATACGCGTAAGAACACCATACCGGATAGACGGGCTCGCGGCGAAATTCGGTGTAGTGAAGCCATACTATCGAGTTTGCCGTGGGCAGCGCCCACATTATCTGTGAATTTATCGAGCAAAGCGCGCTGCCCGCGGTAATTACTCCTCCGCAGACGATAACGCCCGCCGTCTTTTTGCCGATAGTTGTAAAGAACAGCAGTATCATTCCGAGGAGAACAAGGTATATAAACACAAACACCGTGCTTTGTACCGCCGCGTCGAAAAGCGAAAGCTGGTTGTACAGGTTTTTCGGGAGCAAAAGCGCCCCGAAATTCCACGCATATTCGGGAAATTCCATGCCGAAATAAACCGCGACCTCGCTCCATTCCGTGTCCCATACCCCGCCGAAAACCGCGGGGATAACGCTTGCGGCAAATATAAACAACAAATACGCCGCGCACATCATAAAAAGATCCATAAGCTGACCGAAAAACCAGTTTACTCTTCCTGTTCTTATTACGCCGGACATTGTGCTTCTGTCAACCAGCGGAAAATCCGAGGAGATCGCCAGAAAGCCCAGCGGTATTATAAGAATCAGCGAGCCGGAATTAAGCGCGGCGATATACGGCTCGAACACATTAAGCGGCTTTCCCATTATCTCGGAATTCGCGAAGAGAGGCTCAACGGCGCAGGTGTAGATAAAAACCGCAAGACCTGCCAAAGTTATCATCCGCGCGTTAAACAGCCATTTGAAGAAATCCGTCCGCGCGCACAGCAACATGGTTTTAAAATTTACCCTTTTCACTTTCAGCTCCCCCTGTCGGCGCGTTTTTCCATGATAAGGACAAAGCCCGCGAAAACCGCCGCCGCAAACAGCAGATTTACAACAAGCACCTCAAAAAACGTTTTGTTTACTTCCATACTGAACAGCAGGCTCGCGGAGTTCGGAAAAAAGGGCCGCGTCCTGTCGTAAACCCCGTAATCTCCCGCGGCCGCGGCGTTTGTCTGGATATGCGAAAGCAGAGTTTCCAGAATAAACTTAAGCAAAAACGGCACGCACAGAATTATATATGGATTTGCGCAGAACGAGCAGAGAAAAAACGCCGTAAGAACGCTTGTCATACCATAAACAAACGCCGAAAGCGCTTTGCCCATAAGCGTCATAAACACTCCGTCCGGAAGTATCCCTGAGATAGTTTCCGGCGACTGTGTGCTCGGAAACAGCGCGAAGGCGAAAACGCCGAATATCATTACTCCAAGCATTGTGCAAAGTCCGCCGCTTATTAACGCTGAGAAAAATTTTGACAGATAATATTTTCGTCTGCCCGAGCGCAAAACCGAAAGCCGCATATTCGTGCTGTTTCTTTCGGTGACAAACGAGAAAACAAACGGAAACGACGCTGTTATCGGCATAGCTATTGAAGAATACCCCAGAAGTGTCTGCTTGATAATAACGGGCGGATAAAACTGATACTTTTCCGCCATAAAGCCGCGGTCAAAAGAACACAGCGCCTCAAATACGGAGTATTCCCTTCCGTTGGAAGCGTCGAAATATATCTGCGTGGAAAAGCACAGAACCGCGGTTACGGTTATCGCGGCTAAAAACGCCCGGTTCACGATAATTCGCCCAAAGTCACATTTTAATGTTTTCAGCATATTATTTCCCCACCTGAATGTAAACGTGTACCTCGCCCGTATGCATATCCACTAAAGTGTCGTACACGTTGCCGCCGTATCTCATTATAAATTTCCAGCAAGGAAACGCCGTATCCTCATATTTCAGATACACCGCTTCGACTTTTGTAACGGAAAATTTCATGTTTTCGGAATAGAATTCGCTTACTATCCTTGCCGCTTCCTGTAAAGTAATTATCGACGTGTAGGTTTCGGTTTCTTTAACAGAATAGTCAGCCACGGGATGAATCATATGAAATACTTTATCGCTCTGTATCATAGCTGCCTGCCCGTACCAGGAATAGTATCTTCTGTCATCATAATCGTTCATAACGTATTTCGCTCTATTGACGCCGTTCAGCTCGGGATAATCAAACAGAACATTTTTGTATTCACAAGTCGTCAGAAAGCCGTAGCCGTACTTTCCGCCGCCTATATCGACAACGTCTGCCGCGATTATCCTTTTTTTTACGGACGTTTCATAAGGGGTGAAAGCCGTAGTTTCGATAAAGTTATCCGCAAATTCGGCGGCGTCCTTTATTGATATCTCTCCGTCAATAAGCTCGTATTTATCCTCGCGGTTCATATCAGTTATATAGTCTACCGCAGGTCCGGCGGAGTCTATATAATCTAAAAAAGGAATAGAAGTCACCTCATCGCCTTTCCATTGGTAAAGGTCATCGTTGTCAAACCATTGTATATCACCCGCTCCCTGCATATAGCACTTACTATCCCTAAACACCATCATCAAATCTCCGCCTTCTGCCGCAAGTTCATATTCATCTATGGGCAAGTAAGGTAGATATGGGTCTCTGTTAGTATCTGAAAGAAGTATACCGTTCAGCTTCTCTTCCTCTGAATATACCCCGGGCATCAGAGTTTCGAGACTATCGCAGTAGAATTCATACATCTCCCGCAGGCTTTTTCCGGCAAAGGTAATAAGCGACAGCTTGCTTATGCTGTCTATCTCGGGAAAGCTGAACTCCGCTTTTGAAAAGTCGAGATTTTCAAACGAGCTTGCCTTAAGCTCTTCTGTCGTTTGCGAAAAATTTTCCCGTATCTCGGATATCGGCGCAAGCTCAAAACTTTCAGCAGAGTCGCAGCCCGCCAGAAGAAGAGCCGTGATAACCGCCGATAAAGCCGTGTTTTTTATTTTTCTCATACAAATGCTCCTTTTCGGTTTTTATATATTACAACAACTCGGTATAAAGATAAATTTCACCTGTCACCATATTTACAAAAACGTCATACATTGCCCCGCCCGCGCTCATTCTGAATTTCCAGCAGGGATAAGCGTGCTCGACCAATGATACGCCGTTCGATGATGTCTCCAGCCAGACCACCGATATCTCCCGCGCGGTAAACATCATCGCGCCGGAAAGAAACTCGCTCAGCAGATCGGCGGCGGACTCGAGCGTTACTATCGAGGTCTGCGGTTTTCCCTCGGTAACGTCAAATCCGTGCGCTATCATGACAAAGTGGTGTATCTTATCTGTTTCGATCATGTCTATGTACCCGACTTCCGAGTAATAGCTGCGGTCGTCATAATCGTTCTGGACCACATGACCGGAGTAAGTGTTTTTTCCCTCTTTAAAACGATAATCGAAGTTTACTCCTTTATATTCGACCGTTGTTATAAAATTATAGCCGTAACAGCCCTCGCCGATATCCGCGACGTTTACCGCGACAATGCGGGGCTTTGGGATATTTCCGTCATACGGCGTGAATTTCAGGTTATCAAGATAATCCTGCGCGAATTTCGCCGCGTCGGCTATGGATATTTCGCCGTCCACAAGGCGATAGGTGTCTGTACAGGACAGGTCGTCCGTGAAAAACACGGCGCTGTTACCGGTGTATGAGCCCAGCATCTGATAACCATACATTCCACTTGTGCGACGGCTGTTGTCGTAGTCTATAAGAGCACCGTTGTCAAAGCCGTAAAGCACGCCTCTAAGTATGCTAATGGAATAATCCTCGGTATTGAGACACGGCAGTGGATCATCCGTTTCCAAGCCGTTTTTGTACTCGTCGAGAGTCGGGCAGTTATACGGGAACGGCAGACCGTTATCCAGGTCAGCATCCACAAAACGTATTTCTTTCTTTTTCTCCTCGTCCGTATAATAATTGTCGGTAAGCTCGTCGATCATCCCGCAGAGATATTCGTACATCTCGTCGGCGCTTTTTCCTATGAGCTTCGTGAGGGTAAGCTCGGACACCTCGTCTATATCCGCAAACGAAAAGGACGCGTCTTTGAAATTAAGGTTCTCATAAGACTTGTTTTTCAGGCTCTCGCAGTCCTTCTCGAAATTCTCGCGGACCTCGGAAATCTCCGCCCTTTTTATCAGCCTGTTCTCGCCGCCATCGCAGCCCGCCAGAAGAAGAGCCGCGGCAATTGCCGAGGACAAAACGATATTTGTTGCTTTTTTCATGCGAATACTCCTTTCGCGGATCTTATTGTTAATCTGATTATACCACAAGGTATCATATATTGCAATATACTAAACGCATAAAAAACGATATGTTTTTAACTAAGATTTATGCAAAATCACAAGAAGCGCACACGACACCTGTCTGATGTGAATGGTATAAGCACAAAAATAGCGCTGTCCTTTCATTTGACTTTTTCAGCGCCGTCTGATATAATGGAAACAGTGTAAGATCGATTCAGGGAGTATCTATGGAATATTTATGGTATATGATCGCGGCACTTGGCGCGGGAATTGGCACGGGACTTGCGGGGCTGTCGGCTGCGACCGTGATGGTGCCGATACTTATCGTGCTTTGCCCGAGCTTCGGCGGAGAGAACGGCGCTTATCAGGCTACCGCGATAGCTCTCGCGTCGGATATATTAGGCTCCGCGGTAACGACAATTACATACGCGAAGCACAAAAACATTGACCTCAGACGCGGCTGGATAATGCTTACCTGTATTCTCATCATGAGCACTGCGGGGAGCTATGTCGCGTGGCTTGCGGGGAATGTGGTATTGGGAAGCTTTACGCTGTTTCTCACGTTTTTTATCGGCATCAGATTTCTCGTAAAGCCCGACACCTCGCGGAAAAATACCGCCGCAAAGGGCGAAAAGCTCGACCTCAGGGGTGTTATGATCTCCCTGTTTTTCGGGCTGACTATCGGTTTCGGAACAGGCTTTGTGGGCACGGGCGGCGGCATGATGATGCTGGTGGTGTTCACGGCGTTTCTCGGTATGGAGCTTAAGACCGCCGTCGGCACAAGCACCTTCATCATGACCTTTACCGCGCTTATCGCCTCAACAAGCCACATTTTAATTCACCCCGCGATCGTTATGGAGCGGTGGAATGTACTTTTGATATGCATTGTTGTCGCGACCGTTTCGTCGCTTGTTTCGGCACAGTTCGCAAACCGCGTAAAAAACCGCACGGTCGGACTTGTGACAGGAGCGGTGCTTACCGTATTGGGAGCGTCAATGCTGATACTCAACTTCTGGGAGCAGATCTCGAAAAATCCGCTTGTTGTTGAGATACTGCTTTGCTTAGGGAAATTCGTGTTATTCATAATCCCCTGCGTCGTGATAGTTTTACCAATAAAGCGTTTCACTAAAATTCCGCAGTTTGTATTTCGAAAGCTCTTACACCTGATAGCCTTCAGCTGCACAACTTTTATGATAATTGTTGCAGAAAGCTGGCAGGCGGCGGCTTTAGCCTCGGTACTGATAGCGTTATTGCTCTACCCCGTGCTTTTCATTCTCGAAAAAAGCAGTTGGTATAATGCTCTGCTTGTTCAGAAAAAGCCAGGAGAAATTAAAAAAAGTCTTTTAATGCTGTTCTTTATGTTTGCGGCCATAACGGCAGTATCATGGGGGATTTTCGACAAGCCGTACGCGGCAGTCACGGCTATCCTTATGTGGGGAACGGGCGACGCGGCAGCAGCTCTGGTGGGTATCCCACTCGGAAAGCACAAGGTAAAATTCAAGCCTGTAAACGAGAAAAAGTCATGGGAAGGGTCTGCGGCAATGTTTGCAGTGTCGCTTATCAGCGGGTTTGCGGTGTTTTTGCTATACTGCGGTTTTCCGTTCATGAAATCAATTCTTCCTGTTCTCACGGGAGCAGTTGTAGGCTCAGCGGCGGAGCTGTTTACGCCGAGCGAATATGATACTGTGACCGTGCCTGTGACAATTCTTGCCGCGCTGCTTTTGGTACCAATATAATTTTTGTGCGAACGCTAAATTAAACAAGTGGGAAACTCGCAAGCTCTGCACCAAAACTCGCGGATATGATATAAGCCTGCTGTCGCCGCTTGTTTTCTTAAGCTCCGACAACTGCTTGTCACGCTCCTCGGCGGACGCGCTCTCGCACTTCACAGCTATCTCCTCTGATACTCCCAGCTTCAGAAATTCTTCCTTTTTCATAACTTTTCTTCCTTTAAAAACATTTTTTACCGCGGTTAAGTCCGCGAATATTGTCTTGTTCTTTTACGCCTGCAATATCAAAAAGGCGAAATACGGGTATAAAAAAGCGCCTTGATTGCTCAAAGCGTTTTTTGTATTACCACTCCGTAATTTCAATCTTGTCTGCAACTTCTGTCAAAGATTTTCCGTTAAACATCTTGACGTTCATAACATCATCAATACTGCTTGCTACATAGGCATTCTCGCCGTACCACATATCATAATGGAAGCGAGAGATGGGATCTATACCACAGTTTTTACCATCGAGGATGAAGGAAACATTAGTGCATAGCTCCTCTATCCTTGATTTAATTTTATCAGCTGTCATAGTATATCAGAATTCTCCTTCCGTTCATCGTCAGTTAATTCCCTTTTAGGTCGCTCAATCAGTTTGCCCTCGCTGTTATAAATATAATCGTGCGCGTGTTCGCCGTTTTTACCATAAGGGTGATTTTTGGAATTACCATGATTGTGATTAGTTATCTGCTTTGTTTGCTTACCATTTTCACCATAGTAGTTTCGACTAATCCCACCTTTTTCGTTTATTGTCTGAGTTATAGTGTTCGGTTCACCAGTTGTTTTTACATCAGATTGCGAGACAATGTTTACAGGATTACCCGCGGCATTTGTTATTGTTTTTATTATACCACTGTTTTTTCCATCTGTCAAGGATAAACCGTACTTTTCAAGCACAGACTTATCGCCCTTAACAAACGCGGCTTCCCAATCCTCATAGCTCATATTTTCGGGTATATGGTATCCTGCGCGTTCCCCTATCTCCCCGAAATCGCCCTCAAAATACGGCGCTGTCGTCGTTCTGCACCGTGGGTGAAACGGCGGAGCGGTAAACAAAACACACAACGGCCTCCATAAGACATGGTGTCAGATAACCGCTAATATCACTTCCCATCGCACTTACCGCAGTTACTGCAGCCGTTACAGATCGGCTGCATTCCGCAGGTACCGCATCTTTCTCTGAAAGAGGGCTTGTATCTTTCCTCCTCGGAGATAGGATGACCCCAATTATCGTACAGTTTAAAGCGTATCGGTTTTCCCTGAAAGCTCATTCCTGATCTTCGCGCCTGCTGACTCTGCATAACGTTGCCTTCAATTCTGTACAGCTTCTTGTCCTTGATAAAACGCCTTCCCGTTCCGCAGAAAACAAAGGTCACATTGTTATCCACACACTCCCGGCGCAAAAGCTTTATCCAGTCAAAATGACAGGGCCGGGCGCCGTCATAATTTTCTCCGTCGCTTAAGACCTGTTCTATCTGACCTGTCTCAAGGTATTTTCTGATGCTTACCTGACCGATAAACGGCGCACACATCACGCCCTTGTGCTTAAAAGGAAGCTCAAGCAGTATCGGTATCCGCTCGTCAGCACGACGCTGATTCTCAGCGGTCACATTAAAAAAGATATTCTCCCAGCCGTTTCCCCAATTCTTCGGCAGATGTTCCAAGACACGCTCGGGACGCTTGGTCAGCAGAAAAAACGCCACGTCGCCGCGCACGCGCATAAGCTCCCACGCTTCGTCGCGCCATTCGTCGGCTTCTTCGAGAAAGAAATCCGAGGTCATACACACCCGTATCATCTCTCCGCTTTTTATCTTGTAATTGCCATGTCTGTCTTTCTGAATAGGATAGTTAAATCCCGCCTTTGTGCGGTATATCTGCGAGCCGTCCTTATCGCGCATACGGTCAAGAAAGTACATATAACAGTTGTCACAGCCCTCGCTCTTTTTGATACAGCCGTGCCACGGATTCCATATATCGTGCAATACGCTACACCTCTTTTACTTATGAATCACTTTCCCCGCAGCGCGCGGCTCAGGCTGTTCGTAACGCTTCTCGGTCCTCTGACGGCGAATATCCCATACTCGCTTTTCAGCCGTTCAAAGGTAAAGCTGTCGGGCTTATATCTTTTTTGGAGCTTTATCTTCATCAGCTTTGTGATAGTGAGTTCTTTTGTGTGATAGTCATACGGTATATCCGTTTCTGTGACCTCGCACTTGTAGAGAATTGCCGAAACGGGCGAACCGACATACATAAACACCGTATCGCCTTTTTTAATGCCCGCGCCCTGTTTCCAATCTATAATGTCGGTCTCATCGAAAGCATGCAGTATGTCGTAGTACTTGGGATTTGCGGGGATCAGCCACTCTTTGGGAGGTCTGAGTTTTTGCTTTTTTTGCTTTGAAGCCGTCACATTATAGCTTGTGTCGATAAGTCCGCAGACGGATTTAATATCTACAGTTCCGTCAAGCGCCACGGACAGCCAATTTCCCCTGCTGATATGATAACCTGTGTAATACCCGTTCTGCCGCGTCAGCATATCCGCCAGAAGAATATCGTCAAGCTTGATGTTAAGTATATCTACGCTTCCGCTTTTTTTGGCGTCGATCTTCTCATAGGATATATTCATAATAAGCCCATACCATTTTTGATTATCCTCATGCCGCAAGACCGCGTAATCCGGAAATCTCTTCCAAAGGTATTCGGGCTTAGTACCGTATTTCTTTTCCGCGTAGTCAAGAACTTCGGTACGCAGTGAGATATTTTTCTTCATAATGCCTGACCTCCCATAACATAACGCTGTTTGCTGCTTGACACATATCTCTGTATATAGTATAATATAGCTGCTGAAAAAAATCAAGAGGCAAGGAGTTTTCTGTTTTGGAAATCAGGACATAAGCCGCATAAACCCTATATTTCACTCGGAACAAATATCACATTTGAAATAAACGGCTTTCCGAGATGGGGAAACGATTGTTACCCAATATGTTGACTTTTGAAGAAAATTTTGATATAATGTAATAACAAACTTCTGATGTTTTTCATGACGCGAAGGGAAAAATATACTATGAAAACACATAAAATGGTGAAACTGAGGACGAAGTTTATCTTTATGCTGGCGACAGCCATATTATTAGTCACAGCCGTGGGTGTGCTGATAGGTACTATGCTGTATTCATCCTCTATTGTCAGTCACTATAATAAAACCGCGTACCATATAGCAGAGGCAGTCTCCGGATATTTTACGGATGAAGAACTGAAAGAGTATGCCGAACTTGCTTTCGGCTCTCAGAACGGGAGCGTACAGGAAGAGGAAATTCAGGAAATCATTGAAAGCGACCGTTATCGGGAATTATATCATTTGATCGATTCCACGCGCGACAGTATGGACGCGAACGATATTTTTGTCTGCGTGGTCGATATGGATCTTATCTATCATTATAATGCGGAGCTTGATGCAAAGGATATGTGGAATCCTCTGATCTATATACTTGACAGTTATTATGACACGGAATACCAGATGCTTTTCGGCGAGCGCAGTCCTATCATCGCGGAATATTACGATGACGTTAAATACTCATACGAAAACGGCGTTCATTCCGAGAATATTTTAAAGACGGGCGGCACGTTCGACGCCGCGGTCTCGGCAATATATCCTGTCGTGATAAATGGGGAAACAACGGCTTTTATCGGAGTGGAGATTCCGATGACTACCCTGTCCACTGATGTCAGGGACTTTATCCTCCATCTGGTCGGAGCGGCAGGTATAGCGGCAGTAATTCTTTCGATACTTTTCACTATGTCTTTTGTCAAAAATATGATAGATCCCATCAAGCTTGTCGCGTCTGAAGCGGAGAACTTCCTGAAGCATAACAATCAGATATCGGATAAGCTTGAAACTATTCAGACGCATGATGAAATACAGGTATTAAGCGAAAGTTTTCTTAAGCTGGAAAAGGATATAAACGACTATATTAAGAATCTGACGAAGATCACAGCGGAAAAAGAACACGATCACATGACCGGTCTGTATAACAAGGGAAAGTTTATGTCGCTTCTGAGTGAAAATTTCGGAAAACCATACAGCATCGCGGTCTTTAATATGGATGTCAATAATCTGAAGATAACCAATGATACCTACGGACATGAAATGGGTGACCTTCTGCTTATAAAAGCCGCCACAAGTCTGCGGATGATGGAATCCGAAAAGGTGACGGGCTTTCGTATGGGCGGGGATGAATTCATGCTGATAGCGATCGATTATACCCGGGAAGAAGCGCTGGAATTAAAAGCTCAGTGGGAGGCTACCGTAGAGCGCCTTAATCAGAAGAACGACAATCTTCCGCTCGTGATCGCCTGCGGAATGGCATACGGGCAGGGCGATTATGACCTTAACGAAATGCTCGGTCAGGCGGACACCCTGATGTATGAGGATAAGAAGCAAAAAAAGAAAGAGCAGTAAACTTACGGCTGTAAATCGGAATTTACAGAGGTAATATGGAGTATATAATTAGGAAAATCAAAACTAACGAATATAGCACTTTAGAAAATTTCTTGTATGAGGCTATTTTTGTTCCCAAGGGCGCATCGGCACCGCCAAAAGAAATAATATATAAACCCGAATTACAAGTCTATATAGCTGATTTCGGTAAAAGGAAAGGTGATATAGGTCTTGTTGCAGAAGTTGATAATAAAATAGTAGGTGCGGTTTGGGTACGCATAATGGACGATTATGGGCACATTGATAATGAAACTCCTTCGTTTGCTATCTCGTTATATAAAGAGTACAGGAATTACGGAATAGGTACAGCTATGATGAAAGAAATGCTCAATATGTTGAATCAAGCAGGATACAAGCAAGCGTCCTTGGCGGTTCAAAAAAAGAATTATGCTGTAAAAATGTATAAAAAAGTTGGATTTATAATTGTTGATGAAAATGATGAAGAATACATAATGTTATATAAATTCTGATTTTTTGCAGTAACTATGGAGGTTTTGTAATGAATATAAAATGGGACGCGAATAAATATACTTCCGATTTTTCTTTTGTACATCAGTACGGAAACGATGTAATGGAGCTGATCGCCGCGG
>JAFLUG010000048.1 GCA_022508885.1 Oscillospiraceae bacterium | reverse complement strand
GCTCGTCGGAAAGCGCGGGCATATTCATTTTGGAAAGCCTGCTGTCGCTGTCCTGTCCGAGAATCAGCCGCCAGCGCTGCATTTGTGATGTTTTGTCCATAATTCACCTGTAAACTTACAAATCAAAATCGAAATCGCCAAGAGACGCTATTTGTTCCTGCGAAGCGGTATCGAGCTGCGCGTTTACTATCTCGCTGACTTCCGCGCCGTTAAGTCCCCAGATCTCGCCGAGATTTTCCGCGATGCTGTCCTTTTCGCCCGAGGAAAAATCCGCGAACGCCCTGCGGAGAAATACCAGAGCGCGCTTGAACTCCTCGTCGTCAAGAGAAGCAAGATATTCGTCAAGGCTCTCCCACAGCGACAGCCGCGCGATAAGCCCATAGCGGTTTTTGAGCGTAAGTCCCTCAAACCAGCCCGCGCCCAGATCCGCGGGAACTCCCTTTGAGAGCCTTCGGGAAACCTCGGTCTTAAGCTCGTCGTTGGTCATCTGACCGCGCTCGAGAAGTATCGCCGCCGCAAGCCCCGAAAGGCGGGTGTTAAGATCGTCGCGCGAGGCTACTTCCTTTAACGCGTCTGTCCACTTTTCGGTATCAAGAAAGCTCTGCGCAAGCTCTGTGGAATTGAGCATATTCATTGCCTCGGCTATTGCTTTTGAGGCATCGTCGTTGCAAACGCACGAGCCGCTTAAAATAAGACACGCGCGGTAGTAAAGCTGTTTAAGGATAGGCTCGACAGCCGAACAGTCGGCGCGGCGGATATCTCCGTAGCTCATTACGTTTGAAAGCCTGAAAGCTGTTTTCGCAAGCTCTTCAAACGAAACAGCGTCAACTGCCGCCGCCTGAAGAGCGCTTACGGCATAGCTTGCCGCCGCGGGCATTCCACAGCAGAAGGCGTCCTCTATCGCTCCCGCGATAACAGACATTTCGGCGGCCTGCTCTACGGTTTCCTTAATCGCAAACGAAGCCGCAAGCTCGACCGTATCGCCCTTGAGCGCGGATTCGACCAGCACTATCTCCGATTCGGGCGTCCAGCATATTACCCACGCCTCCGACCATGTAGCGTTATCCTGCGAGGACGGGGTCCACTTTGCAAAGTCCAGACCCAACACGCGAAGCTTATGCAGAAAGAACGAACGGTTAAGATCAAGAAACGCTGATTTTTCCGTACCCGCACGGATATTCTCACGCAGATCGAGCTTTAGATCCTGCGCGGTAACTGTTCGGTATTTTTCAAGCTTCAAGTCCTTAAGCAGACGGTAGAAGTCGTCCTGAATGCTCGTGCGTGACACGCCCTCCGGAAGCTCGCCGATCTTAGTTCCTATCTCCGCGTCCGCCGCGGCTATGCTTATCGAAGCGAAGCTGCCCTCTCCTATGCAGGTTTCGGCAGCGTCGCGAAGATCGCGAAGAGATGGAATTTTTCCTCCGCGCATTTTCGCGAGAGATTCTGAGAGTCTCAATCCTTCAATTACCTGTGCCGAAGACGCGGCGCTTCCGCTTTCGCGCGTTTTAGCAGCGATCTTGGAAAGATAAGCGTTTGCCGCGTACATACGGTCGCCGCGGCATAAGCCATCCCAGATAAGCTCGTAATAGGCGGGGGCTTTGTTTCCCGCGCCATATCCCGAGCGTGTGGACAGCCTGTAATATGAATACGGCATAAGCGTATGCAACGAGGACAGAGACGGCAATTCGGAAAGCTCCTCGGGGATATCCCACGAGCGCAGACCCTCGACATGATACGCACCTGTAACGACTACAATTTTTTCGGGCGAAACGCCGCCGCTTACTGCCTTTCGGATAACGCTTCGCATATACTTCTCGCGCAAAGCCGTTTCCTCGGCGTCATATCCCGTTTTCTCGGAAAGCTCGCGGATATTCTTGCCAAAGAGGTTAGCTCCCTCGCGGTAAGCGTCAGCATTTGCGCACTGCTCGAGGGTGCGCTCCCAGAAGGTTTCATGAGAGCCGTCGCCGCTTTTTTCCGAAAGCATTTCATACACATCGGGCTTGTGTTCGGTAATTTCGCTGCGATTATCAAAATCATCACTGTCATTTTCGGCGTTATCGGCAATTTCCTCGGCTTCTCTTATCCTTTTGTCCGACAGCGCGAGAAATGTTTCCGACGGCAGGTCCATAAAGCGGAACCCAACACTGTTTTCATGACACCACATGATAGCCTGATACTCGGGAGAATACTCCGCAAACGGATATAAGATTGTCCTTACAGGCACGCTCTGCGTATACGCAAGTATAGCAAACGGCGGCTTTGTTTCCTTTTTCACTATATCGTCCGCCGTATCCCCGAAATCGCTTGGGGCTTCTATTATCACAAGCTCGGGGCGCGTTTCATTCAGATATTCCCGCAGATAAAACGCTCCCGAGGGGGAAAGGTGGCGTATGCCGAAAAAGTTTATGCCGCTCATTCGTTCAGCTCCCGACACGCTTTATACAAGCCGCTCCACGACGAGCCGCGCTTTTTCATTATGTTTTCAAGATATTCCTTCCAAGCGACCGAGTCCTTGTCGTCGTCTTTTACGACCGCGCCCTGAAGTCCCGCGGCGATATCCTCGTCGGATATCTCGCCGTTTCCGAAGCTTCCGGCGAGAGCCATGCTGTTGCAAAGAAGAGAGATCGCCTCGGCAGTGGACAAAACGCCCGCCGGAGCTTTTACCTTTTGCTTTTTGTCGAGGGTTTCGCCGTTTCTCAGCTCGCGGAAGATAGTGCATATTTTCTCGATAACAGCATCCTTTGGCAGTGCGGCATTCAGGTCAAGACTTCCCGAAAGCTGTTCAACGCGTGTTTTAACGATGTTCATTTCTTCTTCGAGCGTTTCGGGAGCGGGAAGGACAACGATATTGAAACGTCTTTTCAACGCCGCCGACATATCGTTTACGCCCTTGTCGCGCGTATTCGCGGTGGCGATAACTGAAAAGCCCTTCTTAGCGGGAACCTCAAGCGACAGCTCGGGTACGGAAATCCTCTTTTCCGAAAGTACTGAAATAAGCGTATCCTGCACCTCGGAGGCACAGCGCGAAATTTCTTCAACGCGAGCTATCGCGCCCTCCTCCATTGCGGTAAATACGGGGCTTTTAAGCATCGCTTCCTGCGAGGGGCCGTTTGCGATAAGCATAGCGTAGTTCCACGAATAGCGTATCTGCTCTTCGGTGGTTCCCGCGGTGCCCTGAATGACGCGCGAGGAGTTTCCGTTTATTGCCGCCGTGAGATGCTCCGAAAGCCAGCTTTTTGCCGTGCCCGGCTCGCCTATCAGCAGCAGCGCGCGGTCTGTAACAAGCGTCGCTATCGCGATCTCAACCAATCGCTCATGGCCTATGTACTTCGGCGTGATAACGGTCTTTCCGACCTTTCCGCCGCATATATAGGTCTTTACCGACTTCGGCGACATTTTCCATCCCTCGGGAACAGGGTCTTTTTCAGCTTTTATAAGCGCGTCAAGTTCCTCCTGAAAAAGCTGTTCCGCGGGTAATCTTAAAATCTGGCTGTCCATAGAATTCTCCTTAAATTAAAATTTCAGTTCGGTTTCTGCCCACGCCGATAATTCGTCAACATCGAATTGGGCTTTCAGCTTGCCCTTTCGTTTAAGCTCAATGATCTCCCGCGCCTCGGCGAGCCTGTATTCATTATCGCCGGGCAGCATTAAAAAGAACTGATGCAGACTGTACTGAGGCAGCGTCTGAAATTCAAAAAACCTTCGCGCGAGCCCTTTAACGTTTTTAAGCCCTGTCCGACGGATAAGGGAAAACAGATTAAGATAAAACTGCGGGTTTTTCACAAACTGATCAACGTAAAACTGCCCGATCTTGTCGCAGAATTCGCGGTCGTTCGGGTCGAGCCAGCCCAACAGTGTCGTGTTATAGTATTCGTTGGGGTGTTTTATGATGATATCCGCAAGCTGTTTTATCGGGTGCGATACGGGCACTGATATATCCCGCCACATTTCCGCCATTTCGTCCCAATGCTGTGTAGTGAGAACATAGCCGCCGTTTTTGAATGTAATCATTCGCAGAACACGCGCAAAATCGCTCTTGTTGACGGCTTTCGGGTCTGTTACAGTTTGCCGCTTCAGTTCGGCAACTTGCTTTGTCATCCAGTTCGAGATGTCATCGGAACTCATAAACCGCGCCACTGCTTCCGCGTAGTCGTAATTTCCTTTATGTATCCGGCTGTTCATCTCGATAGCGAGGGCTTTCAGGCTCTCGTTCTTTGTGACGATTATGGTATCCCCAAGCCGCCCGGACATCTGCCGCGCCGAGTTCTTGTTGTCAAATTCGCGGTATATCTTCTCGACTTCTGGTCCCCATTTGCCCCAGAGCGCGGAGTTAAGCTCCGGGAATCCGGTCTTTTCTTTCAGCTTAATGTTCCTGAAATCACCTGCTTGCGAGAACGTGATCCTGTTCCCCTTATCGTCAATGAGCAGGCTGTCAATAAGCCGAACCGTAAGCTCGCTTGCCCACTTCGACGATACATTTTCCATTATCTTGACTACCTCAAGCGGCTTCTTCTTCATGTACTCATCAAAGAAAGCCGCGGATTTCTCACAGTCAAAGTTCGCGAGCGCGGAAAGCGCGGCGGTCTTTACCTTGCCCTTTTCCGTTTTCGTTAGCTCGGCGAGTTTATCGATGTTAGCTTCATCGTGCCTCAGCGCGTAGATAAGCGCCTTTCTTACGTCCTTTTCGGCATTTTCGAGCTGTTCGAGGTAAAACGCGTTCTCCGAAGCGCCGCAAACGTTTTCTATGACATTTACGCGGCGAACCATTTCCTTTTTTCCCTTGGGGTCGAAATCCTTTTTCAAAAGCGGAACAATGCCCTCGCCCATATCTTCGAGTATCTTTGCGACCAGATTTGCAAGCTCTGAATACGACGCTCCCAGACCCTTTACAAGCGTGGGTTTTACTCTGTAATCGTTAAACAGCTCGGGGCGGTCGGTTCTGGTATTGCTTACAAGCTCGTATTTTCCGCTGCCCGAGGATGTCAGCGCGTCTATAAGCGCCGAAAGCTCGGAATACGGCGCGTTTGTTATCGTTGCGGAAAACTCCGTGATAGGGAGTTCTTCGACGGCTCCCGGAACAGCCGAGCTTGCCAGCGTGCAGACTACCGAATCCACAAGCGTTATTGTATCTAACAGCACGCCCGCCGTATCCTCGCAGTCTCCCGAAACAAGGGACGCTGAAAGCTCGTATATCTTTCCGAACACGGGTGAAGCGGCTTTAAGCGGCTCGAATGCATCAACTGACTTTTTAAGTCTGAAGTTTTCGGAAATGAGGTTTGCTCCCGCTATCGCCGCGGCGCGGAGCTGATTTCTGAGTTCAAATATCGGTGTTATATCCATAATTTACCTCGCTTTATCAATAGAGAAGTCTTACAACAGCGTTTTCTCCGTCAGGTATAATGCACAGCGGCTGCGCGGAAATTCTCCGCTCGTTCAGGTTATAATGAAAACCGCAGAGCATAACGCCGTCTTTAAGCAGCTTTGCGTCGGGGAGCAATTCAAGACGCTCTGTCGTCGCTTCAAGCTCGGAGAAATCCTCTAAAGCTATCGTGTCGCCATCCTTTGATTTAAGAACGGTCTTATCGCCGACCTTTCCGATTTGCGAAAACGCGATGAGCTTGTAAATTATCGGGTTTGACATCGCGTTCTGGAGGAAATTCTTGATCCCCTTCATTTCCGCTTCAACGGAGCTTGCGGCAAACCCGCGGAGCTTTGCGAAATCACTGTCATTAAGCTCGGAGAACGCCGCATTTTCCCAGCGCACACGCACGTTTCCGTCGCCCGGATAGACCGACATAATCGGCACATCGGCCGCCCCGAGCGTTGAATCGTCGCTTTTGACATATTTAAGCGACTTTAAAGGGCGGAAATTCTTGGTGAGGTAGATCTTCCCGCTTACGAGGTCTATCCAGACGCCCGTGTCGATATACTCCTTACGCGCGTCGTCGTAAACGACCCAGAAAGAAAGCTGAGTCATGCGCGCGTTTTTCACGCACTTCCCTATCGCCTCAAGCTCGGTGAGCTTCCAGTTTCCGCCAAGCTCCTCGAAAAGGATAGTGTCGTCAGCGGCAGGGTCGTCGTTTTCAATTTTTTCGGTTATGTATTTGCGCGATTTTTTAATAAGCGAATACAGCTTTTCAAGCGTGTCAATGGCGTTGTCGTAATGCTCTTCCAGATTATCCTTCTGATATTCCGTTATCTCTATCATAAGGCGGTTAAAAAGCCGCTGAATACCGAGGAGGTAATAATCGCCGAATTGCTTTGAAAGCTGCTGATAGTTTGAAATAGAAGTACCGCCCATTGTACCCAACCCGGCAGCCATAAGCTCCTTTACGGCTTTTTCGCAAAGCTCCAGACCCTCAAGCTGTTTTTCGAGCTTTTTCTTTTTCGCGGCATTTGCGGTTTTCTTAGCCGCGGCTTTTTTCTTTTCGGCTTTCTCGGCAGATTCCGGAGATTCGTCCGAAGAGTTTTCAGCCTTAGCCGCCTTTGCCGCGAGCTTCTTTCGCTTTGTGAGGATATCCTCGGGAATTTCACATACCTCGAATTTTTTGTCGGACATCATCTCATACATAAGCCCCAGCGAGTGCTTGCAGGGGAACTGTCTGCTCGGGCAGGAACAGCGGTATACGGGGTGATTTTCGTCTATATAATCCGCCGAGGTAATATAAGGATTTTTGCCGCTCCCCTTGCACTCGCCCATAAAAAAGGTGTCGTCCGACGAGCGGTAAAGCTTTATAAATCCGCCGCCCGACGAGATCTTTCTGCCGTTTGCCGCGGCGGCCGCGTTCGGCGCAAGGGATAAGATCAACTGTTCCGTAATGTTCTTCATTGCAAAGCTCCTCATTGAACGTTTTATTGATTATTTACTTATTTACTATAAATTCGTAAGAATTTACGACTTTATTATAACATAAAAGTGTTAAAAAGTCTATATGGTTTTGCCTATGAATTAAATTAATCCATAGTTTAAAAAGTGACATTATACGCTGTAATAATTTTCAATTTATGTCTTCATTCATTAAACAGAAAAGCCGCCGTATCAACGATACAGCGGCAATTTATTATGACTAATAAACAAAACAGAATCACAGGTATTATTTTACGTTTCTGCGCTTTAAGACAATTATAATTGTGACGATTGCCCCGATAAGCGCCGCCATTACGGCAATAATGACCCAGATGAGCGCGTTGTTCCCGCCGGATACGTTTTCAGAGCTTTCAGTGCTGCTTAAAGAGTCACTTCCTTTTGAATTGTCTTTACTGTTATTGCCGTTATCACTGCTGTCTGAGCTGTCGCTTTCCGGCGGTGCGCCGTTCTTTGGTACAAGCATTGCAATGGAATTCTCAAGCTCCAGCAGTACACTGTCAATATCATTCTGCGTCGCGTTATTGTCTGAGAGCACTGACTGCGCTTTGTTCATTACTTTGACAAGCGCGTTGTAGCTGCTTTCCGTGTAGTCGCTCCGCTTGTAGCTTTCGGCTATTGACAGTGCCGATAAAAGAGAAGACTTGTCCACAGGTCCGACATTACCCGTTCCATTGGGAACACCCGACTCGGGAGCGCTCTGTTCGGGAACGCTTCCCGTTGACGGTGAAGAACTGCCGCTTGATGACGGAGTACTGCCCGACACTGACGAGCCGCCGCCTGATGACGGAGCGCTGTCCGATGATGACGAACCGCTGCCTGACGGCGGAGCGCTGTTCGATGATGACGAACTGCTGTCTGATGGCGGAGCGCTGTCCGGCGCTGACGAGCTGCTGCTCGATGAAGGAACTGAGTCAGAGGGAACAGAAGCCTCCCCGTCCGCCGATATCTTTACTGCCTGAGGGTATCTGACATCGGAGGGCGATATAAGCTCGCCGCCCCTTACGAATTTTATCGAGCTTCTGACAACACTCACCGACGCCGAAGCGTTATTTCCGCTTAATATGACCTTGCCTACCGTAAGCGGCGAATCTTTTTGAAACAGCGCCTCCGTGCCGGAAAGATAGATATTGAGAAAGCCTGTATCGCTGTGATATCGGGCTTCAACTATTTTTGAGGAAAGCCCGCTGTCAAAAGCAAACTCGATATCCGCCCCCGAGGACGAAGAGGCGCCTGTCATCGAAATACTCAGAGACAGCTGCATTGAAGCTATCTCCTCCGCGGCGGCCTGAGGGAAATCCATTATAAGCAGCGCCTCGCTGCCGTTTGCCTTAAGCTCGATCGTTCCCGCCTCAGCCGCCAAAACTGTCACTGACATAACGCACAGCATAAGTGCCGTGATAAAGGCGATAAGCCCAAAAGCTTTAGGTTTGTATCTTATCATAACTCAATGTGTTCCTTTCCGTAATTCAATCAGTTTTCGGCTTTCAGGAGCCGTTTCCGAGTGTAATTTCGGGAAGGCCGGCGGGGATGTCGATAAACAGCGTATCGCTGACAAGTCTCTGACCCTCATTGGTGAGCGCGTTATTTACGCGGTAAAGCTCCGCGCGCACCTTCGTAACGCCGTTTAGCGCGTCGCCGGGTTCTATCCAGTATATCCAGGTACCGTCGGAGACGTTCTGGATAAGTCCGTCCGCGGGGTCATCCGCGAGGATTATCTGCTGTGCCCTGAGCTGACCGTCGGAGGTTATACCGCCGACTATATCGCCGTTCTGGTCGAACAACATCACCACATTGTACGCGGGACTGCCCTTATAGCTGCCTGTGAATATTACTGACCCTGCGGGAATGAAATCGTTCTCGCCGCTTGAGAATTTATAATCATCGGTGAGAACACCTATCGCGGCAGTGCCGTCGCCCGCTCTTCTGAAATCCACGTTGTCTCCCGTCACGCCAAGCACATCAAGCTCAGCGATCGAAACGCTCTGACCCGACGCCGATGATATTACAAGCTTTACAGCGTCAGCTACATAGGTGCTGACATACTTTCTGTCCGCGTTTTCAAAATAAACAGTCTTACTGCCGCCGAGAGTGCCGCCAGCGGCCTGCGTCCATACGCCGTTTACACGCGCCATAAGCGTATAATCGCCTATCGGAGTGCCGCTTCCCGCGGTGTACTTAAAGCCCGATATCGTTTCAGGCTTATTGAACTCAAACACTATCTCGGCATTAGCTGAAAGTGTCCCGTTGTACTCCGTGCCCGTATCACCGTCAGCCGCAAGCTTAACGGGATCTTCCGCCTTGGGAGCGCAAGGATCGTATTCATCTGCCGCGCCCGTTTCGGGAACGCCTGCCGCGGTAATTCCCGAAGATGTGACAGTCCACCACTTCTTGTCAAGACTTCCGTCGTCCTGTATCTTTACAGGTTCAATTGCCAGAGGCGCGGAACGGTAAAGATACTTATCCACCAGAACCACCTCATACGAAACGACTCTGTTGTTAAGTCCCGCGGCATTGTCGGTAAAGCTGCCGCTTGTTGTAAAGCCAACAACTTCCCTGTTTACCCTGCCGCCCGAGGTCGTCAGACGAATTATCTCATAACCCAGAACTTCGTCCTTAGGAATATTTTCGGAAGAAAGCCTGAAGTTTATCTGATAAGCGCTGTCCGAAGAAACCGACGCTGACGCGCTCACCGCGTTTTTATCGCCGTTTGTTCCCAGATAACCGCTGTTGAGGTTTTCGATTCGGTATACATGAGAGTTATCGTCAATGTAGTAAATTGCCCTTTCTTCCTTCGGGAACTGACTCGCATACTGAACCGTAGCGCTGTCGGGAATTTTGCCCCAGCGCTCAAAGAACTCGAGCAGATCTCTTTCCGCAGCAGCGCAAGCCAGCCGCATAAGACACTGGTCGGTCCCGCCGCCGAGCGTAAGCGCGATCCCCTTGGGAGCGGGCGCGGAGGAAGGCGTGCGGGCGTAGCTGTCGACCCTCGCGAAGAAGAGGCTTTCAAGCTGCTCGCCGTGGTTCTCAAAGGTCTTGTAATTGTATGTGTCGTCATACGCCAAATGGAGCTGCCAGTACATACCGAGCTGTGTAAACACATTGGACGCCTGACCCGTCGAGCCCGACGTAACCTTGCTGTATACGTTGTCATAAATGAATCTTACGCTGTCGTTGGTGTCCTTTGCCTGAGCAAGCACCGAGAAGTAGTTGTTGGTTATCTCCGCAACAGCATAAACGCTCTGGTTTATACAGTGCCCTATCTCATGGGCGATACCCCAGCCGAAGTAATTGCCGCTGATATATTTTCCGTTATCGTCCGAAACTACGGGAACAGAACCGAGCATGCCCTTTGTTTCGTTCCACTCGATACCGATATGGTTGCCCGACGCGTACATAAACGCTCCGCTGAACATTCTCTGATAGCGGATATTGAGGTGCGTTTTGGGGAAACGGTCAATCTCGTTCGCCGCGTTTTTATTAAGACCCTTGTGCTGGTAGAACAAATTAAGCATATCCTCCATGGCGTTCATAGAGGAAACAACGCGAGCCGCTTTATCGGAAACTCCGCCCGAACCTGCGCCGACAAGTATCTGCTGCGCGGGAAGCGACAAAAGCATATCATCAAGCAGTATATCCGAAGCGCCGAGGATACAGTTCTGCGCCTCAAAACCGTACTTGTTGACGTTTATATTGCCTGATGCCGCGTGATATTCGACGTGGAGCTTTTCAAGATTTTCCACATACTCCTCAAGCTCCGCCACATATTTTTCGGCTTTTTCGAGCTGGTCCGTTTCGGAATCAACACCGTACAGATCAAGTATCGGCACCTTAACGCCGCCGCTTACGCGGACAGCGTAGATATCATTCGCGTTGCTACCTGTATACTGAACATACAGCGCGCCGCCCGATTCCTTGTCAACCGTCCATATTTTGGGTATAGTGATAACATTCGCGCCGACCTTAAGTGTTCCGACTACTTTTACCAGAGCGCTCGACTCGGCATGATACTGAGTCGCGACAAGCTGAAGATTGGTAGCCGCGCCCGTAGCCCTTGTATTGTGACCGACATAGACGGTGACGGTATCGCCTGCCGCCGCCGTAACGCCGAGAGGCTGCCAGGCGTTAAGCCCGCCAAAGCCGCGGTTTACGTCGGAGGTGGTTATGGTGTTGTGAATATACACCGGCTCACCAAGATTTTTCGCGTTCAGGATATCCTCCGCATTTTTCAGCTCTCTTTCGAGTACCTCCCTGTCCGGATTCAGCTCTCCGCTTACTTCATCGGGAGTGTTTATGCGTATTCTGAGCGCGTCAATATCCGCCTGTGTTACGTCTGACTTAAGCACAAGGTGCAGATCATCCGCGTACAGCGCTTCGATATCCTCTTCGATCGGGTCGTAATAGTAGAAATAAACCTCGGAAACGTTGATGTTTCCGCTTGCTACAGCTCTCGCAAGCCCGAACTGAATGCGCTTTACCTGCGTCTTCTGCGGGAGCTTTACGACATAGTACGCGCGTCCCTTCTCATCATACTTCTTGCTTATGGAAACGCTGCCCGAAGCGGTGATATTGCCGTTTGCGTCCCAGCAGTTGACCTTTGCATAAGCGAGGTCGGGGCTTATGGGAACAGCCTCATGCAGCGCGAAGCTCCGGATAGTATATTCCTCGTCAAACTCGAAGAACAGACCGTGATTTCCGAGAGCGTTAAAGCCGCCGCCGTCCCAGGTGTTGTATATATAGTACGACTCGGGGTCTTTATCCACGACCGCCCATGCGGTCTTTTCACCGTCCGCGTCGTATCTGCTGCCGATTATTGACGAGCCGAAGTTATACCGCGCCGAGATGATGTGATCTCCCTTTGCACCGTCATCTCCTGTATTTATGAGGTGGAATTTAGGCATGACAGGAGGATCAACACTCGTAGTTTTTGCTGTAGCCGTAAGCGAGGGAGCACTTTCGCCGTGCTCGTTCTCCGCGGTCACATAAATACAGTATTCCGCCTCATTTTCAAGGTCTGAAATACTGAGCTTAAGCCCGCTGACATTGGAAATCTTTGTATAAGCGCTTTCGCTCGAAAGCTTGTAGTAGACATTGTACCACTGCGCGTCCTCAGCCTTTTTCCAGGATACGTCGATGCTCCTGTAGCCGCCTACCGCGGTCACATTATCGGGCTTGCTCGGCTTTGACGAAGCCTTTGGAACAACGGTTATCGCGTCGGACCAGCCGCTTTTCCACGCGCCGTTTACCGACTGCACCTTAACGGTGTACGCGGCGCCGTTTTCAAGCTCTTTGCCGCCGAAATCCGTAACGGAAAGCGAGCTTCCCGCAACACGCTTCGTCTCGGTAACCCCGTCGCGCGTTATCGCGACCTCGTAGCCCGTAACATTAACGCATCTGTTCCAGTTAAGAACAAACGACTTGTTGCCCGCCGCTGCGGTGAGCCCCTCGGGGACATCAGCGTCGGGCTCGGGAATTTTGTTTTCCATGCCGTTTACAAACTCAACATACGATATCTCGGCAAGACTGTTGTTTGTGATCATTTGCGAGATAACGAATGTTACCTTTTTAACGGCTATCTGTGAGCCTAAATTTATATGTATGTTTCCGCGGCTGTCGACTTCTACCAATACATCCTCGCTGTTCAGCAGATGATGAACGCTTCCGCCGCCCTCGATAAGGGCGACCTGCGTATATTCTTTTCCGTCCGCGCCGGTATAGACGATATCAACTTCCGCATTCTTTACAGGATTATCCTCGGATACGCCGATAACTATGCCGTCCGCATACGAAGCCTTGTCGCTTCCGTTTATATCAAACCGAAGTATGACCGGAGTATCGGCGGAGATATTGCCGCTTTGGGGCGAGAGAGAAACGCCGCCGTTTTTGCCCAGAAGGCTGTCAATACTGCCCGATACTATGCTTGTATTTATACCGAGAGAAGGCGTGATGACCTCCGGAGAAATAAGCGTTTCCGGAACTGCCTGCGTGTCCTGAGTGACATTATAACCTTTTGCGAGGTATTCCAAGTCCACGAGGTCGATATTGCCGTCGCCGTTCAAGTCGGAAATGCCGCTTGCAATACCGCTGTCAACCGCGTTTACGAGCGCATGTCTGTCATCATCATCGACTTTGCCGTCATTGTTGACGTCACCGATGAGGAGCGTTCCCGGATGGGCGCCGCCCTGATAGTTGATACCCTCCGCAAAACCTGTCATCAGCTTTACCGAAACGGCCTGACTATCAACATTTACGGTCTGCACATAGTCCGCGAATCCGTCCGCAGATACCTTTAGTGTATACACACCCTGCGCGAGATCGGTAAACGAGGTCTCGCCGCCGTCAGTTTTAAGTGTAAAGGTTTTAGAGCCGTTTCCCGTCAGCTCCGCTGTAAACTCAACATCTCTCACCATTTCAAGAACGTGAGAAACAGAGACGTTTACCTGCCCTGTTTCGCCGGGCACATTGACGGTGTAAGAGCTTAAACTCTTCGCGGCAAAGGGGTTCGCGACCGACAATGCCACAGCGGCAGCCGCAATTATTTTCTTGTTTTTCATGTGTTTTTCCTTTCCCCAATGAGAAACACAAAACCGAAAGCAAAAATTTTCCGGCGCATTGTTCCCCTCAATGCTTTAAACTTTTTACCTCCCTGTAAAAAACAGGATATAACAAGACCTCTTGACAATATATATCTTCTGTCAAAAATTGTCTTATTATTTTATTTTATCACTTATAAGGAAAAATTTCAATATACATTTTGCACAAAATGCTCTGAATTTGAATATTTTAACGATTTTTTTGCAAAAATACACAGTCCTTCTCTAAAAACACAAGCCGCAATTTTGCTTATAACAAAACACCTGTCATAATCCGAACCTCAGAGCTCGGATCACAACAGGTGTGATCAAAAAGATCTTTAAAACAACCGTTGATAGGCAGAGCATCAGCCCGAGCGATTTTTTCAACCGCCATACTGTCATGCTATACTGTCATTTTGATTAGACTTCTCCAAAAACGCCTTAGTCTTCTCACTCTTGGGTGCTCCGAACACCTCGTCGGGCGTTCCGTATTCCTCGATTACTCCGTCTGCCATATAGATCACCTTATCAGCTACACCCCGCGCGAAGTCCATTTCGTGCGTTACCACTATCATGGTTCGGTCGGAGTTCTTTAGCCCGCGGATGACCTTGAGCACCTCGCCTGTAAGCTCAGGATCAAGCGCGGACGTGGGCTCGTCAAAGCAAAGGATATCAGGACTCATGGCGAGGGCACGGGCAATAGCCACACGCTGCTGTTGGCCTCCCGATAGCTGACACGGATAGCTGTCTGCCTTTTCGGCAAGTCCAACCTTAGAGAGCAACTCCATAGAGTGCTTATTTATTCGCTCCAGCTCTGTTTTTTTATCCGCTCTTGACAGCTTTTTCCCGCTGAATTCCCGAAGCGAGGGCGCAAGAGAGATATTTTTCAGCACGGTGTACTGCGGAAACAAGTTGAACTGTTGGAACACCAAACCAAAGTGCAGACGCTTTTCCCGTTTTTCCTTGTCGGAGTACTTTGGCGAATCCGAATCAAGCAGCGTCTCTCCGTTTAAAACAATGCTGCCGCGGTCGGGGACTTCAAGAAAGTTAAGACAGCGCAGCAGCGTCGTCTTGCCGCTGCCCGAAGATCCGATTATCACCAACACCTCGCCCTTTTCCAGCGAAAAATCAACGCCCTTTAAAACCTCGGTTTTGCCGAAGGATTTGAATATGTCATGTACCTCTAAAAATGCCATGGCTCCTCCGTTACGCGCTGTAATAGCTCATCTTTTTCTCCGCAAGGTGCAGCAGGAATGTCACAAATGCCGTGAACAGCAGGTAAAACGCGCCTACATAGAACAGCGGCCAGATGATGCCCTTGACAGAGATGATTTCCTCAGCGGACTTTACAAGCTCTGCAACGGCGATAACGCGCGCGAGCGAGGTGTCCTTAACAAGAGTTATGATCTCGTTGCCCATCGGCGGTACAACGCGTTTTATCACCTGAAACAGCACGACCTTGAAAAAAATCTGCGTTTTCGTCAAGCCAAGCACCTGACCGGCTTCGTACTGCCCCTTGGGGATGCTTTCGATCCCCCCGCGGTAGATCTCCGAAAAATAGCACGCGTAGTTTATGATAAACGCGATAAGTACCGCGGGCAGCCTGTCAAATCTGATACTCAGGTTCAAAAGCCCCGGTCCGTAGAATATGAGAATTACCTGAAGCATAAGCGGCGTGCCGCGTATGATCCACACAAATACCTTTGTTATCCACCTTATGGGCAGTATCTTCGACATAGAACCGAAGGTTATCACAAGTCCCAGCGGAAGCGATGCAGCAAGCGTTATCCCAAAGATAATAAGCGTTACCAGAAATCCCTCTGAGAGCGATTTTGTTACATCAAGAAAGCTCATTGTTCAATTCCTTTAAGCAGCTGTTAAACCAACAGGGCGTCCTCAAGGTCGTACTTTTGGGCGATAGCCTTAAGAGTGCCGTCGCTTGCCATTTCGGCAATTATGTCGTTTATCTTTTTTATGGTCTCGGTATCTTCAAGACGAGCGCCGATAGCGTATTCCTCATCGGTATTCGGAATGTTTTCAAGAACCACGAGGTCGGAATAGTCAGAGCCTTCTCTTGTAAGCGCCATGCCAAGCGTGTAATCAACTATGCACGCGTCCGCGGTACCTGCCTTAACCTCCATAAGAGCGTTTATCTGCGCCTCACAGTTTATCGGTGTGCAGCCCGTGAGATTAGAGTCTTCCTTAACGATATCCTCGCCGGCAGAGCCGCTCTCAAACGCTATTTTGATATTTGCCATTGCTTTGGTATCGGGATACTTATCGGCGTTTTCCGCCTTAACGATAGTTACCTGTTTATTCCTGAGATATGAGGTCGAAAACAGAAACTCCTTTTTTCTGTCCTCAGTCACGGTAAGACCGTTCCATACAAGGTCGATAGTCTTGGATTTAAGCTCCATTTCCT
>JAFLUG010000047.1 GCA_022508885.1 Oscillospiraceae bacterium | reverse complement strand
CGACGAGGAGGAAGAACCGGAGCCTCAGCCTGAACCCGAGCCCGATGACGACGAGAAAGAATCCGATGACTTTACTCCTGAGGATAAGGTTGATGATGTCACTCCGGATGTTGAGGAAGAACCCGAGGATGTTGTCGATAATTCCAATGAATTTGATGACGATGATGTCGTTGATGAGAACGAGGAAGATGTTTCCGAGGAAGAACCCGAGGAGACTGTTGAACCTGATGTTCCCGAAGATGATAACGATGTAGTTGAACCGGAATCACCTGATAATACGGAGGTTGACAGTACAGTTGATTTCGATGATATTGAGATCGAGTCTTCATCGTCCAGTTCCTCGACCACACCTTCTCAGACGAGCGATAATGTTATCAGTGATTTCGTAATTATCGAAGATGACGATGTTCCGCTTGGTGCTAACCCCTACACTGGTGTTGAGGATAATTCCGCCGGTTTGGGAATTGGCGCGGCTGCCGCTCTTGGTGTAACTGCTGCCGCCGCTGCTGCTGCAAAGCGCAAGGACAAGAAATCGTAATTTCTGTTCGATGATTGTCTCGTAATAATTTTAAGTCCCGTTTTGCAAAATGATTGTAAAACGGGACTTTTTATATTTAACTGTATTAAGGTAATATTAAATTTGAAACAGAAAGGCTCCCATAAGGGAGCCTTTCTAAGAAACCGTATTAAATTCAAAAAAATTTACACACGAACATTAAGCAGTTGACCTCTGCCGTCGGGAGAGGGTATATTGTTCATCATCTCAATAAATCCCTCCATGGTATCTTCAACAGCTTCCATGCTCTTTTTCAGCATACTGACCGATAAAGAGTTCTGGAGATTTGAATTTGCCATAGCCATTGACATAGCAGCAACTTCCATTTCCATACTATACGCCTCCTTATATTTTTTTATATTATATCATAGCTTATAGCTTTTGTCAAGGTGTTTTTTCATTTATTTGAAAAATATATAATTTTTTAAATAAATGGCTTGATTTTTTATTTAAATTGTTGTATAATAGAATTGGCCATTAGTGGATTTTATTCTGCGCTAATCAATAATATTATAAGGAGCTAAAAAATATGGAAAATAATATTCTCCTTGAAAGCGGTACAAACGAGCTTGAGGTTCTTGAGTTTACCGTTGGCGGACAAAGCTTTGGCATCAACATTGCTAAGGTAAATGAGATTATGAATTATCAGCCGATGATTCCCGTGCCGGATTCCCCGGAAGAATTCGAGGGTGTTTTCACTCCGCGTGATAAAGTTATTTCCGTCATTGATTTACATAAGGTTCTTCATAAGGATAGTTCTGACTCCGGTCATGATTTGCTTATAATATGTAATTTCAACCAGATGGATGTTGGCTTTCATGTGTCCTCTGTTAAGGGTATTCAGCGCATTTCGTGGGAAGATATTGAAAAACCTCCGAAGATGTCGAGTGACGGAGTAAATAATATTGCGACGGGAATTGCTAAGCTTACTGATAGGATCATTCTTATTCTTGACTTTGAAAAGATCGTATCAGATATAAATCGCTCCGCTGTTATTGATACAACGGGTGCTACTGTGGCTGACGAAGATAAGACCAACAAGCACATTGTTATTGCTGAGGACTCGCCGTTTTTGAATACTCTTATTCAGAAAACTCTTCGTGACGCAGGTTATCAGAATATTGTATCGTTTGATAACGGTAAGGACGCCTGGGATTATATAAGCGGTCATAAAGAGCTTCCGGGTGGAATTCTCGAGCATGTATCCTGTGTGATAAGCGATATTGAAATGCCTCAGATGGATGGACATCACCTTACAAAGAAGATCAAGGACGATGACTATCTGAAGGCGATTCCTGTATATTTATTCTCGTCGCTGATTAACGACCAGATGAGAATAAAGGGCGAAAGTGTCGGAGCTAACGCTCAGTTCTCAAAACCGCAGATAGGAATGCTGTTAAGCTATATAAACGAGCATATTTAAGCTTGTTTTTGGTTATATACATGATCCGCTTTAGTATTAAAGCGGATTTTTGTATGTATGGTTTATCTTAACGGTTCAGTTCATTTTTTATGAAATTAAATACAATGAATTTTTATACAAAATATATTGACTATAAATTAAAAAAGTGGTACAATATAATGTGGATGCAAATAATTTATTTGCCAATATATATAGAAAGGTAAAGGTGTAAATATGACAAAGATAGATGTTTTTTCCGGATTTTTGGGCGCGGGGAAAACCACACTCATAAAAAAGCTTCTTAAAGACGGATATAACGGAGAAAAGCTTGTCCTTATCGAAAACGAGTTTGGTGAGATCGGAATTGACGGCGGATTTATGAAGAGCGCGGGAATTGAAGTTACTGAGATGAACCAAGGATGTATATGCTGTTCTTTGGTTGGAGATTTCGGTGAGGCATTACAAAAGGTTCTTGACGAGTTTAATCCAGACAGGATTTTGATTGAGCCGTCCGGTGTAGGAAAGCTGTCCGATGTTATTAAAGCGGTTATGGATATTAAGAGTGAAAGTATTGTTCTTAATAGCTATACGACTGTTTGTGACGCGACAAAAATCAAGATGTATATGAAGAATTTTGGCGAGTTTTATAAAAACCAGGTCGAAACCGCTAAAACAATAGTTCTCAGCCGTACCCAAAAGCTTTCTGAGGACAAGCTTTCCGAAGCTATTGCGCTTATAAAAGAGCTTAATAAAAACGCGACTATCGTAACGACAAACTGGGACGATATCAGCGGAGCTCAGATTTTGCAGGCAATGGAAAATGAAAACAAGTTTGCCGATGATTTGCTAAAAGAGGTGATTTCACACCACCACGACGATGAACATGAGCATCATCATGACCATGGGCATCACCACCATGAAGACGGTGAGGAGTGTCACTGTCATGACCATGACCACCACCATGATGAAGATGAACCCGAACACCATCACGACCATGAGCACCACCACGAGGATGGTGAAGAGTGTCACTGCCATGACCATGGACACCATCATGACGATGATGAACATGAACATCACCACCATCATGATCATCACGGACATCATCACCACCACGACGCCGACGAAGTGTTTACTTCAATGGGTGTTGAAACAGCAAAAGTATTTACAAGAGAAGAACTTGAAAGCGCGCTCTCGGGGCTTTCGGGCGAGGAGTTCGGCGTTGTTCTCAGAGCAAAAGGGATTGTACAGGGAAAAGACGGCTGGATCGAGTTTGATTTTGTTCCCGAGGAATATGAAATCAGAGACGGCTCGGCTGACGTAACAGGAAAGATGTGCGTAATTGGAGCTGAGCTTAAGGAAGAAAAGATAAAAGAACTTTTCGGAGTTTGATTGGAGTAGGAAATGGAAGTACCCGTTTATTTGATGACAGGATTTCTCGAAAGCGGAAAGACGTCGTTTATTCTCGAAACATTAAACGATAAAGAATTCAGTAAAGGTGAAAGAACTCTTGTTATTGCCTGCGAACAGGGCGAGGTCGAGTATGACGAAAAGATTCTCAAAGCGTCAAAGTCCGTTGTTGAATTTATTGAGGATGAAGAGGATTTTAACCCTGAAAACCTTACCGCGCTGATACAAAAACACAGACCCTCGCGTGTTATGCTTGAGTATAACGGAATGTGGAGCCTCAGGGATATGGCTGAAAAGGCGCCGAAAAACTGGATATTTTATCAGATATTTATGTTTGTTGACCACACCAAGTTTGACGTATATCTTAATAATATGCGCCAGCTTTTGTCGGATAATATCGCGGTTACGGATATCGTTATCTTTAACCGATGCGAGCAGGGTAAGGTCGATAAAAAGCGCATACGCAGGATACTCAAATCCCTTAATCCGCGCGTTGATATGATGTTTGAGTATATGGACGGCGAGGTTGAACAGGGCTTTCAGGGTGACGATGAGATGCCGTTTGACGTAAACGCCGACCCTATAGACATTGTTCACGACGATTTCGGGCTTTGGTATGTGGATATAATGAGCAATGCTAAACGTTATAAGGACAGAAATATAAGGGTCAGAGGAATGGTATTCAGGGCAAGTACTGTTCCTAAGGGTTATTTTGTGGTTTCCCGCAGAGCAATGACCTGCTGTGCTGATGATATCCAGGTTGTCGGAATTCTGGTTAAATCTCCGGACGAGTGCAAATTTAAGGACGGAGATTGGATAGAGGTCACAGGTAAAATCGTCGGTGAGAAGCAGGAGGTCTACAGAGGAGTGGGACCTGTTATCATAGCTAAATCCGTTAGTCTGACGGAAAAGGCCGACAGCGAGCTGGTGTACTTCAATTAAGGAGCGATATGGACAAAATATTTACCGTTCGGATTTCCGAGGATAAAAACGCGGTCGAGATACTTGACCAGACATTGCTTCCGAATGAGGTAAAGTATCTCAGGCTTGACAATGCGGATAGCTTATTTGAAGCGATAAAGGAGCTTCGTGTGCGCGGAGCTCCCGCAATTGGAATTGCCGCGGGATTTGGAATGTATGTCTGCGCGAAAAGATTGACTGACGGCGATTTTTATAATGAATTAAAACAGCTCGGTGATTATCTTATTTCGTCAAGACCGACGGCGGTGAATTTGGCTCATGCCGTAGAACGTATGCTTTCGGCGGCAAAGGGGGCTGATAAAGAATCGGCTCTGCCTTTGCTTTATGAGGAGTGTATGAGGATTTATGACGAGGACAGGGAGATGTGCCGCAGAATTTCGGAATACGGACTTACTCTTGTAAAGGACGGAGACGGTATTCTTACGCACTGCAACGCCGGCGCGCTTGCCGCTTCCGAATACGGAACAGGCCTCGGAACGCTGCTTTTGGGCAAAGAGCTCGGGTATAATTTCCGTGTGTTCAGCGACGAAACTCGTCCGCTTTTACAGGGAGCTCGGCTTACAAGCTTTGAGCTGAATCATGCTGGAATTGACGTTACGCTGATCTGTGATAATGCCGCGTCGCTTGTGATGTCACAGGGTAAAATTCAAGCGTGCTTTGTCGGTTGTGACAGAGTAGCCGCAAACGGCGATACCGCAAATAAGATAGGAACGAGGTCTGTCGCGATAAACGCTAAGTTTCACAATATCCCGTTTTATGTTTTCTGCCCAAGCTCTACGATTGATTTCGGCTGTGAAAGCGGCGAAAAAATCGTAATTGAAGAGCGCGGCGCGGACGAGATAAAAACGAAGTTTTTTGAAAAGCCTGTTGCCGAGGATAGTGTTAAATGTTTTAATCCGGCGTTTGACGTAACTCCAGCTGAGCTTATTACCGCAATTGTCACCGAAAAGGGAATTTGTCGCTATCCGTATACGCAGTCGCTTAAAGAACTTTTCGGAGGGTAAAATGACAATAATTAGGAATGAACTGCCCGAGGATCACAGACAGGTCGAGGAGCTTACGAAAAGGGCGTTCTGGAACGTGAATTTCCCGGGCTGCAACGAGCATTATTTAGCGCATGTTCTGAGAACCAAAGCTGATTTTCTGCCCGAGCTTGATTTTGTTATCGAAGCTGATAACCAAATTATCGGCAACATTATGTATGTTAAATCAAAGCTTATTGATGAAAACGGCGGTGAGAAGACTGTACTTACGTTCGGCCCGCTGAGTATTCTGCCAGAATATCAGCGCAAGGGTTACGGAAAAATGCTGTTGGAGTATTCGTTCAATAAAGCGGTCGAGCTTGGTTTTGAGGCTATAGTTATATTGGGAAATCCCGAAAACTATATAAGCAGCGGTTTTAAAAGCTGTAAAAAATATAACGTAACTCTTAACGGAGATATATACCCTGTTCCTTTGCTCGTTAAAGAACTTAAAGAGGGCGCTTTTGACGGAAGAAAATGGGTCTACAAGGAAAGCTCCGCGTACGAAATTGACGAAAAGAAAGCGGAAGATTTTGACATATCGTTTCCGCAAATGGAAAAGTCGTACAGGCCAAGTCAGGAGCTGTTTTACATTTACAGTAATTCTAAAATGAACTGACGGAAGGGAATAAAATGAAGCTGAGATTTTATAACGCGAAAATTCTTACGATGGAAAACGATAAGATCGTTGAAGGTGAGCTTCACACAGAAAACGGTAAGATATCGTATATCGGTGAACAAGCGCAGAACGGCTCGTTTGACCGCGAGATCGACCTTTGCGGAAATCTGATAATACCCGGTTTTAAGAACGCGCACACACACACGGCAATGACGTTCCTGCGCTCGTTCGCGGATGATCTGCCGCTCAACGACTGGTTGTACAATCAGGTTTTCCCGCACGAGGCAAAGCTCACTGAAGAGGCTATCTATGTTTTTACACAGCTTGGCAACATGGAGTATCTCACAAGCGGAATAACCGCGAGCTTTGATATGTATTTCAAGCTGCCGAGTTTTGCCAAAGCAAACACCGATATGGGCTTCAGGACGGTTATCTGCGGCTCTATAAACGATTTCGGCGGCACTGTAGAGGGTATCGAGGAAGAATATAACACATATAACAACTATGACCCGCTTGTTTCTTATCAGCTCGGATTTCACGCGGAATATACGACTAAGCTCGAAACGCTCGAGGGTATGGCGAAGCTTTCGCAGAAATACAAGGCTCCGCTATATACCCACAACAGCGAGACAAGAAACGAGGTAAACGGTTGTTTTGAGCGTTATAAAATGTCGCCTACTCAGCTTTTCGACAAGCTCGGTATGTTTGAATACGGCGGCGGAGGATTTCACTGCGTTTATTTTGACGAAAAGGACATGGATATCTTCCGCGAAAAGAATTTGTGGATGGTTACAAATCCCGCGTCAAATCTCAAGCTTGCAAGCGGAATCGCGCCTATTTGCGAAATGAAGCGCAAGGGAATGAAGAATTTCGCGATAGGAACGGACGGCGCGGCTTCAAACAACTGCCTCGATATGTTTAAGGAGATGTTTCTTGTCGCAGGCTTGCAGAAGGTCAAAGAGGATGACGCGGCGGCGTGTCCCGCTTTTGATGTGCTTGAAATGGCGACAAAGGGAGGAGCGCTTGCTATGGGGCTTAACGACTGTGATGTGCTTAAAGAGGGAAAGCGCGCCGATTTTGCCGTTATCGACCTCAATCAGCCGAATATGCAGCCTATTCACAATATCGCGAAAAATCTCGTTTACGCGGGTTCAAAGCAGAATGTAAAGATGACCGTTATTGACGGAAAAATTCTGTACGAGGACGGTAAGTTTACTACTGTTGAAGCCGCTGAGATTTATTCAAGAGCAAATAAGCTTGCAAGAGAAATCTGCGGGGATTGACAGAAAAAATGAAAATTTTAGTTACTGGCGGAACAGTTTTCGCCAGCCGCTTTACAGCCGAGTATTTCTCAAAAGACAACGAGGTTTATGTCCTTAACCGCGGCACAAAACCGCAATCCGATAATGTACAAGCAATTGTCGCTGACAGGCATGACCTTGGCGATACACTTAAAAAGTATGAATTTGACGCTGTTTTGGATATCTGCGGATATAGCGAAAGCGACATCATAGATTTGCTTTGCGGTTTAGGCAATCTCAAAACTTATATTTTTGTAAGCTCAAGCGCGGTTTATCCCGAAACGTTTCGCTCACCCTTTAAAGAAGAATATGAAGTCGGCGAGAATAAGATTTGGGGCGATTACGGCTTGAATAAGATAAAAGCCGAGCGTTATATTGGGGATAATTTCAAAAACGCTTACATAATCCGCCCGCCTTATCTTTACGGTAAAATGAACAATTTATACCGTGAAGCGTTTGTATTTGAATGCGCGGAGCAAGAGCGTCCGTTCTACGCTTCGAATGAAGGAAAAATGCTGCTTCAGTTTTTTGATATTGAGGATATGTGCCGTTTTATGAAAATACTGATTGAAGAACAGCCGAAACAGCGTATATTCAATGTCGGAAATCCCAATAGTATAAGCATTGTTGAGTGGGTAGAATTGTGCTATAAAACGGTCGGGAAAGCTCCCGTGCTTCGTTTTGTTAAGCAGGATATCGATCAAAGAAGCTATTTTCCGTTTTACAATTACGAATACAAATTGGACGTCGGAAAAATGCTTAAGCTTATGCCCGATGTAAAGTCTCTTGAAGAGGGTTTAAAGCAGTCATACGAGTGGTTTAGGGAGAATCGCAATGAGATTCGCAGAAAGAGTCTGATTGAATTTATCGACAAGTATTTGAGGGGTTAATATGTCGTTTTTACCTGTTTCAAGAGAAGATATGGACAAGCTGGGTATCTCGCAGCTTGACTTTATCTGCGTGACAGGCGACGCTTATGTTGACCACCCGACGTTTGGGATAGCGATTATTTCACGAATGATCGAGGCGGCAGGATTTTCGGTCGGTATCATCGCGCAGCCGCAGTCTGACGTTGATTTCAAAGCACTCGGCGAGCCGCGGCATTGCTTTATGGTAACTGGCGGGAATATCGACAGCATGGTGTCAAATTATACTGTATCTCTGAAAAAACGAAACGACGACGCTTATTCTCCGGGCGGCAGAGGAGGAAAACGTCCCGACCGCGCGGTAATTACCTATTGCAAGGCGCTGAAACGACTGTTTCCCGAAACTGAGATCGAGATCGGCGGGCTTGAGGCTTCCCTCAGAAGATTTGCCCATTACGATTATTGGAGCGACAGCGTTATGCCGTCAATTTTAGTTGACAGCGGCGCAGACCTTCTTATGTACGGAATGGGAGAGGTAACTCTTTCGGAAATGCTGAACCGTTTCAAGCAGGGTCAGAGGCTTTCGGATATGCATGACCTGCGAGGGATATGCTATCTTACAAAGCCCGAGAATACGCCGTTCGGCGCGGTTCAGTGCGACAGCTTCGATATCGTTCGTGAAAACAAAAAAGCCTACGCTAAATCGACTCGAAAGCAGTATGACGAGCAGGACGAGATTTACGGCAAAACGGTTATTCAGCGCCACGGAAACATGATGCTCGTTCAAAATCCGCCGCAGCGCTCGATAACTCAAAAAGAGTTTGACTACGCCTACGAGCTTCCGTACATGAGGGCTTATCATCCTATGTATGAAAAATATGGCGGCGTTCCTGCTATTCAGGAGGTAGAGTTTTCGATAACTCACAACCGAGGCTGTTTTGGCTTCTGTAATTTCTGCTCTATTGCGCTTCATCAGGGAAGGAGAGTTCAGACAAGAAGCGAGCAGTCAGTGATAAACGAAGCGGTCATGCTTACTGAAATGCCGAATTTCAAAGGATATATTCACGATGTCGGAGGACCCACCGCAAATTTTCGGCATTTATCCTGTGATAATCAGCTTGAGCACGGACTCTGCAAAGGAAGAAAATGTCTTGCTCCCGCGCCGTGTAAAAACATAAACGCCGACCACAGCGATTATATTTCGCTATTGCGAAAGCTGCGTTCGATCAAAAAAGTTAAAAAGGTTTTTATCCGCTCGGGTATCCGATTTGACTATATGCTGCTTGACAAGAACAGCGATTTTCTCGACGAGCTTGTTGAGTTTCATGTAAGCGGACAGCTTAAGGTCGCGCCCGAGCATGCCTCAAACAGAGTCCTCGATTTAATGGGAAAACCTCACATTGAAGTTTATGAGGAGTTTGAGAAGAAGTTTTATAAGGCAACAAAAAGATGCGGCAAAGAACAGTATCTTGTTCCTTATCTTATGTCCTCGCATCCAGGCTGTACGCTTAATGACGCAATAGAGCTTGCGCTTTTTGAGAAAAAACACAATATCCGTCCTGAGCAGGTCCAGGATTTTTATCCTACTCCGGGAACGATATCCACGGCGATGTTCTATACGGGTCTTGATCCATATACAATGGAGCCCGTTTATGTTCCGAGATCGTATGAAGAAAAGTCTATGCAGCGCGCTCTCTTGCAATATTTTATGCCAAAGAACCGCGCGCTTGTGGAAAAAGCTCTGATAATTGCCAAACGGCGCGACCTGATCGGAACAGGCAGCGAGTGTCTTATTAAGCCGGAAGCACATAGCACCGAAAGGAAAAATATAAACAGCAATGGCAAAAAAACGAAAAAAAAGCGTTAAGAGCATTTACAGAAAGGTTGTCTCAACAGTGCTGCTGATTACTGTCGCAGTAGCGCTGTTTTTCTTTGTAAATGACAGGTTTCTGAAAATTGACGGGATTCCTACCTCAAATGAAGTAATCATATTTTTCGGCGGAGGGATAAAGCCTCTTGTAAAGCCGCAGGAAAACGGCGCGGTTGTACACTTTATTGATGTCGGACAGGCTGACTGCGAACTTATCGTAACAAAGAATTACAATATCCTGATCGACAGCGGCACTGAAGACGACATTGGAAATCTGCTCGGTTATCTCAGATTTCAGGATATACAGAAGCTTGACCTGGTAATTTGCACTCACCCTCATGCCGACCATATAGGCGGGATGTACAAGATACTTATGAACTATAAGGTGGATAAACTTATAATGCCGGAAATTCCTGTGGAGATGCTTCCCGAAACGTTATGCTATACAAAGATGATGGCTGAAATTAAATTAAAAAACATTGATGTTCAGTATGCCGATGTCGGCGATAAATTCGTTGTTGACGAAGATACCTTTATTGAGATCCTTGCGCCGGGGGAAGAGCATTATGATGACCTTAACGACTTTTCAATCGTGGCAAAGTTTGTTGACGGGGCGAATTCCTTTCTTTTTACGGGAGATCTTACGAGCTTAAGCGAAAAGTATCTTATTGAAAGCGGAGTTGATTTTGACGTCGACGTGCTTAAGGTCGGTCATCACGGAAGCGCAGGCTCAAGCTCGTCCGAGTTTTTGAAAATCGTTACGCCTAAAATCGCGGTTTTTGAAGTCGCTGAAATAAACTACTACGGACACCCGCGCAGCGAGGTGTTTGAGCGTCTCGAACAGGCAGGCTGTACCGAGTATTACGTTACGTCGCGCGACGGGAATATCGTTATTATAAGCGACGGCGAGACACTCAAAGTTGAAACCGAAAAATCAGCTTCAAGCGCGGCATAGATGTTGTCATATTGCATAAAAATAATGTTTAATGTTTGCATTATATAATTAAAACCACGTTTTTTCTGTAATTGTCTTGTAGAATATCCGAAAATGTTGTATAATGTTTTTTGTTGAATTTCAGTACCATAAATCAAGAAAAGGAAAGTGACAAAATTGGTTAGGGAAGATTTAAGGAATATTGCTATTATCGCGCACGTTGACCACGGAAAGACAACGCTTGTAGACGAGATGTTAAAGCAAGGCGGCGCGTTCCGTGAAAATCAGGCGGTTCAGGACCGCGTTATGGATAACAACGATATCGAGCGCGAGCGAGGGATCACCATTCTCGCTAAAAATACCTCGTGTATGTACAACGGCGTGAAGATCAACATTGTCGATACTCCCGGACACGCGGACTTTTCGGGAGAGGTAGAGCGTATTCTCAAAATGGTTAACGGTGTTCTGCTTCTTGTTGACAGCTTTGAGGGAACTATGCCGCAGACGCGTTTTGTTCTTCAAAAGGCGCTGGAGCTTGGACACAAAATTATTGTTGTCGTAAACAAAACAGACAGACCGGACGCGAGAAATCACGAGGTAGTAGACGAGGTCCTGGAACTTTTGCTCGACCTTGACGCTACCGAAGAACAGCTCGACAGTCCCGTGGTTTTCTGCTCTGGCAGACTCGGCTGTTCGTCGTATAATCCGGACGAAATGGGCACGGATTTCAAGCCGCTTTTTGAAAAAATAATAAGTCATATTCCCGCGCCCGAGGGCGACGAAAACGGCGGTCTGCAGGTGCTTGTCTCTTCGATAGACTATAACGATTATGTCGGAAGAATAGCTATCGGCAGGGTAGAGCGCGGTGTTATAAAGCAAAATCAGGAGGTAACTGTCTGCGATTTTTATGACAGAACAGACCCTTTCAAGGCGAAGATCGTTTCGCTCAATCAGTTTGAGGGACTTAACAAGGTTCCGGTAGAAACAGCTTCGGTAGGTGATATAATCGCGTTTTCGGGAATCGAGGGTGTCACTATCGGTCAGACGATATGTTCTGTAAATAACCCGGAGCCGCTTCCTTTTGTGAAAATAAGCGAGCCTACGGTGGAAATGACGTTTTCCGTAAACACATCGCCCTTTGCCGGCAGGGAAGGAAAATTTGTTACTTCCCGCCAGATCAGGGAAAGACTCATGCGCGAAACGCTCAAAGATGTATCCCTTCGCGTTTCGGACAGCGAAACAACCGACTCGATGAATGTAGCGGGACGCGGCGAAATGCATCTGTCTATACTTATCGAAACAATGCGCCGTGAGGGCTACGAGCTTTCCGTAAGCACGCCGCGCGTTTTGTACAAGGAGATCGACGGAGTAAAATGCGAGCCTGTCGAGCGCGTTATAATTGATGTTCCCGAAACGGCAGTCGGCTCGGTTATGGAAAAGATGGGACAGCGTAAAGGCGAAATGGTTGAAATGCGCCCGATGGGCAGCCGAACAAGACTTGAATATCTTGTTCCGTCGAGAGGACTCTTCGGATACAGAAGTGAGTTTCTTACCGATACAAAGGGCGAGGGCGTTATGAATACTGTTTTCGACAGCTATAAACCCTACTGCGGAGAGATATCCAGAAGAACTGTCGGCTCGCTTGTTGCCTGGGAAACCGGAACGGCAGTTACCTACGGACTTTTTAACGCTCAGGAACGCGGGACCTTGTTTATTGACGCGGGAGTTGAGGTCTACGAAGGAATGATAGTCGGCGTTTCTCCAAAGGCGGGCGACATTGTCGTAAACGTCTGCAAGAAAAAACACCTTACAAATACCCGCGCCTCCGGCTCGGACGACGCGCTTCATCTTATCCCGTGCAGGCAGATGAGTCTTGAGGAAAGCCTTGAGTTTATTCAGGACGACGAGCTTGTCGAGGTTACTCCTAAAAATATCCGTATCAGGAAAACCATTCTCGAGCGCGATCTTCGTCTTAAGGCAGAGGCGAAGTTGAAAAAATAACTGGCTGAGTAATGACTATGGCTGACTATGTAAAGGTTTTCAATATGGAAAATATCGTCGATATTTGTTTCTATATTGACCAAGATAAGATACTTGCTATCGGCGATAAAATAAATGAGATATGCGAATATGCAGAAATGAGCGGATATAATTGGGAGGCTTTATTGAATTATTATCTGGAATACAACGCTCCCGAGCTTCTGGATGGTCTGGGGACTGATCCCGAAGCGGGCATGTATGCAGCCTATTACGATTTGTCGTCAGAAAACGAAAAAAAGGCGGAGAAATTCGCCGATATCATCACTCATCTCGTTGAGAACGAGGAAGAACTTTACAGTTTTGTCCGCGAACATGGCGACGAGATAGAGTGGGATTAAAAGAATTTAGCTCGGCGGCAAGTTTCGCCGGGCTTTTTGCGGGGTGATCTTACGGTTAAGGATATGACAGAGGGTAAGGTAGCTCCTATCTTGCTGAAATTCTCGCTGCCGCTTCTCATAAGCGTTATTTTTCAGCAGATTTACAGCATCGCGGACAGTATTATCGCGGGGCGCTGCATAAACAAGGACGCGCTTTCCGCTATCGGAGCCGGTTACCCGATAACGATGATCTTCCTTGCTATCGGTACAGGGATGAACATAGGCTGCTCGGTGGTTATCTCAACGCTGTTCGGCTCAAAGGACTACAAGCATATGAAAACCGCCGTGTACACTTCGCTTATTTCTACTGGAGTTCTATCGGCCGCGCTGACAGTTGCGGGATATTTTACGAGCGGGCTGTTCCTGAGGCTGCTGGGAACGGATGAAAGTATTTTTGCGGATTCGCAGACCTACCTTAATATATATGTTTTCGGACTTCTTTTTTTGTTTATCTACAATATTTGCACGGGTATCTTCACGGCTCTCGGCGACGGGAATACACCGCTGTACTTTTTGATAGGCTCGTCGCTTGGGAATATCGCGCTTGATCTGTTGTTTGTGACGGTTCTTGAAATGGGTGTTGCGGGAACGGCGTGGGCGACGTTTATCTGTCAGGGCGTTTGCTCGGTTTTGGCGTTTATCGTGCTTGTGCACAGAATAGCTAAAATACAAAGTCCGCGCTTTAGATATTTCAGTTGGAAAACATTGGGGAAAATTGCTTCAATGTCCATACCGAGTATTTTACAGCAGAGCTTTGTAAGCGTCGGACAGCTTTTCATACAAAGCCTTGTAAACTCCTGCGGCACAGATGTGGTGGCGGGCTATGCTTCGGCGATAAAGCTTAACACTTTCGCGGTAATGAGCTTTTCCGCGGTCGGGAACTCTGTGTCGAGCTTTACCGCGCAGAATATTGGCGCGGGTGAGTATAAGCGTGTCCGCAATGGTTTTCGAGTGGGGGCACTGCTTTGTGTTGGCATAGCTGTTATGTTCACATTTGCGTATGTTGTGTTCTCAAACGGGCTTATCTATCTGTTTATGGATAAGTCTCACGGCGATACCGAAGTTGCCGCTGAAGCAGGCAGACATTTTATGATGGTAGTTGCACCGTTTTATGCGGCGGTTGCTTTGAAGCTTACCGGCGACGCGGTACTTCGCGGCGGCAGGCGGGTGAGGGCGTTTATGGTGACGACATTCAGCGATTTGATATTGCGCGTGGCGTTCGCATTTATTTTAAAGCCGCATTTTGGGGCTACAGGTATCTGGCTTTCATGGCCTGTGGGGTGGGTGATTTCCGGCATTATTTCTATATCGCTGTATATAGTTTACACGAGAAAACTAAATCTCACGGTAAAACCTTGTGAAAGTTTAAAATAGCTTAGCATAAGAGGTAAAAATGACTGAGATAACAATACAGAAAAATGATGCGGGACAGCGCGCTGACCGCTTTCTCTCCAAGGCATATCCAAATCTGAGATCTTCGCTTGTTCATAAGCTGATGAGAAAAAAGCGCATAAAGCTTAACGGCACTAAAGCAGAACCTAACACAATATTGAAAGAGGGCGATGTTTTCAGGTTTTATCTCAGCGACGAGCTGCTGTCGAAAAAGCCAATCGAGATAAAGGACGAAAATATTTCCTCGGAAATAAACGTTATTTATGAGGACGAAAATATTCTTTTGTGCGACAAACCGTGCGGACTTGTTGTTCATGAGGACAACGAAAATTCCGCCGATACTCTTATTGACAGGATTTTAAGGTATCTTGAGGAAAATGGCGAGTATTCTCCAAAGGACGAGCAGAGCTTTGTTCCCGCGCTTGTAAACCGAATCGACAGAAATACAAGCGGAATCGTAATTGCAGCAAAAAACGCTGAAGCTTTGCGTATCCTTAATCAGAAGCTAAAGGACAGGGAAGTGGAAAAACTGTATTTATGCGCGGTTTTCGGGAAGCCCGAGCCAAATGCTGCGACACTTACTGCATATCTTAAAAAGCTTTCTGAGGAAAACCGCGTTATAGTTTCCGACAGCCCTAAGCCGGATTTTCTTACGATAAAGACAAAGTACAGAGTCCTGAAAAGCAAGGGTGAGCTTTCGCTGGTCGAGGTTGACTTGCTTACGGGAAGAACGCATCAGATCCGCGCGCATTTCGCACACATATGTTGCCCTCTTCTTGGCGACGGCAAATACGGCGATAATCAGCGTAATAAACGGTATAAAGCTAAAACTCAGGCACTGTGCTCGTATAAGCTCAGATTTAAATTCACAACAGACGCAGGAATTCTTGAGTATCTTAATGGGAAAGAATTTCAAGTGAGTGATATTGAAAAACTGTGGTTTATGGGGTTATTTGCGTAGCAGACATCCCATGTTTTTGTGCACAATTAACAAAAAATATTAGGAAATGTTTACATTTTTCAGTCAGATAATTTTTGCGAATTTACTTGATAATTTCTGGGAAATTTAGTATAATATTAGTTGATATTAAATATCAAATTTTTCTAATTTCAGGAGGAATATTCCAATGGCAGTTAAAGTTGCAATCAATGGTTTCGGTCGTA